>JAIKZD010000089.1 GCA_024682555.1 Lachnospiraceae bacterium | reverse complement strand
TGTAGATGCTGTTTATCTCTACGCCGTTTTCCGATAACCAGGAAAGCACTATCCCCCCGGGATTGGTGCCGCCGCTTCCATAGGTTATGACTGACTCGGGCATATGTCTGGAAAGCTTTTTCAGATTGTCATAACTCTCTCTGTAACCTTCAATGACCGCAATCGGGATATCATACATGATATTTTCGATCATTATCTCTTCAAACTCGTTCTCGGGCTTAAGGTCAGGTTTCAGGGCCCTTCGCAGCTCCATATCCCTTTCACGGGAGGTGACCTTTACGTCGGTAAAAACCCCCCAGTCCCAGAAGCATCTGCCCAGGGTTTTGTATTTAACCTTCTTTGGATCCGTTCCGAGAACGGTATCTATCCCCCTTATCTTTGAGGATCCGAACAGAGTCCTGTATACCAGATTCTTTATATCGGGCTTTTTACTCTCCCCCGTTCCCCGGCTTTTTTTGTTATAGAGTTTCTCATGTCCGGCCGAATCTTTAAGGACATTGACCTTAATGCCGTATCTGTCCTTTATGATATCAAGGATCCTCTCATATATAAGAAGATTGTAATAATCAGCCTCTTCACGGGGCGGATCATAAACATCCGCAATGGGGTATTCTCCACCTAAAGGAGCATAGACATCGGTCTCAAAGCTTCCGTAGGTTTCATAAGCGGCAATAAGGCTTTTATACCTCTGATACCAGATACAGATATGATCCCGCATCCATACCTCATAGATACCCTGCCAGTATTTATGATCATGCTTCTGTCCGAAATACTCATTGCAGGTCTTTCCGATGGAATCTATAAGCCTTCCGGTAAATTCCGTGAGCATATCATAGGTCTTTGAAAGCGATTCCCTGTCATAGGAATGCTTCATCACCGGAAGTCCTTTATCTTCTGCTAGCTTTCTGTTTTCACAGGTGAGACACCAGTCCCCGAGCAGTACGACATCATCTCCGTTCCAAAGCTCAGTCAGGGCCGTAAGTCCGATCTTTTTCATCTCTTCATGCCTTAAGTTTCTGTTCTTTTGTATAAAACCGGCATCACCGGATTATTTTACCGCGTAGGTTACCAACAGATCCACGGTGTCGCCGTGATCGGTATAACAGAAGGAATCCGTGTAGATATCATAAAATCCTGCCTCCGACAGCATTTCCTCCATCCCGGATATGGTGTAAAAATGGCTTATCCCTCTGTTATGAAGACATCCGCATTCAATGCCGGTAAAGGTGTCCTTCTCAACTTCCGTTCCGGTCTTATATCCCGTGGTCTTTATGCCGAAATAGGCGGTAACAAGCCTTCCGCCCTTCTTAAGGAATCCGTATATCTTATCATACATTACCCTTATATCGGCGATGGGATTGGCATAAATACAGGCTATATCGGCAACTACATCAAAAAAACCGTCGGGGTAGCTTATTTCCGTTCCGGTACCAACCTTAAGATCCGCCTCAAGGCCTTCTTTCGCAAGCTTCTCTCCGGTCTTTTTGATGGCGCTTTCCGAGCCGTCAAATGCATAGACATCAAAGCCCTCCCTTGCAAGATACCAGGTATTTGCGCCTGCCCCGCAGCCAAAGTCCAGTACCTTTACGGAGGATCTGTCATTGGCGTAATAATTCCTTGCCATAAATTTAATGAGATATTCCGGCGGATACTGCCCCCAGGCAAGGGTACTGTGCAGTTCTTCCCAAATTTTATCCATAGTCCGTGCTCCCGTGTATTATTGAAATCCAAATAAAGCCATCCGCCGTATCATTATCATACGGTTTACGCTAAAACTTCCGGATGTAGGTCCTTCCCCAGGTTTCCCTGATCTTCTTAAATTCGGCAAAAATCTTTTTTATCTCGGAAAAATAGGAATATCCCTGATAATCCCGTACAAACCGTTCCTGCCTTTTTTTCAGCTCCCCGATGCAGTCATCCTCATTTACAACGAGCATTATCTTCCGGGCAAGATCCTCTGCGTCACATCCGTCAAAAAACAATCCCGCATCGCCCATCTGCTCCACATGCCCCGGAATATCGGATATTATCAGCGGACAGCCGTTAACGGCGGCTTCGATGGGAGGAAGATTATTCGGACCGAGAAGCGAAGCAAATATCATGGCTTTCGCATGTCTGTAGAGATAATTGATCTCTTCGGAAGCAATGAAGCCCGCAAAAATAAACTGATCCTCAAGTCCGTATTCCCTGATCTTTTCTCTGATGTAATCCTTATTTCCTTTATCCGAGCCCGTGAATACAACATTTATCTTTATGTCATATTTTTCCCTTATAAGCCTTGCCGCCTCAACGATCCTGATATGATTCTTATGGGGCCAGAACTGGGCCGGATAGAAGAAAAAGCTGTCGGGCAGACCGATATCGGGCTTTTTTTCGGAAGCGGAAACGGAAAATCCCGTTACGGGGAACTTTATGACCCTTATCCTGTCAGGTGAGATGCTGTAATTTTCAATTATCTCCCTTTTCCCGGTCTCGTTTGCGGTTATGACATAGGAAGCCCTTTTGAGATTATCACCATACTCCTTTTCCCGTCTTATCCAGTTGACCATCGGCCTTGAAAGTTCGGGAAAATAAGGTGCGGCCCGATGCCCGATATCCCAGACCGTACTGATATAGGGAACGGATAATCTTTCCTCCGCGGGTGTTGCAAACCACACAAGATCCAAACCTTCCCTGTCGCACATGATATCCCAGTATGAGCCGGTGCTCCCAATGGGATCTCTGTCCGCAAGCCTGCACTTAAGTCTTGACCCGGTCTGTGATAATTCGGATAATTTGGACCTGAAAATATACTTAAGTCTTGCCCTGTTTAAATTCAGATATGTGATGCCCTTATCCGTGAACTTATAAGGGGCTCTGCAGCTTCCCTTGATTATGATCACGTACTCATATTCGTCTTTGTCCTGTTTTATTTCATTTATTATGGTATCGGACAGTGTGGATGCTCCGCCCTGTCCGGGTGCATAATCATCCAGGTAAATGCCTATCTTCATCTTGAATACCCTGTAATCAGATCACAGATATACTTTATCTGCTCTTCGGTCAGTCCGGATCCGCTGGGAAGGTAGAACCCGTTTTGAGACAGGAAATCCGTGACAGGATAATCCTCATCACAGAAGCATCCGTACTTTCTTAAAGCAGGCTGCCTGTTCATTCCCACAAAGAGCAGCCTGGTTTCTATAAGATTATCCTTAAGATACGCCATAAGCTCATCCCTGGTGCGTCCGTATTCCTCTTTCTTAACGGCTATGGCATTCATCCAGTTCACATTCAGCGAATCCTTCTCATCGGCCTGAAAGACGATACCGGGACAGTTTTTGAGGTACTCCTTATAGAGTCTGTTATGTTCCTTTCTCAGTCTCCTGTATTCATCGGCTTTTTCAACCTGGGCAAGGCCTATGGCCGCATGGATATTGCTCATCCTGTAATTAAAGCCGATATCCTCATGGATGTAATTCCTGGAACCTCCCACGGGGAAGCAGACATTTTTATAATACCTGCAGTTCTTATCGTAATCGTCATCCGAGGTGACGCACATTCCGCCCTCGCCGGTGGTAAGATTTTTGTTAGCAAAAAAACTGAAGGACGCTATGTCCGAAAACGAACCGGCCTTTTTGTTTTTATACTCCGCACCATGCGCCTCGGCAGCATCCTCAATGATAAAGAGCGAATGCTTCTTTGCTATCTCCGTTATCGCATCCATATTGCAGGGATTGCCAAAGATATGAACGGGGATTATGGCTTTTGTCTTCTTTGTGATCTTTTCCTCGATCCTTGAAACATCTATATTCCAGGTGTCTTTGTCCGCATCCGCAAATACGGGAACCGCCCCTGTATAGCAAACGGCAAAAGCGGTGGCTATCATCGTAAAATTCGGAATGATGACCTCGTCACCCTTACCTATGCCAAGAGAGACAAGGGCAAGGTGGATCGCTACGGTACCGTTGCATACGGCTATCCCGTGCTTACAGCCGCAGTACTCTGAAAAAGCTTCCTCAAATCTCCTGACATAATCTCCGTTTCCGGATATCCAGCCCGTGGTGACCGCTTCGTTTACATATTCAGCTTCCCTGCCCGTTAAGAACGGCTCGCATACAGGTATTCGTTCGTTCATTCTATAAATCTTCCTTCGTTTCGGGATCAAATCTTGTTTTATCAGAATCCCCCGCATAGGGACCCTGTTTTATCTCATACATCTCGGTCTCTTCCAGACATTCAAAACCATGTCCCCCGTCAATAAGGAGAATGACATCTCCGCCGTTTAACACATAGGAATCCACATATTCCCTGTTGCGGTCGTAAAAGTCGCATTTAAGCATCCCCTTTCTTATGACCAGGACCTCTTTTGTATAAAAGACCTCTCTTTTTACCTCATTATGAATGTGAGGCAGGATAACATGGCCTTTTTCATGATGCATAAAAGCAAGCTGCTGTGAATATTCATTTTCGGTAAAAAAACTGATGCCCTTTTTATCGTAATCCGCTAAGATTATCAGCGCCAGCAGATTGCCGTTATCGTATATCTTTACCGTACTTCCGTCTTTTTCCGTCACTTTGCACCCCTATTTAAGCTCTTATACGAGCATGCTCTTAAGATCGCCTATTGTTGTCCCGCCGATCTTTTTGGCAACGATCTCACCGTTTTTGAAATACGCAAACATGGGAATGCTCTGAACTCCGTATCTTGCGGCAAGATCTCCCTCTTCATCAACGTTGACCTTGCCGACCTTAACCCTGCCTTCAAGCTCTCCCGCAAGCTTCGCAACAACAGGCCCCATCATCTTGCAAGGATTGCACCAGGGTGCCCAGAAATCAACGAGAACGGGTATATCGGACTTTATTACTTCTTCTTCAAAATTTCCTGATGTAAGTGTTAATTCTGCCATTGTTTTCCCTCCATATGACACGTATAAACCGGGCGGAGAACCATAATTCCCCGTCAATTCCGTATATGTACAAAACTGTGTTAATTCTACCACATAATCCCTATTTTTCCAAATAGTCCCAAAAAGCGCCGAATCTTGTACGGAGTCCAAAACTATGCTAAATTATAGAGAATGAGTTTACGGTTTGTTTCTCATTAATTTATGAAATCTTCACTGCGGTCAACGGAGACAAATAATGGTATTTTCCAGTATCCTGTTTACTTTTTTATTCCTGCCCGTCACGGTGGTGCTGTATTATCTTTCAAAGGAAAAATACAGGAATTACCTTCTGCTTGCGGCAAGCCTGATCTTTTACGCATACGGGGAACCTAAGTTCGTCATTCTGATGATCCTTTCCATCATCGTCAACTATCTTCTGGCTCTTCTCATCGAAAAAAACGGCGGGCCGGAATGCAAAAGAAGAGCAAAAGCCCTGCTTGTGCTTGATATAGTTTTAAATCTCGCCCTGCTCTTTGTATTCAAATATCTTAATTTTTCGATACAGCTTTTTGATACCGTCTTTAAGCAGTCCGTTCCGGTGACTTCACTGACTCTGCCCATAGGCATATCCTTTTTTACCTTTCAGGCACTGTCCTACGTGGTCGATGTTTACAGAAAAGACGTCCCGGCACAGAAAAATCCTTTTTATGTTGCCCTTTATATCTCATTTTTCCCGCAGCTTATCGCGGGTCCCATAGTAAGGTATTCATCGATCGAGGACCAGATCGTAAACAGAAAGACCGATCTTTCAGGTTTCTCCCTCGGATTTAAACGTTTTATCCTTGGCTTCATCAAGAAGGTTCTGCTTGCAAACAACCTGTCGGTGGTTGTCGAGACCGTAAACGGACTCGATCCCGTATCCGCAAACCCTGCCATGCTGTGGCTTGGGTCTGTCTGTTTTGCCCTTCAGCTCTTCTATGATTTCTCGGGATATTCGGATATGGCCATCGGTCTTGCAGGGATGTTCGGTTTCCATATAGACGAAAACTTCAATTATCCCTATATAGCAAAGAGCTTCACCGACTTCTGGAAAAGATGGCACATTTCGCTGACCAGGTGGTTTCGGGATTATGTGTATTTTCCCCTTGGGGGATCCAGGGTATCGGTACCCAGAAATATACTCAATATGCTCATCGTATGGTTCTTAACCGGAATGTGGCACGGAGCTTCGATGAATTATATCGTCTGGGGACTCATATGCTTCGTGCTGCTTGTGGCGGAAAGATATATCATAAAGCCCTCGGAAAGAAGATCCCGGTTCTTTTCCGTGTTCTGGAGGATCGTCACTCTTTTCTGCCTGGACTTTATGCTGGTGATCTTTAACGTGACCAGCGTTTCGAAGGGGGTAAAAACCTGCTTTGCCATGTGCGGCGGATATCATGTGCCCTTTGAAATATCCGGGGAACTGATCCGGTGCCTCAGGGAATACGGGATATTCCTCCTTGCAGGCATGATCTTTGCTACACCCGTTGCAAAGATCCTCGATCAGCGTACCGACAATATGTCATCGGTAAAAAAGATCAAGGCGTTCGCAGTCCCTGCCGTATATCTGATGATGTTCATCTGGGCAGCATCATTTTTGATCGTCGGATCCCACAATCCGTTTATTTACTTTAACTTTTAAGCCGGGAATTTACCGGCTTTAAGGTGCAGGATCTATCGAAAGGCGCAGTTATGTTTGGAAATCTAAAAAAATACAGTCCGGAAACGGTCATCTTTCTGCTCGTATTTGTATTTTTCATCGGTATTCTCGGAATCGGAAGCTATATAAAGCTTCTGTATTCCTATGTCAATAAGATACCCGCAAACAATCAGATATCCTCGGATGCAAAAACCAAATTCGAATCGGATTACGAGACCTATTTCATAGGCAAATATACCTTTCTTGACTTAAACGGCGGAGCGCGAAGACTTCTTAAGCAAAGGGAGATGAATAAGATCGTAAAGCTTGATAACGGATATCTGCACGATCCGGTGATCTATACCACCGACGAAGAGCTTGAAAAATATGCGGCTTCAGTGGTGAGGCTTCGTGATTATCTTGCTTCAAAAGACATAAAGCTTGTATATTTCTCCACTCCCTATCTTCCAAACGAAGATCTTCTTCCTGCAGGTGTAAGGGACTATGGTGCCTCAAACGTGGACAGATTTGAAAAGCTTTTGAATGCCTCCGGCATAGATACGCTCAACTTTGACAAAATGCTTGCGGATGAAGGCCTCAGTTATTATGATCACGTCTACAGAACGGATCATCACTGGACAACCATGGCAGGTTTCAGGGCATATAACGGTCTTGAGAGCTATCTGACAAAGGTCATTGACTGTGATGTGGATGAAAGGATAGGAAACATCGATAATTATGTGATCTCAAGCTATAAGGAAGCACACCTCGGATCTTACGGCATGAGGACCGGAAAGCTTTTTGCAAGGCCCGATGACTTCGAACTGATACTTCCCGATTTTGATACCTGTATAACGGCCTCAAACGGTGAAACAGGCTCCGTAAATGCCATCATGTTCAATCCAGAGGCCCTCTCAAACAGAGATTTTGCAAAGAGAGATACCTACGGTGAGGTATTATCCGGCGGTTTCATGAATTATGTAAACCAAACCACGCCGAACGATAAAAAGATCCTTATGGTATCGGACTCAATGATAAAGGCCATGATGCCTTATCTGGCCATGGCCTTTAGTGAAGTCCGGTATGTTTATGATAAATACGGTCAGGAACTCACAAAGGATATCATTGATGAGTACGACCCTGACATTGTGGTCTTAATGTACGGCCCCGTCTTTTTACAGGAAGGAAGCCATGCATTTGACTATCCGGAATACTGAGTCCTTACATCATTCCGCCCATTCCGCCGCCTGCGGGCATCGGAGGAACATCCTCCTTGATGTTTGCAACAACGGACTCGGTGGTAAGTAATGTAGAAGCTACCGAAGTCGCATTCTGAAGAGCGGATCTTGAAACCTTGGCGGGATCAAGGATACCGTCCTTAACCATGTCAACATACTCCTCGGTAAGAACATTAAAGCCCACACCATCCTTGGATTCCTTTACCTTATTGATGATAACGGAGCCATCCAGTCCGGCATTTGCGGCTATATGATAAAGAGGAGCATCCAGAGCCTTAAGGATTATCCTGGCACCTGTTTTCTCATCCCCTTCAAGAGTATCAACAAGCTTCTGAACTTCCTTCTCGGCATGGATATAAGCGGATCCGCCGCCTGCGATGATACCTTCCTCTACTGCTGCTCTTGTGGCTGCAAGGGCATCTTCCATACGAAGCTTTGCTTCCTTCATCTCTGTCTCGGTAGCGGCACCTACTCTGATAACCGCAACACCGCCTGCAAGCTTTGCAAGTCTTTCCTGAAGCTTCTCCCTGTCAAAATCAGAGGTTGTATCCTCTATCTGCTTCTTGATCTGGGCTATCCTTGCTTCAATGGCCTTCTTGTCGCCTTCGCCGTCAACGATGACCGTATTTTCCTTCTGTACCTTTACGGATTTTGCTCTTCCGAGCATATCCATCGTAGCTTCCTTAAGCTCAAGACCAAGCTCCTCGGTGATCACCTGGCCGCCCGTAAGGATCGCTATATCTTCAAGCATTGCCTTTCTCCTGTCGCCATAACCGGGTGCCTTGACACCTACTACGGAGAAGGTTCCACGAAGCTTGTTAAGTATAAGGGTTGTAAGTGCTTCACCTTCAATATCCTCTGCGATGATCAGAAGCTTCGAGCCTGACTGAACGATCTGCTCAAGAAGAGGAAGCAGATCCTGAATATTGGATATTTTCTTGTCTGTAATAAGGATATAGGGATTGTCAAGAGTTGCCTCCATCTTCTCCATATCAGTTGCCATATATGCCGAAATGTAGCCTCTGTCAAACTGCATTCCTTCCACAAGATCCAGCTCCGTGAGCATTGTCTTTGATTCTTCTATAGTGATAACGCCGTCCTTTGAAACCTTTTCCATGGCATCTGCCACAAGATTTCCAACCTCATCATCTCCCGAGGAAATAGCCGCTACTCTGGCAATATGATTCTTTCCGTTTACTTCTATCGCCATCTTCTTTAAGGCATCAACGGCTGCCTGTGTAGCCTTCTTCATTCCCTTTCTCATTATGATGGGATTGGCTCCGGCTGCTAAGTTCTTCATTCCTTCGTTTACCATGGCCTGTGCAAGTACGGTAGCGGTTGTGGTACCGTCACCTGCGGCGTCATTGGTCTTGGTGGCAACTTCCTTAACAAGCTGAGCGCCCATGTTTTCAAAGGCATCCTCAAGCTCTATCTCTTTTGCAATGGTAACACCGTCGTTTGTGATAAGGGGTGAACCGTACTGCTTGTCAAGAACAACGTTCCTTCCTTTGGGTCCTAATGTAACACTGACTGTATTAGCTAACTGGTCAACACCCGATTCAAGTGCTTTTCTGGCTTCCGCGCCATATTTTATCTCTTTTGCCATGATTTAGGCCTCCTTTTTAGTTTATTCCACAACAGCGAGAATATCGCTCTGCTTAACAATGATGTATTCCTCGTCCTCAAGCTTTACATCGGTTCCGGCATACTTGGAATAGATAACCTTCTGCCCGACGGAAACTTCCATCTTAACTTCCTTACCGTCCACTACGGTTCCGGGTCCCACAGCGATGATCTCGGCCTGCTGGGGCTTCTCCTTGCTGTTACCGGGTAATACTATACCTGATTTGGTCGTCTCTTCAGCTTCAAGCTGCTTTAATACTACTCTGTCACCCAATGGTTTTAGTGTCATGATACTGCCTCCTGTATAATTTATTACTTCACCTGACATGTACTGTTAAAAAACATCGTAACCTTACATGATATTTGTGAATTGTTTTCTGTTTGTTAGCACTCTTTAGTGATGAGTGCTAATCAACGATACAAATATACAACCGATATTTATAAATGTCAACAGGGGATTTTATAAAATAAAGAGGTGATATTTTGTTAAATAAGAATGAACTTAAGGTCACTTCACGTTGAGATTAAGGGTAAGTTCGCTCAGGTTTGCTTCCACTTCCTTAACGTAGGGATCACCCCAGATCTCATTCTTGAAGGTAACGTTATACATACAGGGAAGAAGAGGCTTTATGGTGGCCTGCTGTCCGGAATTCAGCACCTGATCGCCAAATCCTTCGACACTGACGGTGGTATTATCATACGCCATGGTTACGACAAACTGTATCGGCTTAAGTTCGATGACACAGGCGGTTCCGTTTGTTGCGGAATATGCCTCACCGGAGATCAGATTAATGAAATCCGACCTCTTATCGGCATTCTCTGCCATATATTTTGTAAAATGATCGACCACGGACTGCGGATATCCCGACAGTTCGCCGTAATCATCACGATATGCAAGCTTTGAACCCACAAAGACAGTATCACCCGATGAAAGAGCTGTCTCAAGCTGTCCGACCAGTTCGCTGTGTGTAGAGGCAGAAGGATACCCCTCCATCCCGTTTCCGCTGTCGAGCATCATGGACAGACCCGAAGTTATGGTTCCGACAGCCGCATCCGGTCCGTTTGTGGTGGCCACGGTACCGTCCGGATTAGAAGTCTGGATGACCGAACCATCTTCCGAAACCGGTGCCGATGTTTCCTGTGCGCTTCCCGAAGGTTTTTCGGCTCCCGTATATTTTGTTCCGGTAACATATGAAGCCACCAGATCATCCACGATCCCGTAGCTGGTTGATATCCCGTTAAGATCTTCATAAACGGTCTTAAGCTTTGCGTCAAGCTTTTTTGCTCTGCCGGATGAAGAACCCGATGAACCGCCGTTTACGGCAAACACGATGATCGCCGTAAGCATGCAGAAAGACAGGACAGCCACATAGATGATCCATATGGAACCGCCCGCTCCATCAAAAAGGGAGCGGATCCCGTAAGGACCAACGGGTTTCGGATTATCATAGGAATCGGCATTTCTGTCTTTATCGCGGGTATTACGGCCATTCCCCGAAGGCCTGTCGGAAAGATCCGTTTCAGGAAGGTGTATCTTGCCGGTATTGCCCGTTCTTCCCAGATTCCTTCCCTCTGAAGCGTTCCTTCCCTTAGATCCCACATCAGGCAAAGGCGAAGTACCCCAGGTATTTGAACCTGAGGTTCTCTGTTTGTAGGGCCCGGTATATCCGCTCTTTCTGATAGGAGGTCTGTACGATCCCGATTCCATATCGAGGCCGCCGCCTATCATATCCTGAATGGACTGAGCCTTGCGTTTCCTGCCGTTATTCTTATTGAAATTCAGGTTGCCTGTGTTAAAATCCATGCTTTAAGATCCTGTCAGATTTTTGGTTATCAACTTTCATTATAATACATCGGCTGTCCTTCGGCAAATATATTTCCCTCAAAGACAAGTATCGAGACATCCTCCGTTTCAATGATCTCCGAAGCAGCCTTCACAAGGGTGTCTACCGCAAACCCTTTTTCTCTCCTGTCCACGATCACAAAATACCGGGATGTGTCCGGCTGGTCCTCATACCATGCAAACTCGTTTTCATATCTCTCTATCCTGTATGAACCGTCTTCATATATCTCTATAGGTCTGACCTTAACGGTAAAGTCACTGAGAACCGTGATCAGGTTTGCATTATTATTGAAGGAAGCATATCCGTAGGTAAGACCATGCCCTTGCAAAACATGCGTTATTGTATCCGCAGGGTTTTCTTTTTCAATGAATGCTGTTGTGATCAAAATATTTGTCAGGCAGCACACAAATGCCGTAATCATCGGGATCATCGACATCTGCAGCATTGTTATTTTTTTATCTTCCCTTTCCGCTATAAGGTGGTAAATATGCATGCAGGAAACAGTTACCGCCATGACAGCAAGGCCGATAAGCCTCCAGTTATCGAACTGTTCGTTCCCCAGGGAAAAGATCATATAGACAGTCAGAAACGTAACCCAGTAATCGATCACATAAAGCTTCATCATCCTATCCCTGTAATGCCTCAGAGATATAAGCGCAAACACGGGAAGAACAAGAATGACCAGTGCGGTCAGATAATGAAGCATGACAAAGATCCCGCCTGCTGTCATCATATTTGTTTCCTCAGGGATGCTTCCCGTAAACAGTGTAACCCACTGTTTCAGAAAGCTGCTGTCCCTGAAAAACCAGGAGTCAAACCCGGAGAATACCGTAAGATCATTTTCATATGAGATATTACCGAACAGGCGCCTGCGGATAAGCATACCGAAGATGCTGCCAAATAGCAGGCCCGCAATGAGGATCACGGTTTTAAGCCTTGAATCTTTGGCCTCCGGGCCGGATAAAGAGTCCGAAACCATGGTCTGTTCTATGATCAGCGTTATAAGTACCGGCAGGGTGAACATCATTACGATATGGTAACCGTTCATACAGGCCGCCGCAGATATCAGAAAGACCAGGCAGTACACTATCCTTTTTTTTATCACCGATGATCCCCCGGTCTCTGTATAGCGCTCGATAAAGCGAAAACAGTACCAGATCAGGCAGACTGCCATGAATGCCGTCATATAATAAGTAACATGTGAAAAGACCGTTGTCCTCATGGTGTCCGAAGAGAATAACAGCATAAGGGAAATGCCCGAAGCGGTCAATGAACCGGTCAGGTCAATCCCGACGGATCTGAACAGAAGGACCAGACAGATAACAAGGATCGCCGTACAGATAAGCATTCCGGTCTTAACTGCCGCAAACTTTGTTCCGATTATTTTGACCAGAGCGGTCATAACAAGAGAGGCATTCACGGGCATACTGTATCCGTACCAGAATCCTCTGTTCACTATAGTCCCGCTTTCGACGGCCGCTACGGCATCCATCATATTATCGGAGGACAGGACACCATATTCGGCCCTCATCCCGAAAAGGATATAATATAAAGCTAACAGCACTCCTGCCGTGAATATCCCGTATGCCGCCATTTTTTTGATCATGCTGTTATTCATTCCTATCACCCTGCTTTTCCGGTCCGGTTTTCCGTTATTTATTCCGGATCATTTTTCAATTTCGGTCTCAGTATCCTGTCACGGATAATGATTTGTCTTTCGAATTTTGTCCTTATCTCGGATCATGGGTTTCCTTTCCGGCATGGAACAGCTCAGAATACAGGTTCAAGATCCTCAAATATGTTTCTGTCAAATACAAGGACCCAGGTATCCTCATCAAACTGCAGTTCCCTGCTGCAGTTAGCCTTAAGCCTTTCCTCCGTCCATTCTCTTTCCTGCCCGTTTACCACCACAAAATATTCCTCCGAGTCAATGGCGTACCATTCCGGTCTGCTCTGATATCTGTACACATTATAGGTACCGTCAGGATTAAACTCTATCGGGCTTACCATGATGGAGGAATCGCTTAAAACGGTAACAATATTTGCCGAATTGTAAAGATCGGAATACCCTGCCCTGAGACCGTTTTCATTAAGAAGCCGTACCATTCTGTCATGCCTGTTTGAGTATAATTCCCCTGGTATGGCAACGATGACCTTATAGGTACAGATCAGGCAGAAAAAGGCTGTCAAAAGAGCAAGTAAAACGGCCGGGGCCTTAAACCCTGTTTTGTTAAATATCTCATCCGTGAACACAAGGAGCACAAGAAGACTCATCCCGTACAGCTCGCACAGTCTCCAGTTTTCATTTGATACCGTACTTATGGAATATATATATATGGTAAGCAAAAATACCACGGCATAATCAAGGACAAAGAAAAGCTTCATCCCACCCTGTCTGTTCCCCGTGAAATAAACAAGAGCAAGCACCGGAACCACCAGGGTCAAAAGAGCCATCAGCACTCCCGCCATAAGGAAGATGCCTTCCTTTGATAAAAACGGCATGGTACCGTATACATCATCCGTAAACAGAGCGACCCACTGGTTAATTAACCTGTTATTCTTAAACATCCATTCATCACTGGGGAGAAAGGATGAAAAATGGGATTCATATTCATTTTTTCCGATATACAGGATCTTAAATAAGAATCCGCCTGCTGCAGCGCCCATCATCAGAACAAGCTCCAGAAAGGGTCTTGCCAGCTGTGCCCTGAGTTCTGCCTTAAATGTCCCGTTTAAAAGAACCTCTTCATCCCCGCTCCCCTCCGCGCTCCTGTTAAACCGGATCATATTCCCAAGCACAAAAGCCCCGGCAAAGGGGATCAGAAAAAACATGAAGGACGAAACACCGTTTATACAGCAGCAGAAGATCCAGAACATCAGAAAGATCAGAGAAACAACGTATCCCGTCCTTTTTGAAGTATAACGGCAATCGGTCATTTTTTTAAGCAGTATCATTGCCACACAGGTAAACAGGATACCCAGGCTGTAATGTATCACATGACAGAAAAAAATCATCCTGGTGACTCTCGAGGCACAGAGGAGAATGATAAATACGCCTGTTATTAATGCGCTTCTTTCATAACTGATCTCCAAAACCCTTAGCATAAAATACACCGAAACCATGAAGATCAGTGAAAATGCTGCCATTCCGAGCTTATGGGTTAAATAAGTGACTCCAAGGAACTTAACGAAGGGAGCCATGACCAGGGTTCCGCTGAAAGGTATCATATATGCATACCAGAAACCGGGATCCCTCAAAGATCCGCTCTTAACCATAGCATCCGCCCACAGCAGTGTGTCCGTGACATCCACATGGTATTCTGTCCGTTCACGGAAAAAAATGTAAAACAGGACAAGAAAAATGCCTGCCGCAAGGACAAGATAAGATAATATCCGTTTTAATGCTTTAGATCTCATATCTGGAGTCCGTTCCTTTGTCGTCTGTCAGAAATAAGGGATATGAGCAAAAGTGCGGCCGTTCCTCCTGCCAGGGCTGTTGCCAGGGTGATAAAGGCCATATTAATGCCAAGCTTAACATTCTCATATATGTCGGCTTTCATCACAAGGAAGGAAGTCAGCGGCCTTGCCAGAACAAAGAGGCCGTTAACCCCGGTAAATGTCAGCAGATAATATGAGATCAGCTTTCCCGCCATGATCTTTCCGTCCCTTATACCGACCTTTTCGGCATATCTTCCCATGAGTATGCCAAAGAGGACCATGTAGGCCGTATTCTGAAGGATATCAAAAGACATTCCCGTCTTGCCGAAAGAAAGGAGAAGCCCGGCGGGGACAAGCGCTCCGGCTATGGGTCCATATGCAACGGAAACAACGGAAACCGTGACAAAAATAACGGACAGGGCTGCCGCGCCCGCCTTAAGCGTAACCGGCTCGCGTACCGCAACACAGGCCGTTCCGGTTATGATAAGCCCCACAACTATTGAAATTATGACTTCCGCATTTAATCTGTACTTCACTTATGACCTCTCTTTATATACTGTATAAAAAAGATTTCCCTGTTTTATCTTATCATTTTATCATATCCATGATATCCGATACATACTATTATCATGATATCATCCCGTTAAACCAACGTTTCATTCCGAAAACCATCGTTTCCATCGTTTCATTCCGGATGAACCTGTCCTACAGAATAATGCTTTTCTTAAGAACCGTTGAGTAAATGATCTTCTCCCTGACTCTTTTTTCCAAAAGCCTCTCCAGTGTCCTTGCGTAGTAATCAAGCTGAATTTCATATCTGTCGACCAGGGTTTTTGACCCGCCTGTTTTATCGGTCTTATAGTCAACGACCACGATCTCGTCGTCTTCAATGAAGTACGCATCTATAATACCCTGTATCAGCTGTCCGTCTAATTCTATCACAAAAGGCTGTTCCCTATGCAGCCTGTCGTTCTTATACGCCTTACGCATTCTCGATGCCAGGGGACTGTTGACAAAATCGTATATCTCTTCGGCAGTTACCGATCCGGCCATCTGTCTTTCAATCAGTCCTTTATCGACCGCCTCACGGATAAAATCTTTTATGCTGTCCATATCAGTCTTTCTGTCATAATCCCACAATTCAAAGATCCTGTGAACGGCTGTTCCATGAAGGCCGGCGGGTATTTTCGTCTTTTCCTGCATGAACAGGGGAACCGTCTCTGTATTATCACCTGCGGTCTGCCGTTTATCGGGATCCTCCGGAAACAGTTCAGGCAGATCTCCTTCACCCGGACTGTCTTTTTCTTCCCTCAGAGCGTTCTCAAGATGTTTTTTCTTTAGCTCCGTTACCGAATACTTCTGAAAGCTTTCCTCGGCCCCGCTCTTTTCATATCTGTATTCAATCCTATTCCTCAGAAATCTGTAATACTCCGTTTCTTCGGGAAGGACCGCTTCTTCCGAAACAGTTGTGTCAATTATATTGAAAAGCTTCTTTTCTGCCTCGCCCTTTACTATCTCCTTCTCCACCCGGGAGAATACCAGATCTTTTACCCCGGTCTCCGAGAAGGCAACGCTCTGAAGCGGCATTCTCTGTCTGACGTATAATATAAGATCCAGAAAGGAATCGGCCGCAGACAGGATCCGCTCTTTGGAAAGCTCCGCCGCCGTATCTTTGCACACCGCGGTCATAATGAGTTTTTCTCTGGCTCTGGTCATGGCGACGTAGAGGATCCTCATCTCCTCCGCACGGATCTCGGACAGTTTTTTTCTCTTGAGGGCACGGGAAATAAGTGTTCCGGTCTTTGTCCTTCTTTTCAGATCCACAAGGTTTAACCCTATACCATAATCCATATCCGGGATGAGATCCGAATTCACATCCTGCTCGTTATACCTTTTGCCGACATTTACGACAAAACAGACCGGAAATTCCAGCCCTTTGGATTTATGTATAGTCATGAATCTTACCGTATCTTCGTTTTCATCCGTGAGATTTGCCTGACCGAAATCAACCTCATACTTTTTCAGTTTATCTATATACCGCACAAACTGAAAGAGACCCTTGAAACTTGTCTTTGCAAAATCTTCGGATTTTTTTAAGAGCATCTCAACATTCGAACATTTTTTTCTGCCGTTTATCCTTGTAAGGAGATAGTCCGAATATCCGCCGGATATGATCTCTGCCAAAAGTTCATAAACAGAGGTGTATCCGATGAGGCTTCTGTAATGCGTAAGCTGCGTTATAAAATCACGCGATTTAATAACAGCATTATTATATATATATTTAATTTTATCATCGATTTTGTCGTTATTTTCGTTCTTGCCTGCTGTTATTTTTAGTGATTCATACAGGCTGCAATCTTTGTTCCCGGATCGTATAAGAGCCAGTTCATCATCCGTCATTTTACAGAAAAAACTCTTTAGTACCGAAGCAAGGGGTATATCCTGGCCGGGATTGTCAATGATACGGAGATAGTCAAGGAGGAGTGCTACCTCCTCAGCCTCAAAATATCCTTCGTTGCTCATCACATGAACCGGTATCCCGGATTCTTCCAGAACCTTCTTATAAACCGATGCATCCGTAAAACTCCTGAAAAGCACTACTATATCGCTGTATCTCAGCTCCCGGCTGCATTTGTTTTTGGCATCATAGACCTTTTTCTCCGCTCTTAAACTGTTTATCTTATCGACGATCACCGAAGCTTCAAGCTCTTTAGGGTCGATCCCACGGTCTCCTTCTATAAGTATGACTTCCGTTTTATCGGTTTTTGTATCCTCCGGATATTCCTCAAACCCGAATATCAGTTTATGATTGTCGTTATATTCTATCATTCCGTTTTTCTTTTTCATTATAACGGAAAATATCTCGTTGACCGAATCGATAACACTTTTTCTTGACCGGAAATTATGCTTCAGATCCACCACTGCATTATTCTCATCGGGACACCCGGAAAATCTTTCGTATTTCTGCATAAAAAGCTCCGGTCTTGCCATACGGAAGGCATAAATACTCTGTTTTACGTCCCCTACCATAAATACATTGTTTTTCCGGCTGACCAGATTGATCAATTCCTCCTGAACAAGGTTGGAATCCTGATATTCATCCACATAAATCTCTTCAAAAAGTCCCCTGTACTCCTCTGCCACGGCGCCTTCTTCGCTTTTAAGCACTTTTATTGCCAGATGTTCGAGATCACCGAAATCCAGAATATTAGCCTTTCTCTTTTTTTCCTCGAACTTTTCGAGATATTTTCTGACCATTTCGGTCAAAACAACGGCTTCGCCTGCGGTTTTGTGTATGAGCTCCGTCTCCTCCTCCCTGGTCCTGTCTCCCAGATTTACGGCTATTTTCTTTACCATTTTTTTGATCTTTTCTCTTAAATCCGATACACTTTTCTTTTCATTCTCATCCGGCTTAACGTCGCTTTTGACCTTCTTTCCGGCAGAGTCGCAGCCGAGAGTAACAAACTTAAACCCTCTGATCTTCTCAGACAGATCAAAACAGTCTTTGGCATTAAGCAGTAAAGCCAGAGCGGAAATATCGGCTTCAATGGAAGGTGCATAGGATTCAAGGGTTTCGGAACTGTTTATCTGACAAAGAAGTCTCCTGCAGGCTTCCATGATCTCTTCAATGTCCGAAATATAACTATTAAAAAGGCTGTCTGTCAGGGTATTTTCGGCAACATCCGGACCTGTATAAAGCTTTGAAACCTTATCAAGCCACTCATCCGGATCGGGATAGGACAGAGCAAATTTAGAAAGGCCTAATATCGCATCCTCAAGCTTTTTATCACTTTTACCCGTTGCTATGGATTCGGAAAGCTCGATAAAGGAGGGGTCCGCCGTTTCGTAGGCCTCTTCAAGGACCTCCTCAACAACATCCGCACTTATGAGCTTAAGCTCTCCCTCATCGGCTATCCTGAAATCGGGTTCTATCCCGGCCTCGTTAAAATGATTTCTCAAAACCTCCGTACAAAACCCGTGGATGGTTGAAATATGAGCGGTATGTATGAGTGCTGCCTGTTTCTGAAGGTGCAGATCTTCAGGATCGGCAAGTCTCATTTCAGCCACTTTGTCGAGGATCTTTTCCCTCATCTGATCCGCGGCAGCTCTGGTAAATGTCATGACAAGTATCCTGTCTATATCAACAGGGGCAGTCTTATCGGTCACCCTTCTTATGATCCTCTCAACCAAAACGGCAGTTTTCCCCGAGCCTGCAGCTGCAGAGACAAGGAGATTCCTGTTACGGGTGTTGATAGCTTTCAGTTGTTCGTCGGTATACCTAATCTCTTTCATCCTACTTTGCTTCTTTTCTTTTTTTCATAAGGGCAAGAATATCGTCTTTACTCAGATCACCGCCCTCATCATTATCATCTTCGGAGCCCCTGTTTTCAGGTCTGAAATTGCACAAATGACCGAATCTGCATTCTTTGCAGGCATCCGAATCTTTTTTTACAGCCTGCGGTCTGACCGATATATCACCGTCTAAGATCTCTTCAGCCATATCGGCTATCTTCAGATTTACATATTCGGAAAGGAGTTTAAACTCCCCGGAGGTAAGAACTTTTGATCTGGCGGAAGCTCTCCCGTCTTTACCGATCTCCAAATGGATCACATCTGATTTCTTCACGGTTCCGTCAGCAAGGTCTCTGTCAAGCATTCCGAATATCTTAGGGTCGCTGTTTACGATCCCTTTCATTCTCAGACTGTCATTTACGGCTTTCTCTATCTCACTGTCCGACAGACGGCTTTCCTCAATGATTATGGGATCATCTATATGGTAATAGAACACCCCGGCCGTAACGGTGTTTATACCTTCTTCCGGGTTTCTTCCGCGTTTTATGAGTTCTTCCGCAGCATTCAGATATACTATGAGCTGCAGCTGAATTCCCTTATATACGGCAAGAAGATCAAGATCCTTATCCGATGATTTATAATCAATTATCTTTATATAAACATTCTCACCTTCAACACAGGTATCATACCGGTCTATCTGTCCGAACAGCCTTACCGTCCTGCCGTCTTTCAGAGGTATGTTTAAGGAGGAAAGATCATTATTCCCGGAGAAAACACACTCAAAACCTTCCGGGACAAAGCTTCCTTTCTTTTGCTGTGCAGACAGCACATCTACCGTCCTCTTGAGTATTCTCAGTATCCTCTCCCTGTTGTAGGCCATTCTGTACGAAGAATAGATCACGCTGTAATCACCTGCCCCGATAGCTCTGTCAAGAGCCGAGGCCGCCAGAGCTTCCCGGTCTTTTGATGAAACGGTATCCGGATCCTTGCCCTCCTCCTTAAGTATCCTCCCGTAATACATCAGCGCATCGTGGAATAACGATCCGAGATCGCCTGCTTCAAAACCGAATTCATCTCTTTCTCTGAGGGAAAGTCCATACATGACAAAGTGTTTATATGCGCACTCCGCATAATTCTCCAGCCTCGTGACACTTCCCCTCAAAGAATCACCGAAAACTGCTTTTGAAACAGCCGGATTTAATTTGAGATCACTCACGTTATCATTGTGCAAGGCTGATGTTATAATGGTTTTCAGTTTTTGACGAAATACGGCTTCTGATGCCTCAGTTGATGTTGCACTGCTGTTATTCAGCAAAATTATTTTCAATAACGCTTCGTACTTTATCCGTGTTAATTCCCGCTTTTTTTCCTCTTCCTTGCTCTCATTAACCGACAGATCAATATAATCCCTGAGCTTTGTGCAAAAAGCCGTATAAGCTGTTTTCTCAGTAAATACCGGGGTTTCAGGCTCGTGACCCAGCGAGTCAATTTTGACATCCCAAAGCATTTCCCTGATCTCCCTTATCAGATATGAGGGTTTCAGGGATTCGCCGCCTGCGGCTACGGAGGGATATGATATAAAGAGCTTTTCGGACGGTTTGGACAAAAGCATGTACAGATACAGTCTCTCCGTATAGGCTGTTTCCCTTATGGACGGAGCTAACGTGATGCCTTCCGTGTTACCGCTCAGAAATTCACGCTCCGTATCCGAAATAAGACCGCCCTTCTGACTTCTTTTGGGGATTATCCCGTCATTCACTCCGACAAAGAACAGGGCTTTTATATCCCTCAGTCTGCTCCGCTTTATATCCCCGATCTGGACATAATCCTGATCGGAAGGTATTATGCCTATCCTTATTTCATCAAATCCGGCATCCAGAAGCTCCGAAAATTCGGTGATCGAGACGGTTTCGTCTCCCAAAAGCCCGGTAAGCTTGTCAAGCAGGGCAATTATATGTGCATATATCTGGGACATCTCCTTGGCCTTAAGAGCGTTGCCATCCTTTTCAAAAGCCCCGGCCATCCTGTTCAGCTTATTCTCCATGGAATTTCTCTTTAAAAGACCGTAAAGGCTCTCGCAGTGTTTCCTTACGGTACATTCAAAATCCCCGGATATACCTTTCCCCGACAGCTCTTTTTCGAACAGGTTAAAATCTTCAACGATTTTTTTTCTTATATCATCGCATTTAAGCAGATTCTCTTCCCTAAAGTTCTTCCTCTTTCTTATAAACTTTCTGTTCCATGCGTTTCTTCCCCTTATTCCGCAGGCAAACAGATAGTCATCCAGAAGATCCGTCTCTTCCATGCTTATATCCGTGACCGGAGTCCTCAGATACCTTATAACGGAGTCATAGGAATAATTGTCGATAATGACCGAATAGAAAGCTCTGATGTACTCGGTACAGGGATTCAGAAGGATCGGCAGCGTCCTGTCAACGAAATACGGTATATCATATTTATCCATCATTCCGGCAAGAGCATGCCCATATCCATCGATATCGCCCGTTACAATGGCTATATCCCGGTACTTATAGCCATTCTGTCTCACAAGCTGTCCGATCCTTTTGCACACGTCAGTTATTTCATCCGAGTTCGTCTGGCTGTTGGTGATATATACGTCGGAGCCGGTATCCGTTCCGTCCCGGTCCTCTTCCCAACTGTTTATATTTTTACTATTTTCTTCATTTTTCGCCTCACCGCCTTCATCTGCGCAAACAGCTTTATCCGGCCGGAAGATATTATCCTCCAGGAAGGCAATCCTGCGGTTATTGACCGAAGCGGAAAAAGTTCTGTTTTTCCCGCTATCTTCTGTGATCTCAGAGTTTTCGGATACGGATTTTCCGGTCAACGAGTATCTTATGGGAACCTTCCGGTCAATGACTTCGGGATCATGGATTTTTGTTCCCGTACGATCAGCTATGCCCGTGAGGATAGAAAATGTCTTTTTACTCATGTAAAATAACTCATGTTCTGAAACGATTCCTTTTATCCTGAGATCCTTCCCGACTTCTCTCTTTACATCTATCAGTATCGTTGCATATATATCGATACAGTTCTCCATAAGATCTCCGATCAGTTTATACTGAACGGGTGTAAATCCGGTGAACCCGTCAAAGGCTATGACACTTTTCTTTAACAGTTTTGAGTAATTCACTCTGTCACCCGCCCTGACCGGCAGTTCCTCCGCAGTTACATATTTATCTTTTATATACCTGGTGAATTCTTCATATATCAGTCTGATCTCCGCAAGCTTCCTTCCAAGAAGCTGCTTTCCTTCCGCTTCACTGAAATGTATGAGAGCTTCAGCCTGTGAGGGGCCGATGCCGTACTGCATCATTTCGGATATGACTGATTTGACTTCGGTAATATAACCGAGCCTTTTAAGATTTTTTCCTATCACCGGAAGATCATCCGACAATCCGGAAGAGAGATGTCTTAAGATAAGATTTTTACCCATATCATCGACCAGAACCCCGTCGGAACCCCCTCCCGTCTCGGAAAATATCCTGTAACAGAGCCTGTTAAAGCTTAAGATATCAATATTTAATATCCCATGCCTCGGATGAAGCCTTACTATGTCCTTCTGAGTCTGAAGGGTAAACTGCTCCGGTACGACGATTATGTAGTTTTTATCAGGATTTTTAATGGATTCTTCTATGATATGTTCAAATAACCTGCGGGATTTTCCGCTGCCCGCATTTCCGAGGATAAGCCTTAGACCCATATGATACTCCGCTAATTATAATGATGTCAGGAATCGAAAGAATCATGTGTCTTTCGAAGCCTGACGTTATTATAAACTATCTGCTGTCCAATAAACGGGATCAGACGGAAAAAAGCATGTCACCGTAACTGGGAAGAGGCCATGCAGCCTTATCGCAGTTGCTTTCCATTTCATCAACATATTTCCTGAGTTCTGCCATTGCAGGTATGATCCTGTCCTTATAGAACACGGCAACCTTGAGTTTATCCTGATGATCAAGCTTTGCGGCATCATCAAGAAGCTTTTCAAGCCTGTTTACGGCAGCATATGCCGAATCTTCAAGTTTGCTCAGTTTTCTGATAAGATCGATCTCCATCTTCTCAGGCAGGGCAGCCGGCACATCTTTTGAAAGAAAAAGATTCTGCTTGAAATATGCTGTCTCGGAAAGCTGCCTGATATATCTGTTCACTGCGGGAAGGATCTCTTTTTTTGCCATATCCACTGCGGTCAGACCCTCAATATTGATGATCTTTGAATAGGCCTCCAGCTCTATCTCATAACGGCTTCTCACCTCGGCCTCGGTAAATATCTTATGCTCCTTAAAGAGTTTTATATTCTTTGCGTCAAGATAAACAGGGATGGCATCAACGGTGGTCTTTAAATTCAGCAGGCCTCTCTTTTGAGCCTCCTTCTCCCATTCTTTGGAATAGCCGTCACCGTTAAAGAGTATCCTCTTGTGTTTCTTAAGATTGGATTTGATCAGATCCCTGAGTTCGATCGTAAAATCCGAAGCATCCTCAAGGGTATCCGCAAACTGCTTCAGAGATTCGGCAACTATGGTATTAAGGACCATATTGGCACCGGCTACGGACATGGAAGAGCCGCAGCTTCTGAACTCGAATTTATTACCGGTAAATGCAAAAGGCGATGTCCTGTTCCTGTCACTTGTGTCCTTGGGAAGCTTCGGAAGTACATGTACGCCGATATCCATCTTAGATTTCTGCTTTCCGTCATACGAGGTACCGTTTTCTATTGCCCTGAGCACGGCTCCAAGGTCATCTCCCACATATATTGACATTATGGCAGGAGGAGCCTCGGCCGCTCCGAGTCTGTGGTCATTTCCGGCAGAAGCTATCGAAAGCCTTAAAAGGTCCTGATATTCATCCACAGCCTTTATTATCGCCGTAAGGAATAAAAGAAACTGGGCATTCTCATGAACCGATCTTCCCGGTTCCAGAAGATTTACTCCGGTATCCGTGACCATTGACCAGTTGTTATGCTTGCCCGAACCGTTAACGCCCGCAAAGGGTTTTTCATGAAGGAGGCAGATGAATTTATGGCGTTTTGCCACATTCTTCATGACCTCCATTGTTATCTGATTGTGATCCACGGCTATATTTCCGGTATCATAAATGGGAGCCATCTCGTGCTGGGCAGGAGCGACCTCATTATGTTCGGTTTTTGACATGATCCCAAGTTTCCACAGTTCTTCGTTCAGCTCCTTCATAAAAGCCTGAACCCTGGGCTTAATGGCACCAAAATAATGATCATCAAGTTCCTGTCCCTTGGGAGGTCTTGCACCGAACAGGGTTCTGTCACAGTATATAAGATCTTTTCTCTTCTCATACATGGACCTGTCTATGAGAAAATACTCCTGTTCGGGGCCTACGGTGGTATTGACCCTCTTTACATCATCATTGCCGAAAAGCCTTAAGATCCTTAAGGCCTGTTCATTAAGTGTTTCCATGGACCGAAGCATCGGTGTCTTTTTATCGAGGCTCTCTCCGCCATATGAACAGAAGGCTGTAGGAATACACAGAACTCCGTCTTTTACAAAAGCATAGCTTGTAGGATCCCAGGCAGTATAACCTCTGGCCTCAAAGGTCGCACGAAGTCCGCCGGACGGAAATGAAGAAGCGTCAGGCTCGCCCTTTATCAGCTCCTTACCCGAGAATTCCATGATCACGCGGCCATCATTCTGAGGTGAGATAAAACTGTCATGTTTCTCGGCCGTAACCCCGGTCATGGGCTGAAACCAGTGTGTGTAGTGAGTTGCGCCCTTTTCAATGGCCCAGTCCTTCATGGCAATTGCCACAACATTAGCCACATTAAGATCAAGATCTTTACCATCCTGTATGGTTTTCTTAAGCGATCTGTAGATATCCTTCGGAAGCTTATCCCTCATGATCGCATCATTAAAGACCATGCTGCCGAATATCTCGGGTACATTACTGCTCATCCTGTTATTTCCTCCGTTACAAGCCTTTTATTGATTATGTGTTATTTTATTCGTATATTTTCGGATATGCAAAATTTCACATGCTTCTGTTCATTTTTATCATCTTTGGGGTAAACCCCTGTTTCTGATCTTTGCGTTATTTATTTTATTTAATCCATATATAATTTATTTACGCATTTTCAGTATGTTTTGAATTCGATACCGCGTTATTTCCATGTAAATAGCGCTGTAAAATCATATCTCTCCCTCGCAGACTGTGGTTGCGCTCCCCGTCATAAATACTCTTCCGTTTTCCCTGTTATAGCTGATCTTTAAGTCTCCGCCGCGCAGATGCACCACTACATCATCATCCGTATATCCGTTCAGTATACATGCCACCGCCACGGCACACGCACCGGTCCCGCAGGCATAGGTTTCTCCCGTTCCTCTTTCCCAGACACGCATCCTTACATTCGAGCGATCAATAACCTTTACAAACTCGGCATTTACGCGATTCGGAAAAGCTTCATGTCTTTCTATCAGAGGCCCTGTGATATCAACCGGATAAGCATCCACATCATCCACAAAAAAAACCGCGTGGGGATTTCCCATGGAAACACAGGTCATTTCGTATATCTTTCCGTTTACGGCAATCTTCTGTGCGATGCAGGTCTTAAGATCTGTCCCGTTTTTCAGGATTTCATCTATATTATTTGAAACACCGGTATTCTTAAGATCCACCGGTATCTCTTCCGGACGAAGGATCGCTTCTCCCATGTCCACCCTTACGGTATCGATCACGGTGCCGTCGGCTCTCTTTCCGTATTTCAGTCCGGTAAATCTGTTTGGCTCCTCCTTAACAGCGGTCATGGACAGTTTTCTGATCTTTCCCGCCGACACGACGGTTATCTCGGTCTTATCGATAAGTCCCCTGTCATAAACGTATTTTCCGACACATCTTATACCGTTTCCGCACATTTCGGATCTGCTGCCGTCCGCATTATACATTTCCATTTCGCAGTCTGCCGTTTCCGACGGATTTATAAAGATCGCACCGTCTCCGCCTATCCCGAAATGTCTGTCACTTACATATCGGACGAATTCGGGTTTATCTGCTATGTCTTGTGTAAATGTATCAAAATAAACATAATCATTTCCGATACCGTGCATTTTCGTAAATCTCATCATTCATCTCCGTAATCATATACACCTGATGCATATCTTGAGTGCCAAAGAGCCTTAAGACCTTCTATGGGGGTCTTAAAAAGATCTATGTGTTTCCCTTCCTCATAGGATCTGGCTTTATAGCTTATCGGCAGTTCCACGGGATTATAGCCCTTCCTGATGAAACGTATCACAAGTTCCCAGTCAAGGCCGAAGTTTCCGCCCTTAAAGTTCACTCCGTACATACAGTCTCTGTGAAAGATCTTATACATGGTGAAGGGATCGGATAATCTGCATCCGCAGGCGGTATTTAAAAGCCAGGTCAGGGTTGTCTGCCCGAGATTTAAGTAATCCGCTATCCAGGCCTTCTTTCCGCTGAATTTGCGCATATGCCAGTCATCCTTGTTATATCTGCTGCCCAGGACAAACAGGGTCTCCAGATTTATAAGGGGTTCAAGCAGCTTATCATAGTCATCCACATCATATTCAAGATCGCCGTCCTGGATCGCTATATAATTACCCTTTGCTTCCCTGATCCCCAAAAGCACGGCATTTCCTTTCCCCGAAGGTGCATCCTCAAGTATAAGCCTTACGTTTTCGTACTTTTCAAAAGACTTTGCTATATCTCTCGTATTATCCTTGGAGTTGCTTTCAACAATGACTATCTCAACAGGCATGGTCCATTTTCTGTTAATAAGTCTGTCAAGAAGAATTGCTGCAGTGGCCTCTTCATTGAAAATAGGCACAATAACGGATAGAAGCCGGGAGTATTCCGGGCCCTTTTTGCAGTGAATAAGATATGTACCCTTCTTAACCTCTGGCACGACCGATTTAAGATTCCTGCTCTGCACTATATTTACGAATCCGGCTTTTATAAGCATGATACCTTCTTTTTCATAGTTAAGGCGCCTGCCTTTTCGCAATATATACAGATCTCCCTCCGGAGGGAGAGCGGAATATGCTTCTCTTAAGGTCTCTTCATTTAATTCGCGATCGATCCCGATCAGATATGTTTCTTCCATCACTTTGCTTCTTTTGCCGATCATTCTGTTTCTGTCTGTTCAGTACTTTATAGACCCGGTCTTTTCAGTCCTGACCCTCTTTTTCTGCTGTCTGTTCCTGACCTTTGATATCGGGCTTTTGCTCGATATCGGGCTTTTGTACAAGGAGGGACAAAAACAGCATCAGCCCGAACAGGGCAACGGTAAGATTTCGGTATGTCATAAAGGCATGCACGTACGAATGTTCTTTTGCCACAAACATCCACGCAAAGGGGATGAGCATCACCGGAACAAACGCAGCCGCATATGACATCCTTATAACGGGAAATCTTTTATATTTCATAATATTATATATTATCACAAGCACAATGCACAACAGATATAAAAGAGGCAGGATGCGGTAGATGGTATTTTTATACATAAAGAAATTGTTTGTTACGGTATCGATATATGAATAAGTACTGCCCGCTTCCCCTGCCGATCTGAACCTTATCTGATCAACGGTCTCCCTGAGACTCTCCGTGCCGAAAAAAAAGACCGACAGTATCCACTTGCCTGCCCACATTCCGATATATCCCACACCAAATGAAAGAGAAAGGCAGATCACCCTTATAAAGGTCCCCAAGGCAGTATCCCCGGCCGGAGTTTGTGTGGCAGCAACACGTTGCGGCAGCATGAGAGAATGTCCTTTTGTAAATTCAAGCATAAAGAATCCGGCAAGGGGAATCCCCAGGGCAAAGGCGGGATAAGTCAGAAGATCAAAATAGCTTGTAAGTATCCCGCAAAGCACAAACAGTTCCGTAAACCGTTCTCTCTCACTGAGCTTTTCATAAAAACACAATAATACAAAAAGGATTCCGAAGCCTATATAATACACCGCCGAATACTGCAGACAAAGCGAAAGAGTATACGGCATCAGATAAAAATACACAAGGATCACCGGTATCATCTGAAGCCTGAGTCCCCGTTCCGACATGGCAATAAGTATCAGGCATAATAATACAACCTGAAGCAGCTGATTGATGACCCTTATATCCGAATAGTTAAAAAACAGCAAAAGAGGCCTGAGAACTATAAGAAAACCATGCCAGTATCTGGTATAAGTTACCACATGATCGGGATCCTCCTCATAAAAAAATGCCCTGAAGGCCTGTTCGGGGCTCTTATCCCGGTATCCGTACTGATGACAGGCCACAGCCTTTATAAAGGGCGATTCATCGCTGTCAAAAAGGGCGGTGTTAAACATGGCACCGTCCGTATAAACATCAACGGTACTGTCGGGATATCCGAACAGCTTCTCTTCAAGATCCTCCCTCTCAAATACGGAGACGGAATTGGCACAGCCCTTATAGATAAATCTTTGGGGAATGGCATAGACAGCCACAAGCAGAAGATATCCCGCAAGGACCGATATAAGGATCAGAAGAATGATATTTTTGATCTTTGGAAAATGTTTCGTCATCTTAAACAGCTGCTTTCCGATTAGCTTTCTGAATTTTTTCTGATAATCCTGATAATGTATACCTTTTAATTATCATAACAGTATATTTGTTAAATCCTGATTGTATATATTTGCGATTTCGCCATGTTTATCGCGGGCGTTACACTCGTACAAAACTGTTATTGTTTCGTTTATTTGACGCTGTTATTCTTAAGTGTTATCAGATCCTCTATGCTGAACCGATAAGCCTTGCCGCAAAAATGACATTTTACCTCAACAGGCTCGTTATCCTTTATCATACTATCAAGCTCTTCTTTTCCGACGCTGATAAGGGCCTTCTCCACCTTTTCCCTGCTGCAGTCGCATCGGAATGAAACTTCCTTTCTTTCAAGGATCTGAAGATCCATATCCCCGAGAAGCCTTTCAAGGATGGTTTCGGGACTCATACCTTTTTCAAGAAGATCCGTCATGCTCTCAAGATCTTTAAGCCGTTCCTCGACGATATCTATGACCTCATCCTTTACATCAGGCATGAGCTGCAGGATGAATCCCCCGGACTGCCTTACGGTATTGTCCTTATTCATGAGGACCCCCAGGGAAACAGCCGAGGGTGTCTGCTCCGAAACGGCAAAATAATAGGTGAGATCATCAGCTATCTCGCCCGTCTGTAACTCAACCTGACCAAGATACGGATCCTTTAGTCCCATATCCCTGATAACGATAAGCTCACCTGCACCGATGGCGCCGCCTACATCAAGCTTTCCCTTTGCATTTGGCGGCAAAAGCACATCCGGTACTTCGACAAAACCCTTGACATGACCCTTTGAATCCGCAGTTACCGTGATCCCCTTCATGGGACCGGCACCCTTTAGCTTTATGGTAAGAAGATCGCTGTCGTTTTTGAGCATGGAACCCATCATCAGGGCTGCCGTCATTGTCCTTCCGAGAGCAGCTGATGCTATCGGACTTAAATTGTGTGCGGCTCTTGCGGCTTCCGTTACGTCTCTCGTATCTGCCGCAAAGGCTCTTATATGTCCTCCGTCTGCCGAGGCACGAATAATATAACTCTTGTTATTCTTCATATCGTGTTGTTTTGGGCATTTTCTGCCTGCCCTATCATTGTCCCCTTTTTATATTTTTCTGAAAATCATTCTTCTCCGACATGTTATTTAATCAAATAACGGGGTGTATTATAAATTGCAGCCTTTTTATGATCTGTCATCTGTCCTTTCTTGCAACCGCGAAGATCCTCTCCGACGAATCCCCCGGGGAGGAATCCTCCTCGTCAAAGGTTTTTACAATGCTAAATCCCGTCTTCCTTAACATTTCCTCCATGATCTTAAGAGAATATCCTCTCTGATAATGGATCTCCTCAAATCTCCTGAAAAGATCCTTCTCTTCAGACTGTTCCTCTTCATTATAATCATACAGTTCTGCCCTTGCAAAAACCGTCAGATCGTACTCATTTATCTCATTTTCCTCATCATAGGTATTCTCCCAGATAAAGCTTACATCATCCCTGTTTTCGGCTATGGTCCTGTTTCCGATAACATCTCTGTACTTGTGGACTGTGTTAAAATCAAATATAAAGAGTCCCCCGGGATACAGAAAATTGTATACAAGAGAAAAGACCGTCTCGATATCTTCGGTCTCGGTGAGATAATTGAGACCGTCACACAGGCAGTAAACAGTGCCTACTGTACTGTACAGATCCAGTTCCCTCATATCCTGATTGAGGTAAAGTATCTCAGAAGCATTACGGTCTCGCTTTTCATAGGCAATATTAAGCA
>JAIKZD010000054.1 GCA_024682555.1 Lachnospiraceae bacterium | reverse complement strand
TATCTCTTTCCTGCACCTTTCCATGTGTTGGATTTTTACTCATCCGGGAAATCCTTTCTCCCCGTTTCCCGGTTACCCGGGATCTTATCATTTCCGGGATCTTATCATTTCCGGGATCTCTCTATCCGGCATCCCTCAAATTTGCCCGAAAAGGCTCTGAGCAGAAAAGCCGCTTCTCCTCTTTCATTTACATATAAGGGCTTTATCTCACGCTCGTACATGATGGTCTTTAATACGATATCCTCATCCTCATCTTTTCTGATGAACACGGTGATGTCGGCATCATAAGTATTCCTGTCGGCATAGGACATGATCACGAAGGTATCGTTATCATAGACGAAAAGGCTTATCATCGGAGGGCCCTCAAGCCTTATTCCCCTTACGGAGAACTCCTGTCTCATTCTGTTAAGGACAGGCTCGGGATATCTCTGGATATCGGAAAAGGCCTCCGGAACCACGAGGGTGTACATTTCCCCGTCACCGTAGGTGTCTCTTGCAAAAAGCGTATAGCTCTCCTCATCCTTCAATGCCTTGCAGACAGCGCCCCATGTGGCATTATTGCGGAATTCCAGTACCGGTATCTCCACACTGTCTTTTGACGATGACCTGTCAAACCCGTGGTAGAAACTCTGTGTCTCCGTAATAAATTCATCTACGGATACTATCCTTCCCCGGTCTCTTATGGAGGTCATTGCCTTAAGTCCACGGTCAAGAGTCTCCTTCACGAATCCCGAGGTGACTATTGCCTTTCCTCCGGCTGCCACGTATTTCGAAAGCTTGTCGATTATATCTTCATCATAAGCCGAGGCCCCGGTAAGGAGCATGACCGGCTCATCCTCTTTAAAAAGCGGTGTGGTGATGACCGGAAAACCGTGCATTCCCAGGAAATCCTGCACATTGTCCTCTCCCTGGGACCCGTTTGGGATATAACAGGGTATGCCCACCGGTTCACCGAGATGATCAAGGAGTCTGTCCAGCTCATCTAACATAAATCCCAGTGCGGGAACATTTACGGTATTCACAAGGGCCTGGAAACAGAACATCATCATTTCCTTAGGCTTTGCAAAGGCCGTCAGATACGCCTGTTCAAGATAATAATCAAGAAGCCTGCAATCAAAAGGATCGAACCATCCGCCCATATTTCTGCCCGGCGCCATATCCTCCATGTACCTCATGAGGGAAAATGACAGGTATCTCGGAAGATGCTGGTCCGTATGCAGGGGATCCCTGGTTTCCGTACCGGTATATATGTAATCAAATATATCCTTCTGGGTCAGGGGATCATATCCGGTTTCCTGATAGCTCTCCATCCAGTTGGGATACTTGATGGTTATCTTCATCTCCGGATTCTTTTCCTTTGCGGGCCCTATTATATAATCCCGAGAGATCTCATACTGCCTGTGCACCCTGTAGCTCTGCCAGCTGCCGTCGGTAATGCCGTGCTCCTTATTGTACTTATCCTTCTCCTCCCGGCATTTTTCACAGGTACAGCCCGTAAAATAAAAGTCATCGATGATAAAAGCATCAAACATGCTGCCTAAAAAGCTGCTGACGCTCTTAAGCTCGTTTAACATGCTCTCATCATTGTAGCAGAAGGTATCAAACAGCCTCTGTTTCTTTTTCTCACCCTCAATATCCCTTATACAGGTGGTAAGGCCGCCCTCGACCCTGATCCCGTTTTCCAGAAAAACCTCTTTGCACATCCGAACCTGCTCTTCGGACGCAAATACACTGTCTCTGTAAGGCTCCAGATAGACCTTGTCTATCCTCATGTACTTTTTAAAAAATTCGATCTCTTCCTGAAGCTTTTCCTTTGTGATCTCTTCCGTTCCTTTTGCCACGAAATAGACCACAAGCTCAAAATTCCTGTAATTTCCCATAATACCTCCTCTTAAATAAATAGCTGTCTTTTATCTTCCGTAAAACAGATTTACCCCCGCAACAAGGCCATCCGCAAGCTTCATAAGGGCCGCCTCACTATGATCCGCACACTGGTTTCCAAGCTCTATATCCACCGAAGGGATCGTACTGTAGCTTGTCTGTGTAAGGTCGATGGCCATGGAACCCTTGCCGTTTATCTTCTGACCCGCTGCCGCAAGTCCGCCGATGAGAGAGGTTCCCAAAAGCTCATGCATCTGCCAGATACCGGATACCGGAGCCATGGTCTTAAGTCCGTCCGGAGTGGACATATAAAAGCATCCCTTATTATACGAAAGGCCGTCCCCGTCAAAATGAAGGGCTATATGACAGTCCGCCACGTTATTGCTGATAACGGTCCTGGCTATATTATCAAGATTAACATCGGCGCCGTCCCTTATCATCAGTACATCATAACCAGCCGCCAGCAGCTTGTCCCTGAAAATCTGCGCAAGCCTCAGTGTAACAACGGCTTCACCCGTACCGTCGGCAAATGTCATGCCTCCCGAAACCGCAGTGGCTTTTATTGCGCCCTTGGCCGTACTGCCTCCGGTAACCTTGGGAGTCATATCCGGATGACAATAGGTTTTATATTTCGTCCCTCCGATGGTTCCGTGCCCTGCATTGACCGCTATGACCTTTCCGGTGGTGTTTACCGGTGCCGCATAATATACCGCATTTCCCGCATGAAGGACGCTGTAGGAAGCATAGGTCCATTCGGGATTCAGAAAGACCGGTGTCCCCGTGGGATACTTGCCTGCAGCCGCCCGGATATCCGTCGGGAAAAATACCGATAATAAAGTAACCGCCAGTAAGACCGGCATAATTCTTTTTCTGAGATTCATATTCTCCTCCTGTCCCCTCTTTTATCCAAAAGTATATAGTATTTAAGCCCACTTATCAATAAGGCTGAGAGGGCTTTGATATGCTTTTTGGACAAATGAAAAGGCCTCCAAGCCGCACCGGTCTGAAGGTCTTTTCACATTCAACCACTTATTGTAAAAACATTATCAGATTATCATACAAATTGATACAATCAGTTTAAACTCTCTCTCCGGCTGCGGACCCGTAACGATACCTCAATGCCGGTTTACCGAAGCTGCCCGGTCTTAGTATCCGAACTCCTGAGCCCAGTAATATGTTCCATCATCATCAACGTATACGGAGATTGATATTTTTGTGAAGGTGGGATATAAGATATTCTCTCTGTGAGTAGGGCTGTTCATCCATCCGTCAAGAACTTCGTCCGCGGTGTAATATCCGAATGCAAGGTTCTCACCTGCCATGATATTGCTGTTTACAGTATACCATGCAGATCCGTTGGGACGGGTATGCGAGAATGACTGTGAGCACTCTCTTGCTCTTACATCGGAAGTACTTTCAAGGTTTGAATCCCATACAAGAGTTCCGAGTCCTGCTGCTTCTCTCTGCTCGTTAACAAGATTGTAAGCCTTTAATGCCTCGCTCCTCAAGGAAGCCGTATCACCTGATGTATCAGCCAGTGCTATGGCCTCATCATCGATGGAAACAAATTCCTGTGAGTCGATGGCTGCACGATCCCTGAAGGCATTCTCTTCAAGAAGTGTTCCTGATTTCTTACCGTTGAAAGCTATAACGCAGATAACAACCGGTACGATGATCGCTGCTGCAATGATACCTAATAATGTTTTTTTCTTCATAGGGCTATCCTCCTTATATTACGAAAACGTATTCGTAAAGCCTGTCTTCCCTCCATTTGTAATCATATTATTACATATTGTGTCACGAATTGCAAGTACTTTTTTATAAAAAATCACATTTATTTTTATATGTGACACTTTTTCATTATCCCGACACCCATGGCATCCGGCCCGGTATGGGTCGTGATGCTGCAGGAAAGCGGATCATAGAAAACTTCATATCCCGGAAAAGCTTCCTTTACGGTCTCAAACCATCTGATGGCATCTTCGTTTTCCTTAAAGCTTCCCGCCACTCCGATCATGATCTCCTCTTTGGGAACATTCTTAAATCTGGAGTTTAATTCCTTGTTCATATTCTCAATGATCTTTGCGGAACATTTCCTGTTGCCTCTTACGGCGGTAACCGGTTCGAACTTGTCTCCGGTCGTCCTGAGTATGGGTTTGACGCTTAACACGTTGCTTACCAGGGATGCTGCCGCGGCGGTGGCTCTTCCGGTCTTCATGAAGTACTCCAGTGTATCCACCCCAAGATATACCACCGAGTCATTTCTCATCATCTCAAGGATATCTTTTATCTCCGAAGCACTCTTTCCCGAATCCGCAAGTCTCTTTGCATCCAGCACCGCTCCCCTTAATGTTACCGAGATCCTGTGGTTATCAACAACAAAAACCCGGTCTTCGTAATCATCAAGGCAGCCTTTGGCGCTGCTGCAGGAACTGCTCAGCCCGCTCGACATGGGCATATATACGATCTCATCGTAACCGTCCGAGAGTATCTCATCCCATTTATCCAGAAGATCTCCGGGGGAGGGCATCGAGGTGGAAACCTCTCTTCTGTCGGTCAATGCCTTCATATATTCGTCTATGGTGAGCGTCTCATTCTCGTAATAATTCTTACCGTCGATTATGACCGGCATCGGCATGCTGAAAATGCCCAAGGACTTCGCTTCATTAACGGAAATACCGCTGTTGGTATCCGTAAGAATGGCAGTTCTCATATTATCTCCAGGGTGCTTTCACTTATTAAGACTTCGTGAAAGACAAAAAAGGTTCAAAATTTTTTAAAAAACTTAAACGATTAACATAACGTAATTTCAACAAAAAACGTTATCCGTCTATCTTCCGGTCAAAAGCTTTGCGATTTCTTCATATCCCGCCCCTTCAGGGATCTTAACCGTCCCCGTAACGATATAGGAATCGATCTTTCTCGAAACAAGATATCTGTCGAAATCCGCGGCATCATCGATGATCCCGAGTTTTTCGAGCTTTCTGCACACGGTGACCGAATCATCACCGCCTGCAACCGTTACCGTTCCGCCCTTGCCTTCTTTTGCCGGAGTTTCATCCTTTGCCGGAGCTTCCTCCTTTGACGGGGTCTCTTCCTTTGATGATGTCTCTTCTGCTGATGCCTCTTCGGAAGCATCGTTTGAAGCGGGAGTCTCTGTTTTAACCTCATCCTCAGCGACCCTTCCGTCGGATGAAACGGTTCCCGACACACTGAGCTCCTTGCTTGAATTATCCTTAAGCTCTGGCTTCTTCGTATCTTCTTCCGTATTTTCCTCAGCGGTCCCGGCCTCAGGGGTTTCCGCCTCAGGGGCTTCGGACCTGTCTTTCTGCCCGGACTCCTCATTTTCGGTTCCGGCTGGTCCGGAGTTTTCGGAAACTGCCTTTGAACTGTCCTCTGTATTATTATCGGCTTTTATCTGATCTTCTTTAGTATCCTCTGTTTTGTCAGCGGTTTCCTTATCGCCGGCTTCCTGTACCAAAAGCCTGCTCTCTTCCACCATTCCTAGCTCGGCGGCCCGTTTTTTTACATCCTCATCGGACATTGAACCCGTCCGGGTACTAAGGGTAAATCCCATCAATAAAGCCGTAACTATGATTCCTATTCCAAGGCCCCTCAAGTAATATCCAAGTTTCATATCCCTACCTCTTAAACAGATCGATCACAAGCTTTACTTCACCTACACCGAGATTAAGGGTTTTGGCGATATCAACGACAGACATCCCCGACTCATGCATCTCTATTATCTTCTGGTTATTATTCCCGGAAGATACCCCGAAGGCTCTTCTGAACCCGGCGCTGTGACCGCCTGATGACTGCTCATTATTCTCCCCTGTCTTTTCCGGTTCTCTTTCGGGAAGGGGTTTTATCACATCCTCGGGCTGATTTAAGGATACCGTTTCGAACCCGTCCGCCGAAAAAGCATTAAACACGGGCTGTATATTGTTCTCCGCCTTTTTGGCCTTAATGATGTCAATGGCGGTCATGGGCTTCTGTTCCACATAGGTGTACTCCGAGGCAGGAACATTCACATTTGCCTCGGTTGAGTCGGACCGGCTTACCGTTCCCTGACTGCCTACCGCCTGTTTTACTTCTTCGATCTTTTTCTCCGAATAATCGTCAAGATCCTTCTTGAATTCCTCTGAGCCCTTTTTGGCGGCCTCAGACATGTTCTGAACTTCCCTTACGGTGGCATCGGCCTTGCGGACCGAATCCTTCACATCCGCCTGCTTGTCATTGAGCATGTCGTAAAGGAACATCACTTCCTTATGGCTTTTGTCGATCTCTTCCATTACCATGTTGGAATAATCGTTCACGGCCATGATCTTTTCGTTGGAAACCTTCTCAAGAGACCTTTCCGCCTTATCCATGGCATATTCCACGGTCTCGTTGGTGGCATCGTTAACCTTTATCTTCATGCCCTCGAGCTCGGTCTCCATCATGGCTCTTATCTGCCTTTTCTCAGCCTCCAGTTCTTCCTCTGTCTTGGTTTCTTCTTTGCCCTTTATAAAAAAGCTTGCGGCAAAAATAATCACTCCCGCCACGAGGAGTGTTATTTCCATAGCTGTCATATGATTCACCCTCCAAAATCTGATATGATGGTATGATTTCCGGGATTTCTCCCTTAATACAGCGGTTTGATCCTGACGTCCGCGCCCTCTCTCTGGAATCTGGTCCTCTGAGTCAGGGTCTTTATCTCTTTTCTGACATCACTGATCACGATCACCGTGCCCGGGAAGCAGTCACCCGATACTTTTACAACGGGAATATTGTCGACCGCTTCATCCCTGATCTTTTCCATATAATCGTTATAGGCCTTTGTGGATTTTGCAATGGTTTCGACAAGGCCTTTATACTGCTCGTTCAGCTGTTTCACGTAACGCACCTGATCAACCGTGAGCTTGTCACCCTTCTGAAGTCTCTGGGTGAAGGTCGCAAGTATGGGTTTGATCTGTTCAAGCGCCTTATTGTACTTCTGTATCTCCTGCTCCATAGCCTGGGCCTTGAGCTTGATCTGCGGATCCGCTCCGACTTCGATATAGGTATCGACACCCATGGTGGAACCTATGGTCTTTGCTTCCACATCGGATCCTGCCTTTACACGTCCTCCGGTAATATTTCCTCTCTTTCCGGTTACGGTGATCTGGGTCTTTGCCATCACATCGCTGTGTATGATAGCCTCGGCACTGACATAGCCCCCCGAAACCACCTTTGCATTCTCGATGAATTTCGAAACGATGTTTCCGCCGGCGGAAATGACGCCCTTTCCCATTCCGTTCATTCCGTGACCTATGATGATGTCTTCGGCCGCCTCAATGGTAGCTCCTTCCACTACACCCTTCACTTCAACGCTTCCGCCTGATTTTACGATAAATCCTTCCTTGACGTTTCCTCTTACCAGCACATCCCCCCGGTAATCGATGTTGCCCACTGAGGTATCAACATCATTAACCTCATAGACGCTCTTTACAAAGACCATTCCCTCTACCAGGGAAACATTTCCGGTGATGCCCGAAATAAGTTCTTTTCCGTCATCGCTGAGTTTAAGATTGTTGCCGGCCTTAAATTCGGGATTCGAAACATCCCTCGGCTTGATCCTCTGTCCGAAAACATCAAAGCCGTCTTCCCCGGGAACGGCAGGCGTCAGTCTGGCAAGCACATCTCCTTCCTTACACGGAGAAATAAGGTCAAGTTCAAAGAAATTGACCGTGCCGTCTTCATTAAGCTTCGGTTTGGTATTGTGATCGGTATTAAAGAAATACTCTATGGAACCGTCTTTGCCGTCTTTGGGAGGCTGACCCTCCGCGAGAAGATAGGGATAACAATACTGTCTTTCCTCAAGAAACGTGTCTATAACATCAATATTCAGACCGGAGATGATCTTCCTGGCTTTAAGATCGCCGATGATCTCATCCCTGTCAAGGACATTGCCGCCTTCAGAAGGGGGATAGAACCTTCCCACTGCTTTTAACTTATCATCGGTGACATAGAGCTCGAACATCTCGCTCTCCGGGAAACCGCTCAGGCTGTCAAGCTGCAGCACCTGTTTTTCCGTGCCGGCTGCCAGTATGGCCTTATTTATGGCCACCATGTCAACGGGATAACCCTTCCCCGCAAGGTAATTTCTTACCTCATTGAAATCTACGGGAGAACCTCCCTCTTGTGGAGGAAATATCTCAAGAAACCTTCCCGTATTCCTGACCTGAACGCGGAAATATCCGTTTTTATTCATTTTTGTAATACCCTCTGCTTCCTTCTCCTCACATACCTTCCTTACATATTTCCGGAAAGTATCTCCATGTAAGGGCCCATCTTGCCTTTCATCTTGTTAAGCGCCTTAGTGTGCAGCTGTGATACTCTCGATTCGGACACCTCAAGTACATTGCTGATCTCCTTCAGGGTAAGGTCTTCATAATAATACAGGAGGATGACCTTCTGCTCCTTCTCCGTAAGATCGTTAAGGGCTTCCTTCAGCTTGAGTTTCAGTTCTTCCCTGGCTATGGCCTCCTCGGGAAGGTCAAACCTGGATATGGTGCTCTGGGGCTCGGAAACATTGATGTCGCCGCCTCCCTGCTCCACAAATTCATCAAGGGATATGATGTTGGTGACCTTCATCTGTGACTGCCACTCATCATACTCCGAGGAAGTGATCCCAAGCTCAACGGCGATGTCCTCATCCGTTGCGGCTCTGCCGGTCCTTGCCTCTATGTTCTTTATGGCTGTCTGGATATCCCTCTGTCTCTTTCTGACCGTTCTGGGTATCCAGTCCATTTTTCTTATCTGATCCAGTATGGATCCTCTGATCCTTAAGCTGGCATAGGTCTCAAACTTGACATCCTTGCCGGCATCAAACCTGTCTATGGCATCTATAAGCCCGAAAATGCCATAACTCACCAGATCCTCATACTCAACATTGTAGCCCAGATACATGGCAAGACGTCCTGCTACGATCTTAACAAGAGGAGCATATTCCAGTATTATTTTTTCCCTTGTCTCGGATGTGGGACTTTTCAGATAGCTATCCCACAGCTTCTGTCTTGCAGACTCGTCCATTTATACCCTCCGAATACCCCCAAGAGATCACATCTGCTGACTTTCTTCATTATCAACGGAAGCTTCAGCACCTTCCTCCGATTCACTGTCTTCCGTCTTGTCAATGACCTCGCCTTCACCGTCTTCCTCAGAAGCCTCAGGCTCTTCTTCCGGGAGCGGAACATATTTATTAAAAATCCCCTGAATTATCAGCCCGATCACCAGAAAGATCACAAGCGATAAAAACAGTGCCACCAGAAGATCATTGACAGAATAATTATATATATAGGTTACGATGCTTGTTACCAGAGCTCCGAGGAGCATCACCACAAGCGGTATCTTTTTTGTGTTCATATCCGCCGTCTTCCCAGGGACCGGGCTCTGTCAACCCGGTTCAGATAGTCTTCTGCCCCTTTCCTACGGTCTTTATGATATAATCACCCGTTTCGGGATAATACTCCACTGTCCGACCGTAGCTTAATCCGGTATCCTCGGCAAGTATAGGGATCCTTAACTCCTTTAAGACCTTTTTTACTGCCTCGACATTTCTGTCGCCCACCGACATAAGATCCGTCTTGCTTGAAAAAGCAAACATCTTTGCTCCTCCCGCGATCTTTGCCTCAAGACGCATCTTGTTGCCGCCGTTTTTCCCGATTATATTCACAAGCTCTTTTACGCCCGTATCCGCAAACTTGGCGATATTATGATTCCCCTGGATACTGGTGCTGTCCGGAAGCATTACATGGGCAAGCCCTCCGACCTTGGTCTGGGGATCCCTGATAGCTACACCTACACAAGAACCGAGCCCCAGAGTCGTGATCGCATCGGGAGCTTTACACAGCTTAAGATCTGCCATTCCTACCTTTATCATTTCACTCATAATTGTTTACATCCCCAGTGATGTTAATATTTTGTCATATGACTCCAGATCGGGAACAAGAATGAAATACCCGTTTAACTTAATGTCATCCGAAAATGCCGTTTCTATCAGCAGGATCTTGTCTCCCAGCTCACCGAATTCTATCGCGGGAACCGAAAGGATGGCGCCGCACATATCAATACTGATATCCGGTATTGACGGGACAATGGTAAGGCCTGTCAGGGTGGAGAGACTCGAAAGGTATGATCCGGTAATGATATTACCGATCTCCTTTAAAGCAGATATCTCCATATCGCTGAAGGTATCGGAATCATGCTCCGGCGTTCCCATCAGCATTGAAATAAGGGTCTTGGTGGATTTTTCCTCAAGCAGGAACATTATGCTGCCGTGTATGTCGCCGTCCACCACAAGGTAGATGCCTGCCATTATCTGCTCTTCGCCGCCCATAGCTTCTCCAACCTCCGAAAACTCCAGAAGTTCAACCTTGGGCACCTTCATATCCACCTTGGTATCAAGCATCTGCGCAAGAGCAGTGGTCGCATTCCCCGCACCTATGTTTCCGATCTCCTTGAGGACATCGAAATACATGCTGTTCATATCATTCAAATCGATCTTTGACATTTAATAATCCTCTTTCACAAAATAATCATGAAGCTTCTTTTTCCGAGATGACCGCATTAAGATCCAGAAGGGAGATCAGGGAATCATTGCATTTTCCAATGCCGTTGATAAAGGTCACCTGAGTGCTCCTGGCCGCGCCCTTGGAAGAATACTCGATCTGGTCGCTGGTAAGGGTAACAACTTCCTTTACCGCATCAACAACTATTCCTATGGGAGCATTATTCTCAAGCTTGATGATAATGATCCTGGTATCCTTTGTGTACTCCACATCAGGGAGACCGGCCTTTCTTCTTAAGTTCATGACGGGAACGACCTCGCCTCGCAGATTGATAACGCCCTCAAAATAGCTCTGCACATCGGGAACTCTGGTTATCTTCTGCATCCTTACTATATTGTCAACATACTTGATGTCTATGCCGTACTGCTCATCTCCTATCCTGATAACGATAAACTGGATACTCTCAAGCTCGGCGTCGTTTTTCAGCATTAATTCATTCATCGTTTTACCCCTCCTTATTTATATCAGAACATTCGCATCAAGGATCAGTGCAACCTCACCGTCACCGAGAATGGTTGCGCCCGATACGATACGGCTTGCGCAGTTAATATATTTTCCAAGGGATTTGATTACAATCTCCTGCTGTCCAATAAGCTCGTCAACAACAAGTCCTGCAAGCTGGTCACCCTTCTTGACGATGACAACGATCATATCATCCTTTTCCTCGGTGCTCTCTTCTATATTGAGCACTCCGTGAAGCCTTATGATGGGGATGACATTCTCTCTTAAGGTTATTACTTCCTTGGCCTCCACATACTTGACATCCGATTTTGAAATGCTCTCGATCGTATCGATGGAGCCGAGTGAGATCGCATATTTCTCGTCTCCGACAACAACCATGAGAGCCTGTATGATGGCAAGCGTTAGGGGAAGTCTTACGGAGAAGGCAGATCCTTCGCCAAGCTTTGTCTTTACGGATACATCACCGCCGAGGGACTCGATCTTTGATTTAACGACATCAAGACCGACGCCTCTTCCGGATACATCGGTAACTACCTTTGCGGTGGAGAAGCTGGGCTGGAAGAGCATGTCGATAACTTCCTTTTCGGACATCTGCTCGGCCTGCTCGGGAGTAACGCTTCCTCTCTCTATGGCTTTTGCCCTTACCGCTTCGACATCTATTCCGTTACCGTCATCCCTTACCTCGATGATAACGTTGTTACCGTCCTGATAAGCATCAAGGAAGATGGATCCTTCCTCGGGCTTTCCCCTCTCGGCTCTCACTTCCGCGGATTCAAGTCCGTGGTCTGCGGAGTTTCTGATGAGGTGCATCAGAGGATCACTCAACTCGTCAACAACGGTCCTGTCAAGCTCTGTGTCCTCACCTGACATGTACAGGTTCATCTTCTTGTTGAGCTTCTTGGAAAGATCCCTTACCATCTTGGGGAATCTGTTGACAACGCTCTCTATGGGAACCATTCGAACCTTCATAACCGATTCGTGAAGATTGGTGGTAACGCTCTCAAGATAGCCTATATGATCGTTGAAGGCGGAAGAATTGGTAACGCCCTCGCCCGCGGATGCGGATACGATACTGTTCTTTGCAATGATAAGCTCGCTGACAAGATTCATGAGCACATCGAGCTTTTCTATATCTACCCTTACGGTCCTGTTTACAACAGGTTTTGCGGCTGCAGGTTTATTCTGCTTGCCCGGTGCACTCGGTGCCGCAGGTGCCGCTGCTTTTTTGGCTTCCTGGACGGGTGCGGGAGCGGTGGTCTCTTCGGGTGCAGGGGTATCGCCTCCTGCTGCTTCGGACTTTGCCTCTTCCTTTGTGATAGTGGCGGGATCGATCTTTTCGCCGGAACATTTCTCTATCTCGGAAACGCTCAGGATGGCACTTTCTATCTTGTCGAAGGGCTCAGCGGATGCGATATACATATTGAAGTCGAAATCAAACTTCTCATCCTCTATATCCTGTGCGGTAGGATCCGTAACGATGATCTCACCGATATCCTCTATTGCCTTGAATACCAGGAAGGCTCTGGCGGCTTTCAGAACACAGCTGTCCTGGATATGAACGGTAACACCGTATACGTTCATTCCCTTCTCATCGGCTTCCTTGAAAGCAGTGATATTGTCATCGGAAAGCTTTACCGATTTCCACGGCTTTTCTGAAGATCCCTGTGCATCCTTCCCGGCCGCATCCCCGGAATCCTCTTTTTCATCCTTTGCGGAATCATCGGAGGTCTTTCCAAGCCCCTCCTCAAGGATCCTGTTCAGCTCCTTGATGATGGCTTCATTGTCATTGGTACCTTCGTCGGAGGTTTCACGGATGACCTTTTCATATTCCTCTATGGCGTCAAGGGCCTTGAAAAGCACATCGATAAGATTGGATGTGACCTTCATGTTTCCGTTTCTTACTTCGGTAAACACGTTTTCCATGTCATGGGTAAGGTTCTGCATCCTCTTATAGCCCATTGTACCGGCCATTCCCTTTAACGAATGGGCGGAACGGAATATCTCGTTAATGGTATCCGGATTATCCGGCTCCTGCTCCAGATTCATGAGCTGGTCGCTCAGGCTCTGAATGTGTTCATTGGTTTCGTCAAGAAAGATTTCCAAATACTGGTTAACATCCATTTTAATAAACCCCCACGTTCTTAATAATTTGTTCTGCTACATCCTCCAGGGGAACCACTTCATTGGTGGCGCCGCTCTGGACTATCGATCTCGGCATACCGTATACGATACAGGTATCCTCATTCTGCGCTATGACGCGCACGTTTTTCTTTTTCTTCAGATTGAGTATCCCGGCGGTTCCGTCGCATCCCATTCCCGTTAAGACCACGCATACGATCTCGTCGTATTTTGAATTCGCAAGGGATTCGAACATATAATTCGCACAGGGTTTGACCCCTTCCCTTGCGGGCTCATCGGAATACCTTATCATGAGCATATTCGCGCCGGTGGGTTCCGCGTTCATATGCAGTCCGCCCTGGGCAATATATACATGCCCTTCTCTGATAAGCTCACCGTCCACCGCCTCGGTTACGGGTATCTCTCCCAGCGAGGAAAGCCTCTCCGCAAGAGATTTCGTGAAGCCCTTCGGCATATGCTGCACCAGAAGCACGGGCGCCTTAAGGTTCTTTGGAAGCTTCGGTATCACTACCTGCAGGGCTTTGGGCCCTCCCGTAGAGCTTGCGATGGCAACGATCTTGCGTCCGGATCTCGGCGGTATCGCCTTTACCTGGCTGCCGGCGCCGCCCGGAGAAGCCTGTGAACTGCGGGATCCGGATTCCGAAGCAGTCTGCAGCCCTTTGGTGATATCCCCCGGCCTGTTATGGAAGTTCACATCATATCTTGACGTGAAAGCCGCCGGTTTTTTCAGGTTGATCTGCGAAGCGGTAAAGTGAACCGGTCTTGCAAGAGCTACGGTATTCAGAAGTTCCAGAAATCTCAGTTTAAAATCATCGTTTCTGGCATTGGCAACGTTTTCGGGCTTTTTGATAAAATCGATAGCCCCCAGTTCCAGTGCCTCGATGGTCTCCCTTGCGCCTTCGCCCGTTGTCGTACTCGCCATGAGAACGTTTGCATGAACATTGCTCTTCTGCAATTCCCTGAGCATGTCAAGACCCGTCATCTTCGGCATGTATACATCAAGGACTACCGCATCATACTTGCGGGAAACGAGAAATTTAAAACCCTCTGCACCATCCTTTGCAATATCCGCGACCTCAAATCTGTCGTCGGAATTGATTATATCACAAAGAACTCTTCTCATGAGTGCAGAGTCATCTACGATCAGGATTTTTTTCTTCATTATCCTCCTACCCCTTTTCGCGCCTGCGGATCTTGCGTTCTTCCTCAAAGATATATCTTATTATGGCTTCGCGCTGATCCGTGAGGATATTTATAAACTGAATCCTGTGTTCGAAGGCACCCGGATTGTTCTGCAATTCTTCGGAAAACAGTACCTTCCCCTTCAGTTTGTATTCATTGAGCTTTCCGTTTACAAAAAGGCTGAACACGAACATGATCTCGGTATCCACCGGATATCTTACCTTTGAGATAAACCTCGCTCCGCCTCCGGAAATGTCCACCATTATCCCGTTATTGAAGGTAATGTCGGTATCAAGGAACTCTACCTTTTCTACCTGGTCCTGACTTCCGGAATCCTTGATCTCCCTGGATTTCATGTCCATGACACAGTTGAGCCTGTAGTATTCTCTTCTCTGATACTTGGACAGATCGGTGGTAAGCTCCATCACCAGTACAAAAACATTATCGCTCTTATATCTGTCTATCACTCTGGCAAGACACTGATAAAGACCGGTGGTGGTATAGAAGCATATATTGTATTCTCCGTCCACCGGCAGAAGGATCAGTTTGCCGTGCTCCATGGGCATACCGACCTTAAGCTGATCCTCCGAAATGATATCAAAGACCGTACTCCTGTACTGCCTTTTTTCATTCAGGGTTTCGCTTTCCCCGAGTGATTCGATCGTTTCCAGATCGAGCTTGTCTCCTACCTTAACATATTTTGATAACATACTTTCCTCCGTGTCCGCATATCTTTATACGAATTTTTTTCCTCTTACCATATTGGCAAAAAAACCTGCCATTCCGTGTTTATGATAGGCAGCGATGGGATCCCCGCCCGTTAACGCCATAGCCAGGGCCTCAAAAGCCATGGAGGACTTTGCGTTCGGATTCGCTATGGAGATCGGGGTCTGCTGCATTATTGCCTTCACAAGCTGCGGGTCTTCCGGCACATGTCCCAGATACCGGATGGGAAGCTTCAGATATCTGCTGACAACAGCATTCAGTTTATTGAAGAGCTGCTGTCCTTCCTCGGCTCCCGATACCTTGTTGGATATTACCTTTATAAGGGTCATCTCCCTGTTGAATCTCGGATGCCTGTTCAGAGCCTTTAAAAGGGAATAGGAATCCGTGATGGAAGTGGGCTCCGGCGTCGTAACAAGCAGAACCTCTCCGCTTGCCACAAGAAATTCTATGACCGCATCCGAAATACCCGCTCCGGTATCTATTATTATAACATCTGCCAGGGAATCAAGCTCGGAAAGATTCTGAACAAGATAGTTGATATAATCCCTTCCGAGATTTGACAGTCCCGCTATTCCCGAGCCTCCGGATATAAATCCTATATCCATGGGGCCCATGGTGATTATTTCCTTAATATTCTTTCCCTGATATATAAGGTCCGACAGATTGTGCTTCGGAACCGCGCCGAACATTACCTCTATGTTGGCAAGTCCGAAGTCCGCATCAAAAATTATAACACGCTTTGAAAGCTTTTTTAACTGTACAGCGAGATTTATGGATACATTGGATTTGCCGACTCCGCCTTTGCCGCTTGTAACCGTGATCACTCTGGCAACATTCATGGGGATCTGCTCGGATCTTTTGATTATGTTTCGTAACTGCTGGGCCTGATCCATCCTATTTACCTCCTAAGAGCTGCTTAACGGTACTTTGCGGCGAAAACGGCTCGATATCATCGGGTACGCTCTGCCCGCAGGTAACATACGAAATATCCGCTCCCGTATATCTTTTTATATTATAAAGATTACCGAAAGCGGAGGTTTCATCAAGCTTCGTAAAGATCAGCTTATATCCTTCAAATTCCGAATATGCATCCACTATGTTCACCAGATCCCTGTACTTGGTGGTGGCGGATACTACCAGAAAGACCTCCTTTTCCATGTCATCCTTAATGCAGTCGATGAACCTTATCATGTTTGTCTTCAGCTCATCATTCTTATGGGAATGACCTGCGGTATCCACGAGTATATAGTCATACTGGCTGAAGTCCTGAAGGCTTTCGGTCATTTCATCCGTCGAATATATAACCCTGAAGGGAACGCCCAGGATGCCCGCATAGGTCTTAAGCTGTTCCGCCGCCCCAACCCTGTAGGTGTCGGCGGTGAGCAGCGCGATCTTCTTTTTCTCATTCACATGGAGGATGGAAGCTATCTTTGCGATGGTGGTGGTCTTGCCTACGCCCGTGGGGCCGATAAAGAATACGGCCTTTGCTCCGTTTTGTGCAGGAGAAAGCTCCGGATGCCTTCCGAACTTTAATATCATCTTCTGATATACATTGGAAAGTATGAAATCAAGGTCCACATCCCTTCCGCCTGCCTCTCCGACCTCATCGACTATCTCATTTGCGTATTTTTCCGATACTTCATTGTCGATAAGGGTATTATATATAAGCTTCAGGCAGGAGACCTGCTTGTCATCCGCCGTGATCTCGGTCCCTTCATTTTCCCTGGCCAACTGCCTTTCGATAAAGCTTTGGAGATTATCGAGCTTTTCTTCCAGAAGCCTGTCTCCCGGGATATCACGGCCGGTTTTTCTCTCCGGCTGATCCGGACCCTTTTTGTCCTCTCTTTTTTCGTCCTGATAAAGCTTTCCCGGATCTATCTCTTCATCCGCGATGATATCCACCCTGCTCCCCTCTGTTTTTCTGACGGGTGCGGCAGAGGGTTTTTCCTGTGAAATAGCGCTTTTTAAGGGCTTTATCGGGGTCACGGGTCTGAAGGGCATCCTCTCCTTTTCATCCTCAAGGGCAACGGTAACCTCCACCCTGGGACGTCTGAAAAAAGACAGGAGTCCTTTTTTTCCAGCGTTTCTTACGTTCATTATGACAACGCCGTTTCCCAGTTCCTTCTTGGCAAGTGCCACGGCCTCGTCTTCGGTTTTTCCTTCAAATTTCTTGATTATCATTATGCTGTTACCATCCCGACAGACTGAAGATTGATATTACTGTCTATCTCGTTGAAGGATATCACTATCAGATCCTTATAGTAATCCTCGGAAAGCTTTTTGAAATAAAGTCTCACTATGGGAGAGGTTATTATTATCGGATTCTTGCCTAGATTCTCAAGCTTGGCAATCTCGGTCCCGACGGATTTCATTATCGCCTTGGTCCTTTCGGGATCAAGGGTTAAGTACGCACCCTGTTCGGTCTGCTTGACGCTGCCCATTATCTCCTGTTCGATCTTCGGATCCAGAGTAACCACGCTGGTGGTTTCGTTCGGAGTAAAGAACTTGGCGGATATTGCCCTCTTTAAGGACTGTCTGACATACTCCGTCAGAACATCTGTATCCCTGGTGACCACGGCATGGTCGGCAAGAGTCTCGAATATGGTGGAAAGATCCCTTATGGATATTCCCTCGCTCAAGAGATTCTGCAGCACCTTCTGTATCTCGCCTATGCCTAAAAGCTTGGGTGTAAGCTCGTCAACCACCGAAGGTGAATTCTCCTTCACGTTATTGACAAGGTTCTGTACATCCTGTCTCGTAAGAAGCTCGGCAATATGCTGTCTGATCACTTCCGTCAGGTGAGTTGCTATGATGCTTGGCGGATCCACCACGGTGTATCCGAGGCTTTCCGCTCTTTCCCTCTGGGACTCCGTGATCCAGGTTGCCGGCAGATGGAAGGAAGGTTCCTGGGTCTCGATACCGGATATCTTCTCTTCGACAAAACCGGGGTTCATGGCCATATAGTGGTCAAAAAGGATCTCGCCCTCGCTGACCTGTATGCCCTTTATCTTGATGATATACTGGTTCGGATTCAGCTGGATGTTATCCCTGAGCCTGATTATGGGCACCACGGTACCAAGCTCAATGGCTATCTGTCTTCTGATCATTACCACACGGTCCAAAAGGTCTCCGCCCTGATTAACATCGGCAAGGGGTATGATGCCGTATCCGAATTCAAGCTCTATTGGGTCAACCTGCAAAAGCGAGGTGACATTTTCGGGTTTTCTTACCTCCTCGGCTTCCGCCTCCGATTCATCCACCTTGGATTCCACGCTTTCCTCCATGGCAAGTGTGGATACATATCTTCCCGATAAGATGAACACAATGCCGATGGCGAGGAAAAGTACCGCATTAAGGGGTGTTACCACTCCGAGAAAGGCTATGACCCCTCCCACAAAATACAGGGCCTTGGGCATTCCGAATATCTGCCCCACGACAGCGCTGCCGAATTCCTGCTCCTTGCTGCCCTTGGTGATAAGGATACCTGTTGACAGGGCTATGATAAGGGAGGGGATCTGGCTGACAAGGCCGTCACCTATGGTAAGTATGGTATATCTCTGGGCTGCCTCTCCGATGCTCATTCCGTTATTGAGAACGCCCGTAGCTATTCCGCCGATAACGTTTACCGCGGTTATTATAAGACCGGAGGTGGAATCACCCTTAACATACTTTACGGCACCGTCCATGGCACCGAAGAAATTGGATTCCTCCTGTATCTTGTCCCTTCGTCTCTTGGCCTCCGCATCATCTATGGCGCCGGTATTCAGATCCGCATCTATGGCCATCTGCTTTCCGGGCATGGCATCAAGGGTGAACCTCGCCGTAACCTCCGCGATCCTCTCGGTACCTTTGTTGATGACCATGAACTGGATTATTATCAGGATTATGAAGATGATGGCACCGATTACCAGATCACCGCCGCCAACGAAATTTCCGAAGGTCTCAACAACGTTTCCGGGATTTCCCGTTGTAAGTATCAGTCTCGTCGAGGATACGTTAAGGGAGATCCTGAATATGGTCGAAAAAAGCAGTATCGTCGGGAAGTTGCTCATATCGAGAACTTCCTTACAGAACATGCAGTTAAAAAGGATGGCAAAGGAAATGGCCATATCAACCGCAAGGCAGATATCGAGAACAATCGAGCTTATTGGAACTATTAAGAATATGAAGGCAAATAAAAGGTAAAGAGCAATACCCACATCCGCCTTTCCGATTTTCATACCCGCAATATTCATACCCTGTCACCTCTGCAGAAGATGATCCCTTAAGATCACCTATGCTGTCCTCTTGTTGTAGATGACCGCCAGTATCTCGGCAACCATCTGGTAAAGTTCCTTAGGGATCATTTCCCCAAGGTCAACATTGTAATACAGCATCCTTGCAAGCGGCTTGTTCTCAACTATTTCTACGTTATTAGCCTTAGCCTCTTCCCTGATCTTTGCCGCCAGAAAATCCTCACCCTTGGCAACAACATACGGTGCCTCCGCCACATCCGGATCGTATTTGATGGCAACCGCAAAATGAGTGGGATTTGTGATGACCACATCCGCCTGGGGAACAGCCTGCATCATTCTCCTTCTGGATGCTTCCATCATCCTCTGCTTCTGTTTCCCTTTTATCTTAGGATCTCCTTCGGCATTCTTGTATTCGTCCTTGACCTCCTGTTTGGTCATTTTGATGTCTTCATGATGCTTATGCTTCTGATAGGCATAATCCCCGAATCCGACTATCAGATAGAGGGCGCTTGTCTTGATCCCCATATTGATCACGATATTTCCGAAGGTCTGTATCGCACTTGCCAGCGACATATCATACAGATTGAGGATCGTTGCCACTTCCCCCGACAGAGTGGAATAGGCCATATATCCTATGATCGCGATCATGATCAGTGATTTTAACAGATCCACAAGCTTGCTCTTTGAAAAGAGCCTCTTCATGCCGCTTACGGGGTTGAGCTTGCTGAACTTGGGCTGTAACGGCTTCCCCGTCACCTTCCATTTTACCTGTACCAGATCCACCACAAAGGCCACAACAAAGGCCACGATCAGAAACGGAAGGAGAAACTTGAGTATATTTAAAAGGGTTCCCATAAAAAGCTTCCTGAAGGTAAGGATGGGAACCTCCCCTCCAACCATTTTCGTATAATCGGGTATCGTACTGTATACTCCATGGAAAGTCTCGATAAAACGAAATCCAAGATTTCCGCAGTAAAATCTTAATATGATAAAAAGAGCCAGAAGACTGATGGAGGAATACAGATCCTTGCTCTTTGCCACATTACCTTCTTTTCGCGTATCCTCTTTCTTTTTGCTGGTAGGTTCCTCGGTCTTTTCGCCGCCGGGTCCCTCCTTGGCAAAAAACTGAAGATCCAGTTCAAGGATACAGCTGCCCGTTAAATGCTCCCTTATTACTCCCTCATTCATGCTTTATACCCCGGACCTCTATGTCATACTCTCCACCATTGCAGTCATCATCATCTTCATCTCTTTAAAGATATACTCGGCTGCGGTAGGCAGAAAACCTATTGTAAGAAAGATAACGGTAAGACCCACCGTAAGCTTTATCTGTATTCCGACGGAAAACATGTTTATCTGCGGTGCGGTCTTTACCAGGATCCCAAGCACGGTGTTCACGAGCATTATCGATACTATTACCGGAATACAGATCCTGAAGGATATGCTCATATAATCACTGAAAAAAAGGATCATGGTCCTTGTCAGGCTGTCCGATTCAAATACCGCTCCCCCCAGGGGAATGATATTATAGGTCTCGACAATGGCTCTGATAAAATAATAATACATGCCGGATATCACCATTATCAGCGTGACTCCGTAGGTGTAGATCGTTCCGGTAAGACCTGCGGCTTCCCTTGTGGAAGGGTCAAACAGCTGCACCATGGAGATACCGATCTCCATATCCGCGATACGTCCGGCAAAAGCAAGGATGGAATCGCAGATATTTGCCCCTATCCCTATGATCAGCCCGCAGATGGCTTCCTTTAACACAAGGACCGTGTACCCGTAAAGAGTGTTGTAATGTATCACCTGGGGCGGTATCACTCCGTAAACGATATATGCAAAGAAGATAGCCGCCGCCGCCTTGAATCTTCTGGGCACGTTCCTTGATGAAAAAACGGGGCATGCAACTATGAAGCTGGCCATCCTCGTAAGTATCAGGAGATATCTCTCAAGATCATCATAGGAAAATGAATAGTTAAACACCGCCGTTCACCCGCATCATCATATATATACCGAAAAATCGTACAGCTGCTCCATAAGTCCGGTTATGTTCCCTGCTATCCAGTGTCCTAAGAGCATGATGACGGTAAATACCCCTATAAACTTGGGAACAAAGGTAAGCGTCTGCTCCTGGATCGAGGTTACCGTCTGGAATATACTCACCAAAAGTCCGAGCACCAGTGAGGTAAGAAGCATCGGCATTGCCGAGATGATGACCGTATATAACGTGGTCCTCACTATACCCGTAATAACTTCAATAGTCATAAGCGCCTCCCCTAATAAAACGTTTTGACAAGATTTACGATTATGAGATTCCATCCGTCCGCAAGCACGAACAGAAGGATCTTAAACGGCATTGATATCGTGGTGGGCGGCAGCATCATCATACCCATCGACATAAGGGTCGCTGCCACTACCATATCTATTACCACAAAGGGAACATAGATGAGAAATCCTATGATAAAAGCGGTCCTGAGTTCGCTGATCATGAATGCGGGAACCAGCACTCTGGTGGGAATATCATCTATGCTCTCCACGGATTCTATCCCTTCGATGTCAAGAAACAGCCTCGCATCCTTGGTCTGGGTCTGTCCGTACATGAATTCCCTCAGGGGTTTAAGCCCGGCCTCGATGAATTCCTCCTGCTGTATCTCCCCCGCCTCAAAGGGTTTTATCGCATTTTCGTTGATCTGCGTAAAAACGGGATTCATAATAAAAAATGTCAGAAACAGCGTGAGTCCCACAAGCACCTGATTGGGAGGCGCGGTCTGTGTACCCAGTGCGGTTCTGACAAAATGCAGCACGATCAGGATTCGCGTAAAGGATGTCATCATGATGATGAGCATCGGCGCCAGAGCCACTAACGTAAGTGTTATAAGGATCCTGAGACTTCCTGACAGATTGCCCCTGCTGTCCCTGTAGGTGACGGTCAGGTTGTTGGAAACATTCAGCTCCCTGAGATCCGAAGCATCCTCTGCCGATCCCGGCTCGTTAATGATCGTATTGTATTCATTTATTCCATTATTATCGGTAATACCCAGATCGTTAACATCCGCGGCCCTGACATTTATACTGAAAACAACAGCAGCAAATGTAAAGACGGCAAGGTAAAAACCGACGATAAGAACCCCGCTTATCCGTTTCCGCTCACGCTTCATTTATCTCCGCCTCTGTTTTGCAGCTTATTTCCGGCCTTTTTCAACAACTCCGTAAATCCCCCGGAGCGTTCGGATCCGTCATCGTCCTCGTCAAGTACGAGCTGTTCCTTATCGATCCTGTCAATCAGGGTGACGGATTCCTTGCCTACCGCAAGAACATAGTAGCTGCCGCCTATTTTTACCAGCTGAAGATATGTTCCGGAACTCAGCTTATATACCTCTACGGATTCGAAATTCCTGGAAAAATTCTGTGCTTTCTGAAAATTCCCGAGAAATTTTGTTCCCCATACGGTAAGAGCCAATACAAAAACAAACGCCAGTAGTACGGTAAAAAACTGGGCAGCACTGTCAACCCCCGACGCGACCGCAAATAAAGCCATCATGGGATCATCCCACTACTTTTTTAACAGCTTCCAATACTCTGTCTGCCTGGAAAGGCTTAACGATGAAGTCCTTGGCACCGGCCTGAATGGACTCGATTACCATTGCCTGCTGACCCATGGCCGAGCACATGATAACAAGAGCTCCGGGATCGTTTTCTTTGATCTTCTTGAGCGCCTGTATTCCATCCATTTCCGGCATGGTAATATCCATGAGCACAAGATCGGGCTTAAGCTCTGCATACTTCTCAACTGCCTTTGCGCCGTTCTCTGCTTCACCAATAACATTGTAACCGTTCTTGGTGAGAATGTCCTTGATCATCATTCTCATGAAAGCTGCATCGTCACTGATCAAAATATTCTTTGCCATTTTCTTTCTCCCATCTGTGTAAAAATTGGAATTTGCTATCAAAAACAAAATTAATTGTTTTCATTATATATTAATGATCTCTCATTAATCTAGTTAATTATCTCGGTAACCCTGACACCGAAATTCTCTTCTATTACGACAACCTCGCCTCTTGCCACCATTTTTCCGTTTACCAGAACGTCTACGGGTTCACCGGCTATTCTTTCTAATTCTATAATAGTTCCGGGTGCAAAATCAAGGATATCGCTGATGGATTTACTGGTCCGTCCCAGTTCCACCGTAACCTCAAGGGGAACATCCTTTATTAAGGAGATATTCTCCTGGGACTGCATGGCATTTACATCTGTTGAAAATGCCTGGAATGAAGCCGGCTGTACGTTGATGTTCGGCATCTGCATCGCGGGCTGTCCGCCCATGCCCATGCCCATTCCTCCGGCGGGCATTCCCATGCCCATACCCATTCCTCCGGCAGGCATTCCCATGCCCATTCCCATTCCTCCGGCAGGCATTCCCATGCCCATGCCCATTCCTCCGGCGGGCATTCCCATGCCGCCCATGGGATCGGCACCCATGCCCATTCCGCCATCCATTCCGCCGGGCGTTGGTGTGGGAGGCTTGGGTTCGGGTTCGGGCTCGGGTTCGGGTTCCTGATTGCTGATAAAGAAATTGTAAAGATCCTTGGCGAAATCAATGGGATAAAGCTGCATCAGCTTTGAATCCACGAGATCACCGATCTGCATCCTGAAGGTGATCTTTACAAATGTATCATTTAAGAATCCGGCCAGATCATTGGTCTCAAGCTCCCCAAGCTCCACTAAAGTCGCTTCCGGGGGAGATATGTCTATCATTCTTCCGAGCATGGATGAAAGCGAGGTGGCGCTTGAACCCATCATCTGGTTCATGGCTTCCGAGATCGCACTGAGATGAAGTTCACCCAGCTCGCCTTCGGTATTGGATCCGTCACCGCCCATCATAAGATCGGTGATGATCTTTACATCCTCTTCCTTGAGGACCATTATATTGGTACCCTCAAGGCCGACAGTATACTTTATCTTTATGAATACGCAGGGCCTTTCGTAATCCTCGACTATCTCCGACCACTTTGCAAGGCTTACTACCGGGGTCGTGATATTTACCTTGCGGTTTACAAGATTGTAAAGCGTGGTGGCTGAGGTACCCATGCTGATATTGGCGACCTCGCCTATGGCATCCTTCTCAATATCCGACAGGAGTTCTCCGTCTGAAGAAGGGGCGGAAGCTGCATCCTGAGTGTCCGCGGCTGCCGCGTCACCGGAACCGCCGCCGTCAGATGCGTCCATACTGTTCAACAGGGCGTTTATCTCGTCCTGTGATAGCATACCATCCATTTACTACTCCTCCTCCCTAAGTACTGACGTGACTCTCACGGCGTAGCCTTCCTTCGAAGTGCCCGGAAGTGCCTTAAACTTCCTGAGATTACCGACAAACACGTCCATTTCGGTGTCAATCTTGGAATTCAGCTTAATGATATCCCCAAGCTGAAGATTAACAAAATCATTGACCGTTATCGTACTCTTTCCGAGCACGGCCTTGATAGGCATTGTCACCTTCCTTACGATAGATTCTATATGCTCGTTGTAGGTCTCGTCATTGTTTTCCTTCATGGATGCGAACCAGTATTTGGTATTCAGCTTATCCATTACCGATTCAAGTGTGAAATACGGAAGGCAGGCATTCATGAGGCCTTCCACCTCACCTATCTTGATATTTAAGGTTACAATGGCGATCATTTCACTCGGAGCTATGATCTGTGCAAACTGTGGATTGGTCTCGACCCTTTCGAGTACCGGTGAGATCTCCACCACGTTCTTCCAGGGCTCTCTCAGCAGCTGGACACATACCGCAAGCATTTTATCGACTATGGATCTTTCGATCTCGGAAAAGTCCCTTGTATTCTCGAGTGGCGCTCCCTGGCCTCCCAGCATCCTGTCTATCATGGTAAACCCGAGATTGGCCTGAAGATCTATCATGATATTACCGCCCAAAGGCTCGAAATTTACTATCGCAAGCAGCACCGGGTTTGCAAGTGCCGTAGAGAACTCCGAAAAAGTACAGGCCTCCGAATTTACAACGCTGACCTGAATATTTTTCCTCAGATAAACCGGAAGGTTTGTTGATAAAAGTCTTCCGTAGTGCTCAAATATGATCTCCAGAGTCCTTAAATGTTCCTTTGAAAACTTGGCGGGACGCCTGAAATCATAATTCTTGGCTACTTTCTCGTCGGAGTTTGATATCTCGTCCGCATCAAGTTCGCCGGAGCTTAATGCCGCAAGTAAACTGTCTATCTCATTTTGCGAGAGTACATCAGCCATTAAGCTCACCTCACTTCAGTACTGATATAGTAAACATCATACAAGGCGCATTACTGGCATTTGAAGTCTCTGAAATATACCTCGTAGATGAAATCCGATCCGAACAATTCCTGGACCTTTGTAAGTATCTCCCTCTGGATCTCCTTGGTCTGCGCAGTGGCCTGGTCCTTGGTATATGCACTTATCACATCTATTATCACGCTCTTGATCTTACTCTCGCTGGCGCTTACCAGGGGCTGCATGGTTGCATAATCCTCATTGGTCTTGTCGATTGAGAGCGATACGGAAACCATGGCATAGTGGTCGGTTCCGTCTTCACCGTGTGCAAGGGCTATCACCATCTCATCCTCGATATTATAGGTCTCGGTATCCAGAAGCGACGGGCCGGCAGGCTGTGCGCCGTCCACCTTGGGACTCATCTCAAGATCCAGTACCGTAGCTATATCGTCTATGAGGGCGGTGGTCCTTTTATTGGCCGACATCGTCGACATCATCATTATTCCGGTCAGGACTATGTCCACAAGTACAAGAGCCAGGATGATCACCAGGATCAGATTTCTTTTCATTATCGAATACTCCTTAAGCTGCAGGTTTAATACGTGCTGAGCGTATGATATATCTTGATCTCAACCCTTCTGTTCTGCGCACGTCCCTCGGCGGTGGAATTGTCTGCCACCGGAACATATTCGCCTCTTCCGGAATGTTTTACCATTGCGGGATCGAGTCCCGAATTCTCTACCAGGAATTCAAAGACCTCCAGGGCTCTGGCACTTGACAGTTCGTTGTTTGAGTCAAATTTCGCATTATGTATCGGAACGTTGTCCGTATGACCCTCTATCTCTATGATGCTCTTTCCGTATTTCTTTAAGATGACGCCGATCTTTTTCAGTATGGGGATCGACTCCTCCTTGAGCTCCGCGGAACCGGAATCAAAAAGCAGCGCACCGTTTAAGGTAAGGGAAACATACTGGGAGGTAAAATCGATGTCCACCTGCTGTGTCAGAGATTCCTCCGTTAAGATCTCCTCTATGACCTCGGCCAGGCTTTCCGATTCCTTGAGCTGTTCTTCTTCGATCTCGTCCCAGACGTCCTTATCGGTGGTCTGCTCCGCGGCCTTACCCATGGAATACATATAATCATCGAGCTCATTCAGCTGGCTTACGCCGTTTGAAATAAGTATGCCGTCTCCTATGGACTGGGCTCCCGCCGAGAAAATGCTGTAGGAATCATTAAAGGATGCCGCTATGGCCTCAAATTTCTGCTTGTCCACATCCGACATGGCAAAAAGCATAACGAAGAAACAAAGCAGAAGATTCATCAGGTCCGCAAAGGTCGATTGCCACGCCGGCGCCCCTTTTGGCGGCTCATCGGGCTTTCTCTTTGCCATTATCCCTCACCTCCGTCACCGCCTTGATTAAGTGCATCCCTTGCACCGGGGGCTAAGAAGGATTTAAGCTTCTCCTCTATCACTCTCGGATTCTCGCCGGCCTGTATGGACAAAAGGCCCTCTATGGTTATCTCCTTGCACTGCATTTCGGAGGCGTTTATCGCTTTAAGTTTGGTGGCTACGGGGCTGCAGATCCAGTTTGCAAGAACCGAGCCGTAGAATGTCGTTACCAGAGCAACCGCCATGTTGGGACCAAGGGTGGAAACATCATCCATATGATATAACATCATAATCAGGCCTACCAGGGTACCGATCATACCCCACGCAGGCCCCATGCCTCCAAGGTTTTCCCAGAAACCTATGTTATCCTTATGTCTTCCCTCTATGCTGACGAGCTCCGTATCCATGATGCCCCTTACAAGCTCGGGATCCGTGCCGTCCACGACAAGCATTATGCCTTTCTGTAAAAAAGTATCTTCAAGGCCTCCCGCAGCCTCTTCAAGGGACAGGAGCCCTTCCTTTCTGGCCACATTGGATAACTCTATTATTTTTTTGATTATGGCACCGGTATCATTTCCCTTTCCGCCCGTGATGGCGATCTTAATGCTGGAAAGTCCCTTAATGAAGTCAGGAAGCTTATATCCCGCAAAAATAGCCGCAAATGCACCGCCGAATGTGATCATCGCGCTCGGTGCATCCAGGAAATATGTGATACCCCCAATACCGTCCTGACCCAGGGCAACGGATGCCACTATAAATACTATACATAAGATCAGACCGAGAACGGTTGCAATATCCAATACTCCCACCTACCTAATTCGCATAAATTTCCCTTTTAAAAGATTTTACTAGATTTTTAACCTCTTGTCTACGCTCTTTTATTATAAATTTTTTGCCGTTCATCAGTGTTATCACTGTATCGGGCGTTTCTTCAACGCTTTCTATCTGGTCGGGGTTTATCAGTATCTTTACCCCGTTTAACCTTGTAACCTCGATCATCCGGATCCATCCCCTTCTCTTTTAACCCTGTATGGCGTCCCCGCTTTCCTTCAGGGATGATAAGAGTAAACCCGCACCTTCATTCATACCGTCAGATCCATTCGTACCGGTAAATGAAAGCGGGTTTACTCTCAGCGCCCTTTATCAGGGATCAGCCCTTAATTATCTCTTGAGGTTTGTAAGTTCTTCTATCATCGAGTCGGAAACCGTGATGATACGGCTGTTTGCCTGGAAACCACGCTGTGTGGTGATCATATCCGTGAATTCTGCCGAAAGGTCTACGTTTGACATTTCCAGAACACCGGTGGTCATCTTGCCCACACCGTCGGAGGTTACGTCTTTTCCGATCCCGTCGAAAAGTCCCGAGTTCATCGTTGCCGAATACAGGTTATCGCCGACCTTTTCAAGACCCGAAGGATTTGCGAAGGAGGTAACGGCTATCTGACCCAAAAGCCTTGTGGTACCGTTATCGTAAGCCGCATATATCTTACCGTCGGTCTGAACCGATACGCCGGACATGGTACCTACCTTACGTCCCGCATGGTTTCCGTTGTAGTCACCGGCGGTTCCCGCAAAGGTTGATGTCTCGTTGTTATCATACATAACGGACTCGTCAAGTCTCATTCCGATGGTTGAAAAGCTGTCCTTCGCTCCCGTGGTGGTAAGATCGAGGGTGCTCTCCGCATTGCCCGGATCCGTCTGGGTCTTGCTGGTATCCCATCCGAGATATTTACCTGTTTTTGTATCGTAATGGATATAAACGGATTCATTTCCGGAAAGGTTCATGTAGGTTCCCACGGTCTCGCCGGCATCCGTATCAACGATGGACTTGTTCGTTGCCGAATCTATGATATCGGTAAGGGTCAGCTTGAATACGCCTTCGGGAAGCGCATCGGTACCGTCCTTTGAGGAAACCGAGAACTTGGCAACATAGCTGTAACCCAGGGAATCATAAAACGCGATGTTGCTTATGAGTCCCGAATCGGAAGTGAGCTGTGTGGAATTCTTGTCTATGATACCCGAGAGATAACCTGCCGTGGTAGCTTCGGGCTCCGCGGTCATGTTTGCGGCGGACATGATCCTTAAGGGACTTACGGTATCCTTCTTGATAAGGTCCGGTCTGTCGGGATCGGGCTGCCATCCCATTACGTTAAAGCCGTTGGATGTCATTGCCAGATTACCCACGCCGTCCACATAGAAAGCACCGGCTCTGGTAAAGTAGTTCTGCTGTCCGCTGTTTACGATAAAGAAGGAATCTCCCGATATCTGTATATCAAAGGGATTTCCTGTCGACTGGCTGGCACCTTCCGTTGCAACCGTGGTATTTATGGCTGCGGTGGAAACGCCGAGACCGATCTGCTTGGCATTGATACCGCCTCTTCCGGTATCTTCGTTGGCACCCGATGCATTCTGGGTGGTCTGGTACATAAGTTCCTGGAAAGTAACATTGCTGGACTTGAAACCAACTGTGTTAACGTTTGCTATATTGTTACCGATTACATCCATTCTTGTCTGGTGGGTCCTTAAACCTGCAACGCCAGAGAAAAGTGATCTCATCATAGTGAGTGACCTCCTTTTTATTGAAACGATCCCGTCCGTCGATCGGGGATCCAAAGGCCTCCTTACGGTATTTCCGTATAACGGTCCGGCCCTTTGCCTTTAGTTTCTCTCAGACTATCACGGCCCCGTCTATGTTTGTGAATACATTTTCGTCCGCTTCCGTCTGATCCATTGCGGTTATCACGGTGTTGTTCTTCGCGTTCACGATGAATGCGAGCTGGTCCATGATAACGAGCGTTTCATTGATTCCCTTCCTGTTAGCTCTCTGCATCCCTGCCTGTAGTCTGTCAAGCTGACTGTCAGATAATTCGATGTTCCTGTCGTTTAATCTGTTGGAAGCATGCTTGGAAAACTTAAGTTCCTGGCTTTCCTCACCCTCCGCCTGCTTCTTTGACAGGATCTCGGCAAAGCTTTTTTCGTCTTTAGCTTCCTTTTTTACCTGACCTGCTGCATTACTTAGGTATTTAGAGGCCGTTTCCTCGATGGAAGGGGAATGCCCGTTCAGTATTCTCATTCCGTTTCCTCCGTAACATAAGTAACATTACCGTCATTGACCATGTGCCTGATATTACGCTATACCTCCGGTACCTCTTCGCCCTCTGCGTCTTCTTCGGAAGATCCCTCATCCGTGGTTTCCGAGGCTTCAGCGGCCTGGGCTAACAGCGTTTCCATCCTTGCAGCATACTCTTTGTAACGTTCAATGTCATCCTCCGACAAAAATGACTTCTGGTAATCCGTCATGTCATTGAATACGTCGGTCAGATTGCTGACAACCTCCTCATAAGCAGTGGTAAGGTCGGTAAGCTTGGGAAGCTTGTTGAGAGAACTTACGAAAGACGCCGCCAGCGTTCCCGCGTTTGCATATTCGGGGTTGAAGGACTTGGTGATATCATCAACCGAATAAAGCTCTCCGCCCACCGAAACATAGGCTTTATTGTTCTCATAGGTTACATAGTCAACCGTTCCCGCTACCTGTACCGACTCACCGGTGGTATCGTTCGTATGTGTTATCTCAACATACTGACCCACAAGTGAGGATGCCCTCTGCAGCGACATGGTGCTTGTCAGGTTCTGCATCTCTTCAAGCTCCGAGAACTGGGCAAACTGCGAAATGTACTCGGTGTTTGAAGTAGGTTCCAGCGGATCCTGATATTTCATCTGAGTCACGAGCAGCTGAAGGAATGCATCCTTGTCAAGAGCGCTGTTGCTCTTGCTCGAAGCCGACTCCGATGCAGCACTGATCGTAGAGGTGTTTGTGACTTCTCCGTTCACTACCGGTGCTGTTAATGCCATATCCATTCTCCTTTCTTTTTCTGATATTTTTTTACGCCCTGTACTGGACGCTTGTCCCGTTCATATCCATCATTTCCGCCTCGAGCCTGTCCTCTTCGTCAAGCTCTGCGATGTCGGAATCGCTCATGGCGTTCAGATCGATGCTCCTTCTTCCACGTCTTCCGGAGCTTTCCTTTCCGGCCTGCCCGTTGTTCTCGTCGTCTCTGTAAAGTCCGTGTTCGAGATTGTAGTTGGCGACCGAAACATCGATCTCCGTAACTTTCTGTCCCTGCTCTTCAAAAGTCTTTAAAAGCTGCTCCATCTGGGAGGCCAGAACTTCTCTCACGCTTTCGTTCTGAACAAGGATATGCGCATGCATGACGCCGTTTTCCGATGCTATCTGCACATTGACCGCTCCGAGGGAAGCCGGATGCAGCTGCATTTCCATGGTTGTGGTCTCGGGGGAGATGTTTACCTTTATCTGCTCGGTAACCTGATTCAGGATATTTGCGCCGTCCGCATAGGAGCCGTATTCCCTCACGGTCTCTATCACTTCGCCGGTGGAGCTTATCTCCGTGGTCACCACGGTCTGGGTAAATGCCTCCCGGGGCATGTCGCTGCCGTTGTTTCCGCCTGCATTTGCGTTATTGTCGGCTTTGGCCACAGTCACGGTATTATCCGCCCTTAAGGCCTGGGCACCGTTTGAATTGTCTGATGTTTTTGAAACTTCGCCGTTCTTATCCTTATCTTCTTTTTCGCCTGCCTTTGGAGCTGCCGTCAGATCACTCTGCGTAGCGGTCCTGTCGGTGATCACCGGATCTTCGTCCTTTTCGGTTTTTTCATCCGTTATCATTCCGGGATCCTTTACGGCCTCTGCATTCTGCACAAGCTCCTTAAGAGCGGCACCGAATTCATCGGACGTAAGGCCGAACTCCTGCATGAGATCACCTTTGACCTCGCCTGCGAGTTCAACAACATTTCTGATGCTCTGAAGAAGATTTTCGTTTGTAAGAAGGGACATGGGATCGTCATTTTCCGTAAGGCTTAACATAAGCTCCTTTAAAGCATCGGGATTTAAAAGATCAGCCTCCGTCATGGAAAGAGCGTTCATTGCAACCTCGATCTCTTCGTCCGTTACGGAAAGCTCATCCTTAATAGCATCCTTTACCTTATCGGTCTTCTCGGAAACCTTTGCGGAAATGTCATCTTTTGTGTTTGTATCATCCTTGATATTGTCCTTCTCCGAAGTCTTTGAGCTTTCATCCGTCTTACCCGCCTGATCCGAACCCGTATCGTTTTTCAGGTCCTTTCTCGGTTTGTTGTTAACCTGGGCGGGCTTCGTCTGCCTGATGGCATTTGCATCGCCCTGCTTAACATCCACGGTCTTGCCGGCAGCTTCACTCATTATCTTCGTGAAGGAATCGGTTTTTTGATTTGAAGAAGTGCTGTTCCCTGCGATAGATCCGTCTACTCGATTATCAGCACCCATAAAAACTGACTGCAGTTCTTTAATTGATGGTGTAGTCATTTACTCTCCTTTCCTCTTAAGATCTTCACTCACGGGAGGGAACTTCCCGGTACTATAATCTTTATCGGCAGAATGTTCAAAAATCTTAAGAGCTGAAAAAGCGGAAATAATTTACAGGCTTTTACGGAAGCATCAGTCTGGATCCATGATCTTTGTAAGCCTTGATGCAACCTCCGCATCGATCACGTTTAATATCTTGGCTCTTGACTCCGAATCCATTCTTCCGAGGATCTTGGCCACAAGTTCCAGATTGTCAGTCATTTCCTCAAATACCGCGGCGGCACTCTTGGGCTTCATGGAACTGTATGCCTTTACGTATTCGTCAAGTTCCTTGTCCGCCTCTATCTGGGTTATTACCTGTTTATACAGGTATTCGGCGTTCTCGGGATCGATCTCCTCGTAATACTTCCTGTATTCCTCTATGGAAGGAGCTTCATCGGAAAAAACCACTTCCTCGTAAAATTCCGTCTTTACCCTCTGGAATTCCACCTGGCTCTCCTCGAAGGTCTTAAGTCTCTCTATCTCCTCACGCATGGCCGCTATCTGCTCGTCGGTGGCATTTACGGTATTTGCGTTCTTTAATCTTTCGTTTTCCTTTCTCAGGCTCTCGATCTCCGAAAGAGCCGATGCAAGCGAGGGAAATTCCTCCTCAAGCTCCGACTTTCCGCTGTCTCCCGGAAGGGAAAAGGGCTCTGCCTCCGGTAAGATCTTATTGATCACCGGAGTGTCCTTGAAGATGGGATAGAGGAAATTGGAACCAAACCCGCCCACATCAAGCTTTATGAGAAGACACAGTATTGCAAGCCATATAATGATGATGAGGATGGTGATCAGGGCTATGGAAAATCCGCCGCCCTCTTCTTCCTCCTCGGCATCGGTGTAGATGGCCGCGCCTTCCGGCGATTCCGAAGGTCCTCCCTTCTGCTTCTTCGCAGGCTTTTCCTTCTTTGTTTTTTCCTTTTTCTTTTTCGTAGGTTCTTCTTCTATGATCTCGTCGCCTTTAGCCATTATTTTCCTCTTTAGCCTGTCCGAATCTGTAGCTTACAAGTTCATCTATTTCTTTGCTCTCTGCCGCCTTCACCTCCTGCTTGAAGACCTCAAAAGCGTTTTCCTTGAGCTTCTCCTGGGTTTCTTTTTCCTGCATGGCGATCTTTAAGGCTTCCCGTTTATATTCAAGGATCTCCTCGGCGCGCCTCAGGTTTTCCTGCTGGATCCCGATCTGATAATCCATAAGTTCCACCGCCTGGGATGTCTCTCTTATGTCAAAAAGAGAAAGATCGCTCTCATACAGGGTCTTCAGTCTGTCTTCGTAAGCCTTTTTCCTGTCATACAGAGCCTTAAGCTTTGCCTCCTCCTCGTTTACGGCGCTGCTTGCCATGGCAAATTCGTTCTTGGCCTGTGTCTCCAGTTTTTCCTTAAGATTCAGGATGTTCTGCATCCTGTAGATAAATCTTGCCATGAAAGTCACCTTTTGGTAATGACGGTCTATTCAAATATTTCCTCGAGGAGCTTTAATTCCTCTTCGAAGGAATACTTCGTGTCCACATCCTGGCAGAGATATTCGTTTACCCTGCCTATCTTATCTATCGCATAATCTATGCTTGGATTCGCTCCCGATTTATACGCACCGATGTTGATAAGATCCTCCGCTTCATTGTAGGTGGCGAGTACGTTTTTAAGCCTTCCCGCTGCCTGCTTGTGTTCCTTCGTGGCGATCTGGCTCATGCATCTTGAGATGCTCTGAAGGATGTCGATTGCCGGATAATGATTCTTGTGGGCAAGCTTTCTGTTTAACATTATGTGCCCGTCAAGGATACCCCTCGCGGTATCGGTTATGGGTTCGTTAAAATCGTCTCCGTCCACCAGTACGGTATATAACCCCGTTATGGAGCCGCTCTCCGAATTACCTGCCCTTTCAAGAAGCTTGGGCATTTCGGAATATACGCTCGGAGGATATCCTCTCGTAACCGGAGGCTCCCCGCTGGCAAGGCCTATCTCCCTCTGGGCCATGGAAAAACGGGTGAGGGAATCCATCATCAGTAAAACATCCTTTCCCTTGTCCCGGAAATATTCCGCAAGGGCCGTAGCAGTCATTGCGGCCTTTTTTCGTACGAGAGCCGGTTTGTCCGAGGTCGCCACCACTACTATTGAGCGTTTCATTCCCTCTTCTCCGAGGTCCCGTTCTATGAATTCCCTGACCTCTCTTCCCCGCTCTCCGATAAGGGCTATTATATTTATGTCCGCCCTGGTGTTTCTTGCAAACATGCCAAGTAACGTACTCTTTCCGACTCCGGATCCGGCAAAGATCCCTATCCTCTGACCCTTCCCGATGGTCATTATCCCGTCAACGGCTTTGACCCCAAGAGGAAGAGGCGTATCTATTATCACCCTCTTTAAGGGATCGGGAGGCGGTGCATCCACCGGATAGGTGCCCTCGCTGACTATCTCGCTGTCGTCCACGGGTCTGCCCAGTCCGTCGAGGCATTTTCCAAGCATTCCTTCACCGACATTTACGGTCAGGGGATAACCCATGTTTTCCACTATGCAGCCATAGCCTATCCCGTCGGTGGTTTCATAGGGCATCAGCAGTGTCCTGTTATCCCTGAAACCTACAACCTCCGCAGTTACAAAAAGCCCCTGCGCTTTGTCTGTCATTATCCGGCAGAGATCATTCAGCTTGGCATCGGGACCTATTGATTCTATGGTAAGACCAACGACATTAACTACCTTGCCCAGTCTTTTGAAATATGTTTTTTCTAATGCAGCCTGATATTTTGCGGTGTCCATGGGTATTTCCGGCTATCCCGAATAGGATAAAAGCCTTAACTCCTTTTTAAGCAGCGAAAGTTCGGTTCCGAGACCGCACTCATATATCCCGCTCTCACATTCCACGAAACAGTCCGAAGCTTTCAGGGTGACATCCTCAACCACCTCAAGACTGTCTATGCCTCCGACACAGTTTAAAAGATCTTCCCGGTAGGCGCCCACATAAGCATAATCGTCCGCGGAAACATGGACCATATAGTTTTTTCCGCCTTCGATATTTCTGATGGTGTCCTTTAAGAGGGTCATGATAACACCGGTTTCGTTCTCGAGGGATATCCCCAGCACATGGCTGTAGATCCCCGTCAGCGTTTCCACAAGCTCCGGTTCCATGGCCTTATACCGTCTGTCGTACTCGGCTTCCAGTTCCTGTCTTTCCTGTTCGAGCCCGGCTTTAAGGGCCTCTATTTCCTTCATGCCCTCATCGTAGCCTGCCCTGTAGCCTTCATCGTGACCTGCGCGGATGGAATCATTCTTGAGGGCCCGGGCCTCATTCTCCGCATCGCTTATGAGCCTTTCTCTTTCCTCCGCTGCGGATCTCAAAATATTCTCGGCATCCTCATTGGCATGCTCCACTATCTCTGAGGCCTTCTCCTTTGCATGTGCCACGGCTTCGGGCTCTTCATCCGGATCCGACAGAAGCGCCTCCACCTGTTCGGCTTCCAGCCCTTCCGAAAAACCGTCCGCGAAATCCTCTTCCCTGTCCATTTCGAGTATCTCGGTGAGCTTCTGAATCTTTTCGGCGATCAGGTCATTGGAATTGATCATTCTCTTGCCGTCGCCTTTAATCACTATTGAGTTTGACTTCAGAAGATTCTTAGACAACTATCTCGTCACCTCCGCCACGGGAAATAACGATCTCGGCGCCCTCTTCAAGCTTCCTGATGGTATTGACGATCTTCTGCTGCGCCTCTTCAACATCCTTCATACGCACAGGGCCCATGAATTCCATGTCTTCCTTTATCATGGCCGCAAGACGTGAGGAAAGGTTCTTGAATATCGCGCCCTGAACCTCTTCGTTTGCGCCCTTAAGCGCGATGGCCAGATCACTGTTGTCAACATCCCTGAGAACCCTCTGGATGGCTCTGTCATCAAGCAGCAGGATATCCTCGAATACGAACATCTTCTTCCTGATCTCGTCGGCAAGCTCGGGCTCGTCGATCTCGAGGGTTTCCATGATATGTTTCTCCGTACTTCTGTCTACCGTATTCAAAATCTCGACGATGGAATCTACGCCGCCGATGATGGTATAATCCTGGTTCACGAGGCTTGAGAGTTTCCCTTCCAGTATCTTTTCAACATCCTTGATGACATCCGGTGAAGTCCTGTCCATCATGGCTATACGCTTTGCTACATCCGACTGGCTGTCAGGCGGCAGTGCCGACAGTATCATCGCGGCCTGGGAGGATGTAAGGTATGACAGTATAAGGGCTATGGTTTGAGGATGCTCGTCCTGGATGAAGTTTAAGACCTGCGAAGCCTCGGTCTTTCTGATGAATTCGAAAGGTTTTACCTGCAGCGAAGCAGTCAGCTTTCCGATAACATCGTTTGCTTTTTCCTCTCCGAGAGCCTTTTCCAGAAGCTCCTTCGCGTATCCGATACCGCCCTCTGCGATATACTGCTGCGCAAGGCACACCTGATAGAACTCCTCTATGACCATTTCCTTTACCTGAGGCGTAACGCTTCTGGTATTTGCGATCTCCAGAGTCAGTTCCTCTATTTCCTCTTCCTTGAGATACTTGAAGATCAGTGCCGACCTTTCGGGTCCGAGAGCTATCAGAAGGATAGCGCTCTTCTGAACGCCGGTAATGACATCTTCATGTTGATTCTGCTGCGGCATTTCCTACCCCCAATCGTCAGTCAGCCAGTTCCTAAGCAATGCGGCGGCCGCGTCCGGATTGTCATCCACAAACTTCTCCACCATGAGCCTGATTTCCGACTTGGATTCCAGTTCTATGTCTTCTACGTTTGCATCCTGTGTTGATTCCAGAAGATCTTCCACCGAAAGTTCCTCTTCCTGAGGTATCTCCTCCTTCTCTTTTCTCAGAGATGAGAATACCACGAATCCCAACAGTGCAAGAATGAGCACTATAAGGAAGATCTGAGCCACATCCGCGGCATCCACGCTGAAGCCCTCGGAAGCCTGGAATATTGGCACATCATAGGCAATTATCGATATATTCGCAACCGGTATGCCGGTGGCGTTTGACACAAGAGCCACCATTTCCTCATCCACGGTCTTCTTCTGCATTTCCGAATTCTCGGCGATGAAATCGTCAAAGGTGATCCCATCGAGGGCTCCCTGGTTCTTTAACTCATCTTCCTTGTAGATCACATAGTGGGAAGCCGTTATGGCTATGGATGATCCGTTGTAATCTATGGTTCCCGGAGGCGTCGACTTGTCGGTGATCTTTTCGCCGGGAAGGAAGTCCCTTGACTCCTCCGTCACGGAATACCTCGAATTTCCTTCATCCTCTATCACATAGGTGGTCTCCTCGGTATTTGTGTCCGTTCCGGGTACACCCGTAACGGCTCCGTAGCCTTCCGCCTCGTAAGTATCGGAGTGGGATATTACGTTCGTTCCGTTTTCATCTGCCTGCGTATAGGTATGCGTGGTCTCGTTCTGGGACGAAAAATCCATCTTTAAGGTCGTTGCTACCTTTACATCCTCATAAAGATTGGATCCGAGGAGCACCTGGGTGACCTCCTGCTTGACCAGTCTTTCCGCCTCGCTCCTCAACTGGATCTGGGTCGTTGCATTGACGGTTGAGGATTTCATCACGGAATCGGCGCCCGAGAACAGAAGATTTCCGTTTGAATCTATTATGGTGATGTTCTCGGTGGTCTTGTTTCCGAGAGCGGTTGCTATATTCTTGGCAAAATTCTCCGCCACACCGTTTTCAAGTTCCTCATTTAAGTCAAGCATCACGCTTGCATAAGACTCTTCCTTCTGTGCAAGCAGGGTACCGTCATCATCGGGAATGGACAGGGTGACATAGGCCGCCTTGACGGCAGGCACCGACTCCATTATCTCCTGAAGATGCGATTCCTGATAGAGCTTATAGGTCTTTGCCTTATCCGACTCCGTCGTTGAGAATCCGCCGGAAAGCGCGCTTTCAAGAGAATAACTCTGGGCCGGATAACCGTTGGCTCCGAGCAAAAGAGTCGCTCGCGAAAGATCTTCTTTTTTTACGGAGATTATGAGTCCGTCATCGGTTATCTCATAGCCGATATTCTCGCCCTCAAGCAGACCCGTTATCTCCGATGCTTCCTTGGTGTTCTCGCAATTGATGAGCGTCGTGAACTGCGGTCTTGTAAGAACCGTCGCCAAAATGGCAAGAGCCAGTGCGACGCCTGCCACGGCACTGATTATTATCGTTTTCTGTTTGGCGGTAAACTTGTTCCACCACGCAAGGATCCGCTGCGGGATCTCTCTTAATCTGTCAGTCACTTTTTAATCCCCTGTACTTTAATCCCCTGTACTTTAATACCCTGTACTTTAATACCCTGTACTTTAATACCGGTCACTTTATACCTGAATCTGTATAAGTTCCTTGTATGCTTCTATGAACTTGTCCCTTAAGGTCGTCGTATAGCTTAATGCGGTAGACGCCTTTGCTGCCGCGATTGCCATGTCATGGGTGTTCTCCGACAGACCCAGGGCGAATTTCATCTCTTCTTCCTCCTGATCCAGAAGGAGATTGTTTGTCTCGTTAAGATTTCCGAGAGCGGACTTAAACATCGAGGAAAAGCTGTCGTCAATGTCCGTTCCCTTCCTGGTGGATGCTTTCTGCGCCGCATTTGCGACCGCATGTGAATTTACGTTAAGTAAAGAAGTAATATCCATTTATCAATGCCTCCGAATGGTCATGATGTCAAAGTCTTATCCTCAGTTACCGCCGATCTCGAGCCCCTTCACGGCCATGGCTTTGGATGCGGTAAAAGCCGTCGCATTTGCTTCATAGGCCCTGGTCGCATCGATCATGTTGGTCATCTCCGTTACGATATCCACATTGGGATACCATACATAACCGTCCTCATCCGCATCGGGATGCGCGGGATCGTAAACCCTCTTCATCTCGGCGGTCTTGTCTTCATAAACTCCGGTAACCTTTACACCGTCACCCACGTCCATTCCTCTCGTGCGCCTGAAAATAGTGCCGAAGCTTGTGGGATCGGTGGTCTTCTCCGTAAAGGTAACGACCTTCCTGACGTAAGGCGTGCCGTCTTCCGTTCTCGTTGTATTTGCATTTGCCACATTTTGGGAAATGATATCCATTCGATACCGTTCGGCCGTCATTCCCGATGAATTGACACCGAAAGATTTGAATATGCTCAAATGATCACCCCTTTCATTATTGCTGATGTTTACTCAGTCCCTGTCCGTCCCGGCTTATTTGATGACCGTCTTAAGGTTGTTGAACTGCCCGGAAATGCTCTGAATGACACCGTTATACTTGATCTGGTTGGATGCAAGCTCCACGCTCTCGGTGTCTATATCGACATTGTTCCTGTCAAGCCTGTAGGAATAACCCGAATAATCCGAGTAAGTCCTCGGATTGATCCTGTCGATACCTCTTTTGTTAAGATCGCTGATTTTCTGGTCAAGGGACACGTACTTGCTGGCTCTCAGTGCATGCTTAAGCTCCGCCTCGAAAGAGACATCCTGCCTCTTATATCCCGGCGTGTCAACATTGGCTATATTATGACTTATAGCCTCGTTTCTTAACCATGCCCCGTCTGCCGCCTTATCAAGCACGTTGATATAGTTATAAACGTCAGAATTAATCATTTTTACTCACCACCCTATTCCATTATAATTATTTCTGACTAAAAAACAAGCTTTTTTGACTATATGGCACAAAATCTTGTAGACAAACGTCACTTTGACACAAAATACATCCGGCCATTTTCGGTTTATGAATAAAAAAAACGGATCAAACCCAAGGGTAAAATCCGTTTTTGTCCTCTTACAAATCCGTTCGCAAGAAATATTAACTTATGTATTATTTCTCAGGGCTTCTACTTCATCAAAAACCGCGGGGTTTAAAACCTTTATATAGGTTCCCTTCATTCCCGAGGACTTTGATTCTATGACGCCCGCACTTTCAAACTTACGGAGAGCGTTCACTATGACCGATCTGGTGATCCCGACCCGGTCCGCGATCTTGCTTGCTACCAGTATTCCCTCCATGCCCCCCAGCTCCTCAAAGACCTGACAGATGGCCTCCTGCTCGGTGGCGGAAAGGGTACTTATGGCTGCTTTAACACCCTGCTTCTTCCGTTTTGCCTCCGTATCCTCTTCGGTAACGGCCCTTAACATCTCGAGTCCCACAACCGTGGCACCGTATTCACATAATATTATATCGTCAATACCGTACCTTTCATTAAGGTTGTAAAAAAATAAAGTTCCGAGCCTCTCCCCGGCTATATCCACCGGTGTTATGAGAGCCTGGTATTTACCGGCCAGAGCCTCATCAAACCCGAGGGTTTCAAGATTGACATTTTCCTTTGTCGAAAGGATCTCAAGAAGCCTGTCATTTAAATCCTTGTCCACAAAGCTCCCGACCTTGCATCTGAAAAGCTTCTCGGCACCCGCAAGATCCTGCCTTACGCCGAGTCCGAGCACCTTTCCCTTCCTGCTGATCACAAGAACATTGGAACCGAGGATCCCCTTCAGAACATCACAGATATCGTTAAAAACAACCTTGCTGGCATTGTTGTTATGAAGGAGCTTGTTGATCATCCTTGTTTTGTCAAGCAACTGCACACTGCTCATTTCAAAATAACCCTTCACTGTCAACTCTGATGGAATTGTATCACAGTGTGACAAAAATTGCAACAGAATTGAACGACTTTTTTTAAAACATATTATAATTGTCAGTCATTATCCGCCGGCTTTTCGGTGATGAAACCGCAGTTTTCGTTTATGCACTGCAGCCTGTTTCCCTTCTCTATCATGATGGATCCGCACTTCTTACATTTGATCCCCGTGGGCTTCTGCCAGCTCATGAAATCACAGTTAGGATAATCCTCACAGCCATAAAATCTCCGGCCCTTCTTAGTTTTTCTGATAACTATATCCTTGCCGCACTTGGGACACTTAACGCCGAGCTTCTCAAGATAAGGCTTTGTATTCCTGCACTCCGGGAAGCCTGGGCAGGCAAGGAATTTGCCGTGAGGACCGTATTTGATCACCATGTTTCTTCCGCAGAGGTCGCATTTTACATCGGTTTCCTCATACTGTATTGTAACATGCTCAAGTTCCTTTTGTGCAACCTTCACCGCCTCATCAAGATCCGGATAGAAATTCGAGATTATGGTCTTCCATTCGACGCTTCCGTCCTCCACATTGTCAAGAAGGATCTCCATATTGGCGGTAAAATCCTTGTCGACGATGCTGGAAAAAGAATCCACCATGATCCTGTTTACCGCTTCTCCGAGCTCGGTAACGAAAATGTTCTTTCCGTCCTTTGCCACATAATGCCTTGCAAGAAGGGTCGTTATGGTCGGTGCATAGGTACTGGGCCTTCCGATCCCAAGCTCCTCCATGGCCCTTACAAGCGACGCCTCCGTAAAGTGAGCGGGCGGCTGCGTAAAATGCTGTTTTTCATCAAAGCCTTCAAAGGTGAGGGCACTTTTTTCGGTCAGTTCCTTTTTGAGTACGTTGCCCTCCTCTTTTGACTCATCTTCCTCGGTATATACGCTCATAAATCCGTCAAATCTGCGTTTTGAAGCGGCTATCCCGAATCTGTGGTCCCCGGCTTTTATCTTCACGTTTGTCGTATCATATACCGCAGGACTCATCTGGCTTGCCACGAATCTCTTCCATATAAGAGTGTATAGTCTGAGCTGGTCCCTCGAAAGGGATTCTTTTATCTTAACGGGCGTTCTGTAAGGATCGGTAGGTCTTATTGCCTCATGGGCATCCTGAACCTTCTTTCCGTCCTTTGCACTTTTCTGTACCGGCGTTCCGAGGTATTTATCGCCGTAATTCTCTTTGATATAGGATTCGGCCATTCCCCTTGCCTCATCGGATATCCTTACCGAATCGGTACGAAGATAGGAAATGATACCAACGGTTCCCTCACCTTTGATATCCACTCCCTCATACAGCTGCTGGGCGATCCTCATTGTCTTCTGGGTGGAAAAATTAAGCGTCCGGCTGGCCTCCTGCTGAAGGGTGGATGTGGTAAACGGAAGAGGCGCCTTCCTGACCCTCTCTCCCTTTTTGACCTCCGCCACCTCATAGAGCGCGTTGTCAAGTTCCTTTTTGATCCGGTCAAGCTGTTCCCCGGACCTTATATCAACCTTGCCGTCGGCATTTCCGATATAATGTGCGGCAATGGGATTCTTCTCGCCCTTTACCGAAAGAAGCGCATCAAACGACCAGTATTCCTCGGGAATAAAGGCATCGATCTCCGCCTCCCTGTCGCAGATTATCCTCAGGGCAACGGACTGTACTCTTCCCGCACTGAGGCCTCTCTTTACCTTGGCCCATAAAAGGGGTGAGATCCTGTAGCCCACCATTCTGTCAAGCATTCTTCTGGCCTGCTGGGCGTTTACAAGGTTCATGTCAATGTTCCTTGCATTCTTAAGGGATTCCTTAACGGCATTCTTGGTTATCTCATTAAAAGTGATCCTCTTTACCGTCTTGCCGTCCAGATTAAGTGCCTGCAAAAGATGCCAGGATATGGCTTCACCCTCACGGTCCGGGTCGGTTGCAAGATACACCTTATCTGCTTTCTTTACCGCTTTTCTCAGGGAAGCAAGCAGCTCGCCCTTTCCCCTTATGGTTATGTACTTGGGTTCATAATCGTTCTGCGGATCGAAACCAAGCTGACTCTTGGGAAGATCCCTGACATGACCGTTGCTTGCAAGGACTTCATAATTCGATCCGAGAAACTTCTTGATTGTCTTTACTTTGGCAGGTGACTCCACGATCACCAGATTATCGGACATAAAAAACCTCCAGAATATATATAATGTTATGTTTGATCAAAGTCCCGATGCGGAATTCGCAAAACAATATACACTATAAAAATCTTTTTCGTCAAGTATCCGTTTTTTCCCGTGCCGGTTTGCGGGTTTCCTGCCGTTTTTGTCCATGCAATGCTCACTCCCTCACATAGCAGTCCTTTGAGAGTTCTCTGATAAATCCGCCGATCTTTAACATGCTCAGAGCCTCGATCGCCTCCGGGACATCCAGATCAAGCTTTTCACATATGGTTCCCGCATCCACCGGATCATATCCGAGAAAGGAATATATCTTAAGCTGGGCGGGACTGAGAGCCGTTGTTTTTTCCGGGATGTCCGGCTCTTTGTCAACATCCGTTTTCTCCCCGGGATAAAGCGGAGAGAGTATCTCAAGTATATCTTCCGCGCTTCCGACGGGTGTGGCGCCCTGCTTCCAGAGATCTATGCAGCCCTCGCTCAAAGGATCCGTAACTCTCCCCGGCACCACCGCAATATCCTTGCCCTGATCAAGGGCCATTTCCACCGTGATCCCCGTGCCGGATCTCTTCCGTGCCTCCACTACCACAACAAGGTCGGAAAGAGCGGATATCAGTCTGTTACGCTGCGGAAAAAGAGCAGGGCGGGGTTCGGTACCCGGGGGATATTCGGATATCAGGCCTCCGGTCTCCTTAAGCTTTTCATATAGTTCCCGGTTTGATGCGGGATAGCAGATATCCACCCCGGACCCAAGAATGCCGCAGCTGTAACCGCCCGCATCAACCGCAGCCTTCTGGGATATGGAATCTATGCCATAAGCCATACCGCTTATCACCGCTGCCCCGTTCTTTGCAAGATCCCGTCCCAGCACCTCCGCCATATGTCTTCCGTATTCCGAACAGTTTCTCGCACCTATGACCGCAACACTTTTTACTCCGTCATCGGGCAGCTTTCCAAGGACAAAAATCCCGAAGGGATGCCCGCTTATCCTCTTAAGCCTTTCCGGATAACCGGCGGAATAATGCGGGATAAACCGGATCCCCGATCGTATGCACTTTTCATATTCGCCCTCAAGATCCCATTCCCTTCTCCTGTTTACGATATATTCCGCCCTTTCCTTTGTGATGCCGCGAATAGATGCAAGCTTCCGCGCATCGGCTTCGTAAAGCATTCTCGAGGAGCCTGCCCGAGGGGCGGCCTGACGCAGAAAACCCTGATAAATACCCGTCGCCGAGGCCCACCAGTAATCATATTCTATCTCTTTTGCCATCTTAACCTCCCTGTTTCTTTCCTTCTCACACACACTCCTACATGTTTACGCGGGAGTTTAAATGTATGGCTTCCGTCAGCGCCCTGACCGTAATGTTTTCCTCGGCATTCATATCCGCTATGGTCCTTGCAAGCTTCAGTATCTTATGACAGGAACGCGCCGATATATCAAGGCTCTGAAGCGCCTGTCTGAAAAATGCCTCCTCCCTTTCGGGAAGTACGCAGTATCTCTTTATCATTTCCGGACTCATCCGGGAATTGAACAAAATCCCCGAGAGGCCGAATCTCTTTTTCTGCCTGTACCTTGCGGCTTCAACCCTCTCCCTTATATCCCCGGAGCTCTCGTTTTCTCCCTCAGCCTGTCCGAACATATCATCAAACCCCAGCCGGTTCACGCTTAAGCAGATATCGATCCGGTCAAGTAAAGGCCTTGAAAGCCTGTTTAAATATCTGTCGATGGAAGCTTTGGAGCAGGTACACCTGTTCCTGTCGGGATACATGCCGCAGGGGCAGGGGTTCATGGCCCCGACCAGCATAAAATCGGCAGGATACACATAGCTTCCCTGGTTTCTCTCTATGGTTACAACGCCGTCCTCCAGAGGCTGTCTCAGAGCCTCAAGGGAAGCCCGGCCAAACTCCGGCAGTTCGTCAAGAAACAGCACTCCCCTGTGGGCATAGGAAACCGCTCCGGGCTTTAACTTCGCGCCTCCGCCGATCATCCCTATATCCGTGATGGTGTGATGCGGTGATATGAAGGGCCTCTGTGTGATGAGACCGTTTTCCCTGTCAAGCTTGCCCGCCACGCTGTATATACGGGAAACCTCGAGACATTCATCCTTGGAAAGCTTCGGCATGATGGTGGGGATGCATTTTGCGATCATGGTCTTTCCCGCTCCGGGCGGTCCCACCATAAGGAGGTTGTGCATTCCGCTGACGGCAATCTCAACGCCGCGTCTTATGAGCTTTTGACCGTTAATGTACCTGAAATCATTTTTCCCGGATGGCTCATCATTCTCAAAACTTATGCATTTCTCGGGTGTGATATCGGAAACCAGATTAAGATAATCCAAAAGCTCCCCGATGCTCTTTACCGCTATGATATCTATGCCTTCGACAACGGCCGCCTCCGATGCATTATCTGCCGGCACAATACATCTTTTGAGTCCCTCATTCTTTGCCGTAAGGACAATGGGGAGGATACCCTCCACGCCGATCAGTTCGCCGTTTAATGCAAGTTCTCCCGCAAACAGGCTGTCCCTTATCCTGTCCTGTCTGACCGTACCTGTGGCTGCCATTATCGCCACCGCCATGGCCAGGTCATAACCGGTCTTATGTTTTCTGATATCCGCGGGCGCCAGATTGACGGTAACATGCTTCATGGGAAAAGAGAGTCCGGAATTCTTCATTGCCGTCCTCACCCTTTCCTTGGCCTCTCTCACTTCGACTCCCAGATAACCGACGAGTTCAAACATGGGCATGCCTTCAGAGACATCGGCTTCAACCCTGACGATATAGCTCTCAATGCCCAGGGTTCCGCCGGATAATACATAGTCAAACAAAAATCTCCTGCCTTTCCGACCCTCTTTGTTAAGTCGTATTTTATGAAGGCAAAACCTCTGTTTCAAGCGAAAAATCAAAGAAAAATAAACTTTGTGAAAACCACACAGAATTGAGCGGTCAGATAGGAAGAATATTCTATCCGCGGACAGACCGGATGTAGAAAATCGATACGAAAAAACAGTTTATTTTATATAATACAAAACCATAACAAAAACAGGACCGGTCACCCGGTCCTGTCGGTTTCGGTTCTTCGTACGGATCACATTTCTTCGTACGGATCACATTTTAGAGATACTTTGCAAGCTTTGTCTTTGCCGTTGCAAGATAAGCCTCTGCTGCCGCTCTCTCAGCGGAAACGGCATTATATTCCTTCTGAGCCGCATCAACCTGAGGCTGCCATGAAGGACTTAATGCAAGAAGACTCTTGAAATAGTTGAGCTGTGTAAGGCGTGTTCCCTCAAGAACCTTTGCGTTGTAAACCTTTGCATTTAAGCAGGCGATATGATTCTCTGCGCACTCTTTGTTAACTGCCGCGATCTTGGAATTAACAAGAGCAGTCTGGTTTGCGATGATAACATCTGCGCCGGGTCCGCACTGAACCTTGCAGAAAGCTGCAAGATCGTTGTTAAGCTTTGCAGTATTGTTCTCAAGAAGATAGATGAGATAATCCGTATTCTCTGATGAGAAGCTTACCTCTCTTGCCAT
>JAIKZD010000098.1 GCA_024682555.1 Lachnospiraceae bacterium | reverse complement strand
CAGAGGGAAACAGGGAATATTAAATAAACATCATACAGACAGAAGAATAATAAACAGCTGCAAAGCAGAAGGAGGCAGAGTATGGGAAAACAGAACGTACCGGAATTATTCGGATCAATGGTTTTTGATGACAGGGTGATGAGATCACGCCTTTCGGCGGAAGTATATAATTCGCTGAGAAAAACGATCGATGAGAATGCAAGGCTTGATGAGGAAGTTGCCGAGGCTGTGGCAGCAGAGATGAGAGACTGGGCAGTAGAAAACGGTGCCACTCATTTTACCCACTGGTTCCAGCCGCTTACAGGCGTGACCGCCGAGAAGCATGACAGCTTCATAACACCCTCACCCGACGGCGGAGTTATCATGGAATTTTCAGGAAAGGAGCTTATAAAGGGCGAGCCTGATGCTTCATCCTTCCCTTCGGGAGGACTTCGGGCAACCTTCGAGGCAAGAGGCTATACGGCATGGGATCCGACCTCTTATGCGTTTATCAAGGATCATACATTCTGTATCCCGACGGCTTTCTGTTCCTATTCGGGAGACGCGCTCGATAAAAAGACCCCGTTGCTTCGGTCGATGCAGGCCCTCAACAGGCAGGCAAAGAGAATACTGAAGCTCTTCGGAAAAGACGCGAAATATGTAAGGACAAGCGTAGGTCCCGAGCAGGAATACTTCCTTATAGACAAGGAAATGTTCGACAAGCGGCCGGATCTTGTATATACAGGAAGGACTCTTTTCGGAGCGGCGCCTCCGAAAGGCCAGGAGCTTGATGATCACTATTTCGGTGTGATCAAGCCCAGAGTCACCGAGTTCATGGAGGATCTGAACAATGAGCTGTGGAAGCTCGGGATCCTTGCAAAGACCGAGCATAACGAGGTTGCGCCCGCACAGCATGAACTTGCACCTATTTATTCGACAACTAACATTGCGACAGATAACAACCAGCTGACCATGGAAATCATGCAGAAGGTTGCAAGAAAGCACGGACTTGTCTGCCTGCTTCATGAGAAGCCTTTTGCCGGAGTAAACGGCTCGGGCAAGCACAACAACTGGTCAATGGCAACCGATGACGGGACAAACCTTCTTTCACCCGGCGAGACCCCGTATGAGAACGCGCAGTTTTTACTTTTCTTATGCGCGGTGATCCAGGCGGTCGATGATTATCAGGATCTGCTCCGTCTTTCCGTTGCGACTGCAGGGAACGATCACAGGCTCGGCGCAAACGAGGCGCCTCCGGCGATCATATCGGTCTTCTTAGGTGATGAGCTTTCCGCTATCCTTGATGCGATCAAGAATGACACACCGTATCAGGGCAAGGAAAAAGAAGTCATAAAGCTCGGCGTTCATTCCCTTCCGAGATTTTCAAGGGATACAACGGACCGTAACCGTACTTCACCGTTTGCTTTTACCGGAAATAAGTTTGAGTTCAGATCGCTCGGTTCCTCAAACAGCATCGCCTGCTGCAATATCATGCTGAACGCGGCTGTTGCCGAAAGCTTAAAGCAGTATGCGGACAGACTTGAAGGAGCGGATGATTTCGAGGCCAGGCTTCATGAGCTCATCAAGGAAGTGATCGGAAAGCACGAAAGGATCCTCTTTAACGGAAACGGTTACAGCGAGGAATGGGTCAAAGAGGCAACAGAGGTAAGAGGCCTTTCAAACCTTAAGACAACGCCGGATGCAATGCCGCATCTGCTTGACAGGAAGAACGTTGATATGCTCGTTTCCCATAAGGTATTCAGTGAGACAGAGCTGCAGTCCAGATGCGAGATCATGCTCGAGAACTACTGCAAGACCGTAAACATAGAGGGTCACGCAATGGTGGATATGGTAAGAAAGAATTACCTGCCCGCGATCGAGCATTATCTGCAGAGACTCGCAAGGACCACCTCGCTTATGAAGTCCGTAAGCAGTAATGTAAAGTGCAACTACGAGATCTCAACCATGGAAAGGCTGTCAGAGCTCACGGATTACATACTTGAGAGAGTAAAGGATCTTGAGAAGGCACTGGAGGATATCAAGACTTACGATGATGTAAGAAAGACCTCGGAAGCCATCAGAGATGATGTGATCCCGAAGATGGAACACTTAAGGAAGCATGTTGATGAGGCCGAGATGCTCACGAGCGAAGAGAGCTGGCCGTTCCCCAGTTACGGAAAGATCCTGTTTTCGGTGTATTAAACCGGTCGGTATATTAAACCGGATAATGGGACATAAACGGTACAGTTTTTAAGAGTTATCAAAAATGGAAAAAAGGGTCATCCCACAATGGCGTGGTTACTCTGACGCGCCGGGGATGACCTTTTTTGATGATCTTTTTAAAGATCATCGTTAAATTAATAAGTGAGGAGATGATATTATGACAGAGGAAATTTTGAAAGCGGTTGACGGTGAACTGTTTGCGGTGTGGTTTCTGATAGGTGCCGCTCTGGTGTTCTGGATGCAGGCAGGCTTTGCCATGGTGGAGGCAGGTTTTGCAAGGGCCAAGAATGCGGGAAACATCCTTATGAAGAACCTGATGGATTTCTGCATAGGCTGTGCGGTCTTCATCCTTATAGGGTTCGGTCTGTTACTGGGTGAGGATATGTTCGGCTTCATAGGAAAGCCCGGTCTTGATATTTTTACCGCATATGAAAGCTTTGACTGGTCAAACTTCGTGTTTAACCTGGTGTTCTGCGCAACCACCGCCACCATAGTATCCGGGGCAATGGCAGAACGGACGAAGTTCTTAAGCTATTGCGTTTATTCGGCGGTTATCTCTGCCCTGATCTATCCCATCGAGGCTCACTGGATCTGGGGAGGCGGATGGCTCTCACAGCTTGGGTTCCATGATTTTGCGGGATCCTGTGCTATCCATATGGTGGGCGGTATCGCAGCCATAGTGGGAGCTAAGATGGTGGGACCCCGTATTGGGAAATTTGAGAAGGATTCAAAGGGAAAGATCGTAAAGGTTAATGCTTTTCCCGGTCATAACATTGTGGTAGGTGCCCTGGGAGTATTCATCCTGTGGTTAGGGTGGTACGGATTTAACGGTGCAGCCTGTACATCGGTGGATCAGCTGGCTTCGGTGTTTGTAACGACCACCATAGCACCTTCAATTGCCACCGTTGTCTGTATGATCTTTACCTGGTTAAAATTCGGAAAGCCCGATGTTTCCATGTGCTTAAACGCATCACTTGCGGGACTTGTTGCCATAACCGCAGGCTGTGATGTGACCGATGCTCTGGGTTCCATCATAATAGGAGCGGTTGCCGGACTTCTGGTATGCTTCGGAGTATGGTTCCTGGATTACAAGCTGCACATCGACGACCCCGTGGGAGCCGTTGCCGTACACATGATAAACGGTATCTGGGGAACCATAGCGGTAGGTCTTTTTGCAACTCCTTCGGCTCCGGACTGTGAGCTCACCGGCCTTTTCTACGGCGGCGGTGTAAAGCTTCTTCTCATACAGCTTCTCGGTTTTGCGGCAGTTGCAGCCTGGGCGGCATTGGGAATGTTCATCGTCTTTACGGTCATAAAGGCGATCTTCGGACTCAGGGTCAGTGAGGAAGAGGAGATAGAAGGCCTTGATGTGAAAGAACACGGTCTTACATCGGCCTATGCGGGATTCTCAATAGTGGATATATCGAGTGCGGCCATGACGGCAAACGAGAATACGAGTCTCGGCGTACCGGAATATGAACAGGCCTCGGAGGCTGCAAGGAATGCTTCGGTCAGGGTCGTAAATACAGCGGAGACCGTTAAGGGTACGAGCCTTGATACGGGCATCAATAAAGTGGTTATCATTACCAAGCTTTCAAGATATGACAAGATCAAGAGAGCGCTCAACGAGCTGGGTGTTACAGGTATCACGGTTACTCAGGTTACGGGCTGCGGCATCGAAAAGGGTGCCGGACAGATGTACCGTGGTGTTGAGATGGATATGACACTTTTACCCAAGATAAAGCTTGAGGTTGTTGTTTCGAAGATCCCCGTGGACAGCGTGATAGAAACCGCCAAGAAGACCCTTTATACCGGAAAGATCGGAGACGGAAAGATCTTTGTATATCCAGTGAGCAGGGTAGTTAAGATAAGGACCGGCGAAGAGAACTATGATGCCCTGCAGGATGTGGAGTAACTAAAGTAACTGATAAAATAAAATAATGCCTTGACTGTTATTCTTTGCTACTGTATAATTTTTCTAATGTCAAAGGGGACATTGGATCAGGTTTTTATATAGCATACAGTTAGAAGGCAATGGCGTCTTAAGGTTGTTTGACAACCTTGGACGCCTTTTTTTATCGCAGGGCCGTCGGTCAAAGGAGTGATGTATCATGTCAGATCAGTTTGAAACCATCGGAAATAAAGGATTGTATGATCCTTCTTTTGAACATGATAACTGTGGGATAGGAGCGATCATCGATATTGAAGGGAAAAAGAGTCACAGGCTTGTGGATGACGCCCTCCTTATCGTTGAGAGACTGGAGCACAGGGCAGGTAAGGATGCTGAGGGAAAAACAGGAGACGGCGTAGGCATACTCACCCAGATCCCTCACAGGTTCTTTTCGGAAAAGCTCAGTGAAGAGGGTATAACGCTCCCCGCGGAAAGAGGATACGGAGTAGGTGTATTTTTCTTTCCGCAGAATGAGCTTGATATGAGACAGGCACGCTCAATGTTTGAGATCATCTTAAGAAAGGCGGGGCTTAATCTTATTACCTGGAGAAAGGTGGATTCCGATCCCTCCGTACTTGGCTCAAAGGCACTTGAATGCATGCCGAACATATATCAGGCATTCATTGAAAGACCGGAGGAAATAAAGGAGGATTCCGATTTTGACAGGAAGCTTTATATAGTCCGCAGGGAGTTTGAACAGAGCAGCGCAAACACCTATGTGCCTTCACTTTCCTGCAGGACCATAGTTTATAAGGGAATGTTCCTGGTTAAGCAGCTGAGGCTCTTCTTTAAGGATCTTGAGGATCCCCGTTACGAGTCGGCCATTGCCATGGTCCATTCCAGATTTTCCACAAACACTCTTCCCAGCTGGAACAGAGCTCATCCAAACAGGTTCATTGTACATAACGGTGAGATCAATACCATAAAGGGCAATGCGGACAAGATGCTTGCCCGTGAAGAGACCATGCATACGGATGCCTTTTCGGAGGAGGATATGACAAAGGTATTGCCTGTCATTTCACAGAGCGGATCCGATTCGGCCATGCTTGACAATGTTCTGGAGTTTTTGGTGATGTGCGGCATGCCCATTGCGCTTGCGGCAGCCATCATGATCCCCGAACCCTGGGCTCATAATGAGACCCTGTCCCAGGAGGAAAGAGATTTTTACCAGTATTATGCCACCATGATGGAGCCCTGGGACGGGCCTGCTTCCATCGTTTTTTCCGACGGGGATGTTATGGGGGCCATTCTTGACCGAAACGGTCTGAGACCTTCGAGGTATTATATCATGGACGACGGAAGGCTTATCCTTTCCTCAGAAGTGGGGGTCCTTGATCTCCCCGAGGATCATATACTCAAAAAGGAAAGACTTCATCCCGGAAAACTGCTCCTTGTGGATACGAAGCAGAAGAAGCTCATAACCGATGAAGAACTGAAGGAAAAATACGCCCATGGAAAGCCCTATGGAGAATGGCTTGACAGCAGGCTTGTAACACTTTCCTCCTTAAAAATACCCAATAAGAAGGTCCCGGAATATGACAGGGAAGAGTTAAAAAAGCTTCAGAAGGCCTTCGGATACACCTGGGAGAATTATCATGACAGCATCCTGCCCATGGCATTAAACGGCATTGAGGCCATAGGCTCCATGGGTATAGATACGCCCATAGCTGCTCTTTCGGGGCAGTATCAGCCTTTATTCTATTATTTCAAGCAGCTTTTTGCCCAGGTTACCAATCCCCCCATCGATGCGCAGCGGGAAGAGATCGTAACATCAAGGGCTGTTTATCTTGGAAAGAACGGGAATCTCCTTAAAGAGGTGCCCGGTAACTGCCATGTCCTTAAGATAAATAATCCCATACTTACCGATCTTGATCTTATGAAGATCGAACATATCAGTAAAGAAGGGTTTAAGGCGGCAAAGGTTTCCATACTCTTCTATAAGGGCATGCCCATGAAGAGGGTCATAGATCATCTTTTTGTAGAAGTGGACAGGGCCTACAGGGAGGGAGCAAACATCCTGATCCTCTCCGACCGGGGAGTGGATGAGAACCATGTGTCCATACCTTCGCTTCTTGCTGTTTCTGCGGTGCACAAGCATCTGGTGGACACAAGAAAATGTACGGCCATGTCTCTTGTTGTGGAATCCGGAGAACCAAGGGAGGTACATCATTTTGCAACACTCTTAGGATACGGGGCCTCGGCCGTGAATCCTTATCTTGCCCATGCTTCCATAGCACAGCTTGTAAAAGACGGACTGCTTGATAAGGATTACTATGCGGCAGTCAGGGATTATGACAATGCCATAATCTCGGGTATCGTAAAGACGGCCTCCAAGATGGGAATATCCACCGTGAGATCCTATCAGGGCAGCAAGATCTTCGAGGCCATCGGTATCTCTAAAGAGGTCATAAATGATTATTTTACGGGAACCGTAAGCCGTATCGGCGGCATCACTCTCGAGGATATAGGTAAGGCCTCGGACAGCCAGCACAGCAAAGCCTTTGATCCCCTTGGCAGAAAGTGTGACCTTGAGCTTTCCTCCACGGGAAGGCACAGGGAACGCTCGCGGGGAGAGCATCACAGATACAACCCTCAGACCATCCATATGCTGCAGCTTGCAGCCAGAGAAGGAAATTATGAAAGATTCAAAGAGTATGAGTCCATGGTCAACGGAGAATCGACGGGCTATATCCGAAGCCTTCTTGAATTTGATTTTCCTAAGGAGGGCATACCTCTTGATGAAGTGGAGAGCGAAGAAGAGATAGTAAAGAGATTCAAGACCGGTGCCATGTCCTACGGCTCCATTTCGGAGGAAGCCCATCAGACCCTGGCCATAGCCATGAACCGCCTGAAGGGCAAGAGCAACAGCGGAGAGGGCGGAGAAAGCGATGAGCGCATAGAATCGGCGGGAACGGATGATGACAGGAGCTCTGCCATCAAACAGGTGGCAAGCGGAAGGTTCGGCGTGACCGGCAGATATCTCGTAAGCGCAAAGGAAATACAGATCAAGATGGCACAGGGAGCAAAGCCCGGTGAAGGCGGGCATCTTCCGGGAAGGAAGGTATATCCCTGGATCGCTAAAACAAGACACTCCACCCCCGGTGTCAGCCTGATCTCCCCTCCGCCTCATCATGATATCTATTCCATAGAAGATCTTGCGCAGCTCATCTATGATCTGAAATGCGCAAATAAAAACGCCAGGATATCGGTGAAGCTGGTATCGGAGGCAGGTGTGGGAACCGTTGCGGCAGGTGTTGCAAAGGCAGGAGCCGCGGTCGTTCTCATATCCGGATATGACGGAGGTACCGGAGCGGCCCCTCTTTCTTCCATACATAATGCGGGACTTCCCTGGGAACTGGGACTGGCGGAGACTCATCAGACCCTGATCGCCAACGGGCTCAGGAACAGGGTAGTGGTGGAGACAGACGGAAAGCTGATGTCGGGACGGGATGTTGCAATAGCCGCAATGCTCGGGGCAGAGGAATTCGGATTTGCCACGGCACCTCTCATAACCTTAGGCTGTGTGATGATGAGACAGTGTCAGTCGGATACCTGTCCCATGGGTATCGCGACCCAGAACCCGAAGCTTAGAAAGAGGTTTTCGGGAAAACCGGAATACGTTGAGAACTTCATGCATTTTATCGCAAGATCCTTAAGGGAGATAATGGCAGATCTCGGCATTAGGACCGTAAGCGGTCTTGTGGGCAGAAGCGATCTCTTAAAGGTAAGAGGAGATCTTTCGGAAAGGGAGAAAAAGCTGGATCTCTCGGGGATACTCCTTCATATGGAAGGGGAGCCCCTCTCTCATGAAGAAAAGGATCTTTATGATTTTGAACTTGAAAAGACAAGGGATGAAACCGTGCTTCTTAAGTCAAAAAAGATACAGGGCGCTCTTAACAAAGGAGAAAAGGCGGAGCTTTCGGTAGGCCTAAGCAGCACCGACAGGGCCTTCGGAACCCTTCTCGGGACCGAGATCACAAGGCTTCACCCTGAAGGTCTTTCGGAGGACAGCATAAGGATAAACTGTACCGGTTCGGGAGGACAGAGCTTCGGAGCCTTTATCCCGGCAGGTCTCACCCTGTCATTATCGGGTGATTCCAATGATTATTTCGGAAAAGGGCTGTCAGGAGGAAAACTCATCATTTCGGCACCGAAGGAAGCAAAGTATGATCCGGATGAGAATATCATCATAGGAAATGTGGCGCTTTACGGAGCCACTTCCGGAAAGGTTTTTATAGCCGGAATGGCGGGAGAGAGATTTGCCGTCCGTAATTCCGGCGCCATAGCCGTTGTTGAAGGCGTTGGGGAGCACGGATGCGAATACATGACCGGCGGAAAAGTGGTGATCCTCGGAGGCACCGGAAAGAACTTTGCCGCAGGTATGAGCGGCGGGACAGCCTATGTTCTTGACGAAGAAAACAGGCTTTATAAGAATCTGAACAGGCAGCTTGTGAGCATGGAAGAGATAAAGGACCGGAAAGAGGCACTGGAGCTTAAGAAGATCATCAAGGAGCATGTTGAGGCAACGGGATCAAAAAAGGGCAAAATGATCCTTTCGGATTATGACCATTATATCGGACACTTTAAAAAGATCATTCCGGAGGATTATAAGGAGATAATGAGGCTGATAGCTGAGAAAACAGAAGCAGGTGCGGATCCGGATACTGCAGGGATAGAGGCTTTCAGGACCTTTACCGGGGGAGGTGAAGAGTAATGGGAAAGACAACGGGATTTCTTGAATATGAAAGAAAAGACGGACCGGTAAGGAGCGAGAAGGACAGGACAAAGGATTTCCTTGAATTTCACTCTCCTCTTGACGGAAACGCTCAAAGGGAACAGGCTGCAAGATGCATGGACTGCGGTATCCCCTTCTGTCAGGCGGGAGTTATGATAGCAGGAATGGCATCGGGCTGTCCCCTTCACAATCTGGTACCGGAAATAAATGACCTTGTGTACAGGGGAAGGATGGAGGCGGCCTATGAGAGACTGTCCGTCACCCACAGCTTTCCGGAGTTTACTTCGAGGGTATGTCCCGCTCTCTGTGAGGCGGCCTGTACCTGCGGGCTCAACGATATGCCTGTTTCGACCAGGGAAAATGAGAAGGCGGTAATTGAATATGCATGGGAACACGGACTTGTAAAGGAGGAACCTTCCGTAAGGACAGGAAAGAAGATCGCCGTCATAGGAAGCGGTCCCTCCGGACTTGCGGCGGCACAGTTACTCAACAGGTCGGGTCATGAGGTCACGGTTTATGAAAGAAGAGACAGGCCCGGGGGACTTTTGCGCTACGGGATCCCAAACATGAAACTGGATAAGAGAGTTATAGACAGACGGATCGCTCTCCTGGAAAAGGCAGGGGTCAGATTTGTTCTTAATGCCGATGTGGGAAAAGATATCCCCGCGGAGAGTCTTATAAACGAATATGACAGCGTGATCCTTGCCTGCGGAGCTTCTAATCCGAGGGACATAAAGGCACCGGGAAGGGATGCAAAGGGGATACGCTTCGCTGTTGATTTTCTCACGGAGGTAACAAAAAGACTCCTCGACAGTGATCTTAAGGAGCCGCCCTATGAGCTGTGCAGGGATAAAAATGTCATCGTGATAGGCGGAGGAGACACCGGGAATGACTGTGTCGGAAGCTGCATCCGTCTGGGTGCCGCAAGCGTTACCCAGCTTGAGATGATGCCGAAGCCTCCGGAAACGAGACTTCCCTCAAATCCCTGGCCGGAATGGCCGAAGATCCTTAAAGTGGATTACGGACAGGAGGAGGCCATATGGAAATTCGGCGGGGACCCCAGGATATATCAGACAACGGTTAAGGAATTTGTTAAGGATAAAAAAGGAAACGTAAAAGAAGCGGTACTGGTTTCATTAAAGCCCGTAAAGGATGAGAAAACCGGAAGGCTTAACATGGTCCCGGAGGAAGGCACGGAGAGGACAGTCAAGGCCGATCTTGTTCTCATTGCCGCAGGTTTTCTCGGATCGGAAAAATATGTTACCGATGCATTCAGGGTGGAAACGGACGCAAGGTCAAATGTCAGAACAGAGGCGGGAGGCTTCAGATCTTCGGCAGATAAGATCTATACCTGCGGAGACATGCACAGGGGACAGTCCTTAGTGGTATGGGCCATATCCGAAGGCAGGAAGGCAGCCCGGGCCGTGGATGAAGCACTGATGGGATATTCGAATCTTTAGGACCGATGATTAGCAGGACCGTTAACATAAAGTATCGATATCGTAAAGGACAGAAAACGGACAGGACCAAAAGTAGATGAATCAGGTGGACAGTATGACTAAATATATTTTTGTAACCGGAGGAGTAGTATCGGGGCTCGGTAAAGGCATCACGGCAGCCTCACTGGGAAGGCTTCTTAAATCCAGGGGACTGAAGGTGGCGGCGCAGAAGCTTGATCCCTATATAAACGTGGATCCCGGCACCATGAGTCCCTATCAGCACGGAGAGGTGTATGTTACCGAGGACGGTGCGGAAACGGATCTGGATCTCGGCCACTATGAAAGATTTATAGACGAAGACCTCACAAGGTTTTCCAACCTGACCTCCGGAAAGGTTTACTGGAATGTGCTCAACAAGGAAAGGCGGGGAGAGTTTCTGGGATCCACCGTCCAGGTGATCCCCCACATCACCAATGAGATCAAGGAGTTTGTATACCGTGCGGGAAAGGAGACGGGAGCCGATGTTGTGATCACGGAGATCGGAGGCACCATAGGGGATATTGAATCCCAGCCTTTTCTCGAGGCGGTGAGACAGATCTCGCTTGAAACGGGAAAAGAAAACAGCCTGTTCATCCATGTAACACTTGTTCCCTATCTTCACGGATCAAACGAACACAAGTCAAAGCCTACACAGCATTCCGTCAAGGAACTGCAGGGCATGGGGATCAATCCCGACATCATAGTCCTTCGGTGCAATGAACCCCTGGAACCCGACATATTCAAAAAGATATCCCTGTTCTGTAATGTCAAGGAGGACTGCGTCATCGAAAACAGGACTCTCGACTGTCTGTATGATGCCCCGCTGATGCTTGAAGAAAGCGGATTTTCCGGTGTTGTCTGCAGAGAGCTTGGGATAGATGCACCTTTGCCCGATCTTTCCGAATGGAAAGAGCTGTCGGAAAGGATAGCGGCTTCGGATAAAGAAGTGAAGATAGCTCTGGTGGGGAAATATACAAAACTGCACGATGCCTATCTTTCCGTTGCGGAGGCCCTTCATCACGCGGGCTATGCCTTCGGTACAAAGGTCAGTATAAAGTGGACGGATTCCGAAGAACTGACTCCGGAAAATTACAGGGAAAGACTTAAGGACGTATCCGGTATCATCATTCCCGGCGGATTCGGCGACCGGGGTATCGAAGGGATGATCTTAAGTGCCCGCTATGCCAGGGAAGAGAATATCCCCTATTTCGGTATCTGTCTCGGAATGCAGATAGCAGTGATAGAATTTGCAAGAAATGCCGCGGGAATAGAGGATGCCTGCTCGGGTGAGGCTTCGGAACCTTCGGAACATAAGGTTATCGATTTCATGCCCGGACAGTCCGATGACATAGAGAAGGGCGGAACTCTGAGACTTGGCAGCTATCCCTGCCGCATAGCATCAGGAACCCTTATGGAGCGCTGTTACGGGAAAAATGATATAGCGGAAAGGCACAGGCACCGTTATGAGTTCAACAATGATTACAGAGAAGTTCTGACGGAGAAGGGTCTGGTGCTGTCCGGACTGTCTCCCGATAAGAAGCTTGTTGAGACCATAGAGCTTCCGGATCATCTGTTTTATATCGGTGTGCAGTTCCACCCGGAATTCAAGTCAAGGCCCAACAGGCCCCATCCGCTTTTTAAGGGCTTCGTGGAGGCGGCGATCCGCAGACAGGAAGGGCGGATTTCTGAGTAAAGGTGGTACTAAATGCGTAAAATTCACGAAAAAGTATGATTTCCCGGGCGATTTCAAACCTTAAATTCAGTGCTGTAAAGAGAATACGAAAATAAGCCAAAAGATAGGGAATCTAAGAAAACAGACATAATAGAAAATAAGCATAAAAATAAGCATAAAAGAGAATATACATAAGCCACGAAAGTACACCGTGCAGGAGAAAGATCATGGAGCAGGACAGAAAACTAATACTTGAGGATGGAAGCGAATACATCGGAAAGGGTTTCGGCGCAGAGGGCACAAGGGTGTGCGAGATAGTTTTCAACACATCCATGGCGGGATATCAGGAGATAATCTCCGATCCTTCCTATACCGATCAGGCCGTTGTCATGTCTTATCCGCTGATAGGAAATTACGGGATCACGGATGAGGATTTTGAGAGCAGGATGATATCACCCTCAGCCTTTATCGTCAGGGATATCAATGATGATCCCTCTAATTTCAGGTGGGCAAAGACCCTGCCGGAAATGCTGACGGAGGCAGGGGTGCCGGGGATATCCGGAATAGATACCAGAATGCTTGTAAGGCGTATAAGGGATAAGGGAACCATGAGATGCATCATAACCGATGCTTCCGTATCTGCAGGACAGGGGCTCAGAGAGATAGAAAAGACCGCGGTGCCTCATGATGCCGTTAAGAGATGCAGCTGCAGGAAAAGATGGTACAGCCGCACTTCAAACCCTCTTTTTAATGTGGTTGCGATAGACTGCGGAATGAAGACAAACATTGTCAGGATGTTAAACGCAAACCGGTGCAACGTGACCGTGGTACCCTTTGATACGGGCGGTGAAGACATACTGGCCCTTCATCCGGACGGACTTCTTATATCAAACGGTCCGGGAGATCCGACCGATGTGCCGGAGGTGATAAAAACCCTTAAGGAGCTTAAGGGAAGGCTCCCCATGTTCGGGATCTGCCTCGGACACCAGCTCCTTGCCTTATCCTACGGGGCAAAGACCTATAAGCTTAAGTTCGGCCACCGCGGCGGCAATCATCCGGTCAGGGATTTAAAGACCGGAAAGATCGGGATCACAAGCCAGAATCATAGCTATGCGGTGGATGAAGCCTCGCTTATCGGAACGGGACTTGAGGTTTCGCATATCAATATTCTGGATAACACGGTTGAGGGTATCGAATGCATTAAGAACAGGGCGTTTTCGGTGCAGTATCATCCGGAGAGCGCTCCGGGTCCTCAGGATTCGGGGTATCTTTTTTCAAGATTTACAAAGCTTATGCAGGAGGGAAGAGAAAATGCCAAAGCGGACTGATCTGAAAAAGATACTTGTGATAGGTTCCGGCCCCATTGTCATAGGACAGGCGGCGGAATTTGATTATGCGGGAACACAGGCCTGTCTTGCTCTTAAGGAGGAAGGCTATGAGGTGATACTTGCAAACTCCAACCCTGCAACCATAATGACAGACGGTTCCATTGCGGACAAGGTTTATATGGAACCTCTCACACTCGAATACATGGCAAGGATATGCAGATATGAAAGACCGGATGCCATTGTTCCGGGGATAGGCGGGCAGACCGGACTTAATCTGTCCCTTTTATTGTACGATAAAGGGGTCCTTGATGAATGTGAGATAGAGCTTCTCGGAACGGACGCCGACAGCATCAGGATGGCTGAGGACAGGGAGAGATTCAAGGAACTCTGTGAAGGACTCAATGAGCCTGTGGTACCTTCCGAAATTGCAACCACGGTTGAAGAAGGCCTTGCCGCAGCGGAGTCCATAGGCTATCCCGTTATCTTAAGGCCCGCCTTTACTCTTGGCGGAACCGGCGGGGGCTTTGCCTCGGAACCCGGTGAGATGCGTGAAAAGATGAAGACAGCCCTTGCCCTCTCACCGGTTAGTCAGGTTCTTGTTGAAAAAAGCATCAAAGGCTACAAGGAAATAGAATATGAGGTCATGAGGGATGCATCGGATACGGCCATAACGGTCTGCAACATGGAAAACCTCGATCCCGTTGGGATACATACCGGTGATTCCATAGTTGTGGCCCCGAGCCAGACCCTTACCAATAAAGAGTATCACATGCTGAGGGACAGCGCATTAAAGATCATCAGGGCCCTTAAGATAAAAGGCGGCTGCAACGTGCAGTTTGCACTGGATCCCGAATCCTTTGATTATTACGTGATAGAGGTTAATCCGAGAGTATCAAGATCCTCCGCTCTTGCCTCAAAAGCCAGCGGTTATCCTATCGCCAGGGTTTCGGCAAAGATTGCTGTTGGGATGGATCTCGATGAGATAATGCTCGCAAATACACCGGCCTGTTTTGAGCCTTCTCTCGATTATGTGGTCACCAAGATGCCAAGATTTCCTTTTGACAAGTTTACCCTGGCTTCAAACGTGCTTTCCACCCAGATGAAGGCTACGGGAGAAACCATGAGTGTGGGCAGGACCATGGAGGAAAGTCTCTTAAAGGCCATAAGATCCCTTGAGGACGGCAAGAATCATATCCATCTGGAAAAATTTGACGTAAAGAGCCTCTCGGAAAAAGAGGGCATTGAGGGAAGAAAGGAAGCAATTAAAAAACTTCTTGAATATATCGAAGAGGGTACAGATGACAGGATCTATGCCATATCGGAGCTTCTGTGGCTTTCCGTTGATCCCCAGGTCATAAATTCCAAAACAAAGATAGATATGTTTTTCCTCGATAAGATCAAGAAGATCGTGGATTTTGAGATTAAGATCGAGAAAAGCCGCAGCGGAAACGGGGATGCAAAAGTCCCTGACAGGGAGCTTCTGTACGAAGCAAAGAGGATGGGATTTTCGGATTCCTATATAGCGGAGCTTACGGGCTGTGAAGAGAAGGATATCTGGCAGCTCAGAAAGCGTTATGATATTCATCCCGTCTATAAGATGATAGATACCTGTGCGGGGGAATTTGACAGCTATGTGCCCTATTTTTACTCAACCTATGAAACGGAGAACGAATCCCTTGTATCGGAAAGGGAAAAGATTATTGTTTTGGGCTCCGGTCCCATAAGGATAGGCCAGGGAGTGGAGTTTGACTATTCCACGGTACACGCGGTCAAGACCATTCATGACATGGGATATGAGGCAATAGTTGTAAATAACAATCCCGAAACCGTATCGACCGACTATACCACCGCCGACAAACTGTATTTTGAACCTCTTACCGCAGAGGATATAACGGAAATAGTGGAGCATGAAAAGCCTCTCGGGGTCATAACCTCACTGGGAGGACAGACCGCCGTAAACCTGGCCGGACCGCTTTCGGAAAGAGGCATAAGGATAATCGGGACGGACAATGATGCGATCTTTAAAGCGGAGGACAGGGATGCCTTCGAACAGGTCATAAAAGAACTTGATATCCCGCATCCCGAAGGCATTGCGGTGACAAGCCTTCAGGATGGAACGGAAGCTGCGGAGAGAATAGGATACCCGGTTCTCTTAAGACCTTCCTTTGTTCTTGGGGGAAGAGCAATGGAGATCGTGGCAAACAGGGAGATGCTTGTAAGATATCTGGAAAGTGCCGTGGAGGTTGATAAGGACAGGCCCGTTCTTATAGATAAATATATTTCGGGCAAAGAGGTTGAGGTGGATGCCATCTGCGACGGAAAGGATGTTTTTCTCCCCGGGATAATGGAGCTTGTGGAGAGGACCGGCGTGCATTCGGGAGACAGTATCAGCGTATATCCGCCTTTTTCCTTATCGGACAGGGTTAAGGATACCATATGGGATTACACGAAAAAGCTGGGAAAAGGGATCGGCATAAAGGGACTTTACAACATCCAGTTCATCGTGGATGAGGATGAAAAGGTCCGCATCATTGAGGTAAATCCCAGGGCCTCGAGAAGCGTGCCCTTCCTTTCAAAATCGGCCGGTATCCCTTTAGTTGACATAGCCACAAGGGTAATGCTGGGTGAAAGCCTTAAAGATCAGGGGCTTGCGGATACCGTTTTCTACGATCGTTCCGGGAAAAAAGGAAATTTCGGGGATTTCTGGTATGTTAAGGCACCGGCTTTTTCTTTTGAAAAACTGAACGGAATGGATGCCTATCTTTCACCCGAAATGAAATCCACCGGTGAGGCAATCGGCTATGACAGGAGTCTGAAAAGGGCGCTGTATAAGGCTCTTCAGGCTTCCGGCATCAGAATGAAGGAATACGGCACGGTCATGGTAACACTGGCGGATGAGGACAAGGAAGAGGCTCTTCCGCTTATAAAGCGGTTTTATGAACTGGGCTTTAATATAGAAGCCACCGTCGGAACCGGAGTTTTTCTCAAGGAACACGGGATAAGGACAAAGATCCGGGGAAAAATAAGTGAGGGATCCGATGAGATACTAAAGTCCATCCGCGCGGGATATGTAAGCTATATCATTAATACAAGAGCCATACTTTCGGGAGTTCATTATAATGACGGGGTGGCCATAAGAAGATGTGCCATCATGAACGGCGTCACAATGTTCACATCCCTTGATACGGTAAAGATACTGCTTGATGTGCTGGAGGATATATCACCCAGGATAAGTACAATATAAAAGAGGTAAAAAAACAGGAGGACAGCATGAATTATTCGGTTGATGAAGTTATGAAGTATATCGAGGAGGAAGACGTGAAATTCATCCGTCTGGCCTTTCGCGACGCCTACGGGGTACAGAAGAACATTTCGGTTATGCCGGGCGAAGTCAAAAAGGCCTTTGAGGAAGGGACACAGATCAACGCCAGGGTAATAAAGGGATTTGAAGACTGTCCCAGTGCATCCCTCTATTTAAGGCCCGATCCGGACACTATGGCCATTCTTCCCTGGAGACCGGACAGCGGAAGGGTACTACGTATGTTCTGTGATATATATACTCCGGAGGGAAAGGAATATGTTTCCGATACCAGGGGGATCCTCAAGCAGGCGGTAAAGGATGCCTCGGATGCGGGTATAGAGTTCAGGTTCGGAACGGAAACGGAGTTTTATCTCTTTAAGAATGATGATGAGGGAAATCCCACGAAGATCCCGTATGACAGGGCGGGCTATATGGATATCGCGCCCCTTGACAAATGCGAAAACGTAAGGAGGGAGATCTCTCTCACAATAGAAAGGATGGGCCTAAGACCCGAAAGGTCTCATCATGAAAGAGGACCGGGACAGAATGAGATAGATTTTCATTATGCAAAACCCTTAAAGGCCGCGGATCAGATGACGACCTTTAAGATGGTGGTCTCGACACTGGCGGACCGTTACGGTCTGAATGCGGATTTTTCTCCCCTGCCTCTGCCCGATGAACCCGGAAACGGATATCACATAAATATCTACGCCGTGGACAGAGAAGGGAATGATGTGGTCAAATACGCGGCAGCAGGTATCATAGACCGGATCCAGGATCTTACGATCTTCTTAAATCCCACCGATGCGTCTTATTCAAGGCTTGGCAATAATACCGCTCCCGACAGGGTCAACTGGTCAAGTGCCGAGGAATCGGAGCTTATGTACATAGAGACATATCACGGCAAAACAAGGGTGGAGCTGAGGAGCCCCGATGCTTCCGGCAATCCGTATCTCGTATATGCTCTCCTTATAAGGGCGGGACTGAACGGAATAGAGAAAAAGCTTGAGCTTCCGCAGGAAATGGAGAGTGAGGCCGTGATGCTTCCGACCTCGAAAAAAGAGGCGGCTGCCCTTGCCGCAAAAAGCGATTTTGTTAAGAAATATGTTCCGGAAGGAATCTTAAAGGCATACGTCGGATAACCGTATCATCCGAAATGTATGGGGTTTTTATGCAAGAAGAGGTATCAGTCCATGTCAAAAAAAGATGACATATACCACTCCATCCTGATCGTATCCTCCTCCGAACAGTTTGTTCTGTTAGTCAAAAGATCGCTGGCCGGATTTGTAACGATCGATATCAGAAAAAACGCGGTACTTGCCCGCAGATGCATACTTGAGAGATATTATGACATTGTTGTGATCGATTCTCCTCTCCCTGATGAGAACGGGGAGGAGTTTGCCATTGATGTTACCGAAAAAAGCAGCGCCTCCGTCCTGTTAGTGACTCCCAGAGACGGTTTTGAGGACTCTCTTTCAACCGTGACCGATCACGGGGTGTTAGTGGTTCCCAAACCTGCCCCGCGGGGAAGGATAGACAAGGCAGTCAGATATCTTATCGCAATACAGGATAAGATACATATGCTTGAAACCAAAGCGCGCCGGGCTGAGGAGAAGTTAGAGGAGATGCGTCTGGTGAACAAGGTCAAGTTTCTTCTGATCGAAAAGGAGCATATGACCGAGGACGAGGCTCACAGATACATCGGGAAGCTTGCCATGGATAACGGGATATCCAGAGGCAGCGCCGCCCGAAGTATACTGGATGAGATGGAATAAGTTTATAAAGGAAATAATTTTTTGAGCATTTTGTCACATTTATAGTGCAAAATGCTTTTATATGTGTTATAATAGTCGGAATATAATAAACGAGAAAAGAAATTTTTATCCGCGGATTAATGTTTTTCAGGGATCTGTCGATATATATACAGGGAGAGTATACCTGTTTTTTTCGCGGATATGAATAATTTACCTAAGGGGTAAAAATATAAGAAACAGAGGGAACATCGCCTATGGAAAACAAAAAGATCAGAAAAGTTTTAAAAGGTGTTGCTTCAGTGGGCGTTGCCGTCGGGGTATCCAATGCCATTTCCGATGACATGGTGGTCTATGCGGAGGAACTTGAAAACCAGCAGCAGCCCGCCGGAGATGTGGTAGAAGAAATACAGGTTGAGGAGGAAAGACATGAAGAGTATGTCGAGACCCCTTCTCAGGACGTTTGTGAACCGGAAGCGGTTTCAGCTCCGGCAGAGGAGGTATTCACACCTGTACCGGAAGCGGTAATGCCCACGATGGATATGGCTGCTCCCGCAGCCGATATGTCGGTACCCGCTGCGGATCTTGCCGCACTGCTTGGACTCGGAGTTCCTGCTCCCGTGGATCTGGCGGCTCTGGCAGCAGCCGCAGCCCCTGCAGCTGATATTGAAGTAACTGTATCACCTGTAGCAGAGGGAGCCTTGCAGGAAAACGCACCTGTAGCGGGAGAGACCTTAGAGGAAAACGCACCTGTGGGAGGAGAGACCTTAGAGGAAAACGCACCTGTAGCGGGAGAGACCTTAGAGGAAAACGCACCTGTGGCAGGAGAGACCTTAGAGGAAAATGCACCTGTGGCAGGAGAGACCTTAGAAGAAAATGCACCTGTGGCGGATGAGATCCTTCAGGGAACAGCACCGGTATCGGAAGAAACTGCTACGGAGCCGGAATCTGCACCTGCAGCTGAGACTTTGTCTGAAACAGGATCGGAAGACACAATTGAAAACGGAACCGAACCGGGCATCTCAGATGCTGAGCTCACAGAACAGGGCAGGGCTGTCATTGATTCGGAGGTAGACAGACTCATCAACGAAGAGGGCAGCTTTAATAACACAATTTCCGCCACAAACAATGAAGAATACTTAAAGACATTGGAAGCTCTCAGGGAAGCTCAGGAAAAAACGGATGGATCATTCTCATGGGGCAATGAAAACGAGGTAGCAAAGCAGTATATTAAAACCACTCTGTTGCTAAGAGGAGCAACGGACATCGAGTTTGGTAATTTTGTAACAAATTACAAGCAGGAAGGCTTCAACAATGCTAACGATTTTCATTATATTAAGGTAAGCTTTTTCGATAAAAGCGGCAACTATGTGGAAGAATTCTATGACTATTCCGTTATGAAGGAAGGAAATCTGACTAATGATGTAAGAGATCATAAGGTTGTATACCTTAAAAAGGAAGTCTTAAGAGATGAAAACGGAAATGTGGTTTACAAGAACGGTCAGCCTACATTTGTAGAAGTGAATGAAGATGAGAACGGAGCCGATACTTACGGCTACAAGGGCAGAGCTATCGGATATTTTGACGGAACCACATTAAAGGCCGATGATATGGTATCCATGTTCGAATCTCAGAGTAATTCCGTAAGAGAATCCGAGAGCCTTAGCGTCAGAGAGAGCATGAGGGAGGAAAGGTATGAAAGTCTCAGCCTTTCGGTAAGCGAGAGCCAGTCCTTAAGTATGTATTTTTCAACCCATCCTCAGGAAAGTGAATCTCTGTATCAGGCTTCTGTGTCCGAGAGTGAATCCATGTCACTTGAAGATGAGATGATAAAATCCGAATCGTATGAAGAAATATCAGGCGGTCTGACGCCGGTACTGCCTTCCTATAACGTAGAACAGTATAATGCTGCCTTAGAAGGGATAAAGGCTGCACAGCAGGAATTGGAAGAGGGCTTTGCTTTTACAAAGGGAGATGTACTGTTAAGATATTATGTGGAGGCCGATCTTTTAGCAAAGGGTGCTACGGATATAAACATCGGAAACATGGTAACCAATTATGCCCAGGAGGGCTTTACCACAAATGCGGCCTTCCATTATATGAAGGTTACGTACACCGATGTAAACGGAGTGCAGCATGAGGAATACTTTGATTATGTACTGAAGCTTAATGGCAAGGCCATCAACAGAGCTGATGACAATGCAGAGATCATCTTTTTGAAGAAGGCTGTTTTGACGGATGAGAACGGTAACTATCTCTATGATGCAAAAGGAAATCCTATATTTAAGGAAGTTATAGAGGGAATCAATGCCAGAAATACGGCAAAAACGAAAAGGGATGAACAGGGATTCCTGTTTAACAGCTATAAGGGTGAGGAATTCTTAAGAGTTATCCCTAATGATTCTATTGATTCTGCGTTTACTTCGAACAGTATATCTGCGAGTGAATCTGGTAGTATATCGGCCAGCGAGTCTCTTAGTCAGTCGTTGTATGAGAGCATCAGCGCCAGAAGAAGCGAAAGCACAAGCACGAGCGAGAGCGAAAGGATAGCAAGCGAGAGCACGAGCACCAGCATAAGCGAAAGCACGAGCACGAGTGAGAGCGAGAGGATAGCAAGCGAAAGCACAAGCACGAGTGAGAGCGAGAGACTTGCATCCGAGAGCACGAGCACCAGCTTAAGCGAGAGTACAAGCACAAGCACCAGTGAGAGGATAGCAAGCGAGAGCACCAGCACCAGCTTAAGCGAAAGCACAAGCACGAGCGAGAGCGAAAGGATAGCATCTGAGAGCACGAGCACCAGCATAAGCGAGAGTACAAGCACGAGCGAGAGCGAAAGGATAGCATCTGAGAGCACCAGCACCAGCTTAAGCGAGAGTACAAGCACAAGCACGAGTGAGAGCGAAAGGATAGCAAGCGAGAGCACCAGCACCAGCTTGAGCGAGAGTACAAGCACGAGCTTAAGCGAGAGCGAAAGCATCAGTGCAAGCGAAAGCACAAGTGCCAGCGAGAGAGACAGACTTGCAAGCGAGAGCACCAGCACCAGTATCAGCGAGAGCGAGAGGCTTGCTTCCGAGAGTACAGCTTCGGGATACGGATCGGAAACAGGAACAGGCGGTTTCACGGGTGGAACAGGCCCGGAAGCAGGATATACCGACACCTCATCCTCTGAATCCGGACCGGGAGCAGGTGTAGCCGGAGTCCGTACGGAAGGACAGACCGTTGAAACACAGGGAGGCCGTGGAACTGAAGAGACCGGATCGGATATCTACGGCGTGGATACCCGTGAAGTCAGCGTACTTATGGAGCATGCCGATACTACAGGCGAGGAGATCCCTCTTTCGGTTGTTCATCAGGAGCTTGAGGAACCTCAGACGGTAACCCTTGAAGACGAGGAAGTTGCAAAGGCCGCAACCTTCGCAAAGGAGGGCGTAAACTGGCATATTCCGATCTTAGGCTCCATAGTGGGAATGCTGGCAATAGGTAAGAGGAATAAGGAAAAAAAGGAAAATGAGTCCGGTTCCGATACCGAATAATTGAAATATAATCGTCAACATCTATAAAATGTACTATAATAGGAGAGGCATAGTCACCGGACCGGTTGCTATGCCTCGACGCTTGTATAGCCGGGGACGGAAACTGTTATGGAAAACAATTCAGAGAGCCACGATCTTGTAAAGCAGAAGCTCCTGTTTACATTAATGATAATAGCGATATACGTTCTGGGACGTAAGATACCCATGTGCGGTCTTGTACCCATAATGAAGGATCGGGATATCGTGGACATGAACAGCTTTATGATGAGCACCATAGGCGGGGATATCAACGGCCGGTCTGTTTTTGCCCTGGGACTTTCCCCTTATATGATCTCTTCGATCCTTGTTCAGGCTTTTTATTCCATCAAAAACGACGGAACAGGTTCATCTTCGCCTGCAAGAAAAAACAGACTCACTGCGGTAATGGTGTTTGTCATTGCCTTTATTCAGGCTGTTCTCAGACTGAGACATCTGGAGTTTGAAATGAACAGATATACCGATCTGAATATGCTGGTAGCTGTTCTTGAGATGGTTACCGGGGCCGTGGTCATCATGTGGCTGGCTTCCAGAAATAAAACCTACGGGGCAGGCGGGCAGACGGTTCTTATTTTTGTGAACATACTTGATACCTTTTTTACCGCCGTAAACGGTCATTCCTTTATGAGTCTTGTTCCTTCGCTGGTAATGGGTCTTATCCTGATGATGCTCACTGTTTTCATGGAGTATTCTGAGTTCAGGATCCCGGTACAGAGGATCTCGATCCACAACATCTATGCAGATAAGAATTACATGGCTTTCAAACTGAACGTTGTGGGAGTTATGCCCATAATGTTCTCTTCGGCCGTTTTTATGCTGCCTCAGATGATCGTAAACGCGCTTCTGATGGTGATGCCGGATGACCCCGATATTATCTGGCTTTCCGAGAATCTGACTCTTTTAAAACCTCTGGGAACCGCGGTTTATATAATCATCATATATCTGATAACCGTCTTTTTGGCATTTGTCATGGTAAATCCCAGGGATCTTTCGGAACAGTATTTAAAGAGCGGGGACAGTCTTGTTGATATCCGCGCAGGAAAGGATACAAAGAATTATCTGCTTGCGGTGATCCTGATAATGTGTACTGTTAATGGGACAGTTTTGAGCCTGTGCATCGGCATTCCGATGTATGTCTGTTCGCATATGAATCTGGACAGTTCGCTCATATCGATCCCCTCCACCGCGATGATGCTGGCCAGCCTTTGGTGCAACATCAGGGAAGAGCTTGTGTCGGTAAGAACATTCGATTCCTACGAGGCGTTTATCTGAGTAAGCAGTTTATCCGAGGAAACAGAGTATGATCTTTTTTATACCCGCATGGTACAAAGCGGATTCTTTTCATGAAAATGAACAGAAATGGTATGCGAGACGTCTGAGGACGGAATTCGACGATACCGTTAAACAGGTGCAGCTTTTTAACAGAAAGGCTGCCTATCCTTACAGCATCCTTCTGCCGGCTTATGCTCCCAATTTCAGGCATTTTCTTCACAGACAGGGTGTTTTTCATGCTCCCTATATCTCGGTCTTTGATTCCATTCAGCATGTAAGACTCAGACAGATATATGTTCTTTCCTTTCACAATCTGAAATGGCCGGAAAACATAGAATTTGTATATACGAATTTTGTGATAATGGGATATGTGAACAAAAGGAAATATGCACAGATAGAATTCGGAGAGGACGGAAATCCCATTCAGGTGGATATTTTCGACGGTGAAAAGCTTAAGAGATCCAATATCTATGATGACAGGGGTTTTGTATCCTCCACCATCCTTTATGAGGACGGAAAGCCTTATACCCAGGAATATCTCACTCCCGAAGGGGTATGGAAGCTGAGGCTTTTCTATTCGGATTCCCACGTGGAGGTAAATCCGGAGAAGAACACCTACCTGATAATGTATGACGGGAAAGAAAAGGAATGCGCGTTTAAGAGCTTAAGATACAGGAGCATCCTTCCCGTTATCGAAGAGGTGCTCGAGGCCTATATAAAAATGACCGATTATGAGGATATATTCTGTATTGCGGTGCATGACAGGAACATAGAATTCCTGAGAGATATCCTAAGGAGAAAAAAGACCGTCCTTTCGTTTTTCGAGGACAGGGTAAACATCAATGATACCCTTAAGCTTTCCCCCATCGTAAACAGGGCGGGCTTTGTCATCGCCGACTCAAAGACCAGCACGGCAAGACTCAGGATCCTCTATAAGAGTATCAGGAACAAGATAACGGATATAACTCCCTATGATTCCAGGGTGGATTTCGGTATCAGCGGACAGCTCAACGTACAGAAGATACTTTTCCCCATTGACGGGTTAGAAGACAGGATCTTTGATGATGCCGTAAGGTATCTTGCGCAGTATATGGACAAAAACCGGAGTGCCGAGGTGCATTTTCTTACCAGACTTGCGGATTACGATCTTGAGGAAAAGGTCAAGAAAAAGGTCAGAAGGAGCCTTGAAAATACGGATGAACAGATGATGCCCGCAGATGAGGGAGCTTTTTATACGGAGGCCGAGAATGAGCTCATCGAAGAGGATGAGGATGAGGACGGAAACCATGTCCGGTTCTTTTTCGAACAGTGTGTCGATGAGCTGTCCGTCAGCCGGTGCATGAGGACCCAGAGGGTTATGGTGGATCTTCGAAAGGTCCCGGATCTGTATCTCCAGATATCCTGTATCAGCATGGGGATCCCCCAGATCGTAAGGACCGAGACGGAATATGTGGAGCATATGAAGAACGGCCAGGTTATAAACCATACAAGCGATCTTCCGAGAGTGCTTGATTTTTACCTTGACGGTCTGGCCAACTGGAACGAAGCCCTTATCCATTCCTACGAGATAGGGAAGCAGTATACGACGGAGAATATCCTGGAAAGATGGAGAAAGGTGATAGAGACCTTTGAGTGATATTAACGTTCTTTTTTTCGGAAAAAAAGAGAATATTGCCGGATATGAGATTCCCGAGGATGCGGGATTTGATATCATGACCGGTGCAGCCGACCGTGAGGGACTTGCCGATGCTTATGAAGTCGTGATCCTTGATAAGACCCCGGAGTCTGAGGATGTGAGCGTATTATGGAAGCTTACGGCCACGGGCGGTCTTTTCGTTACGGAAAACGTCTATGTATACGGAGAGATCTTAAGATTTTTTACCTCAAAAAAGGGAAGGATCCTGCAGAAGGATGATATTCCCGGTTTCCTAAAAAATGATCTGAAGCTTTTCTATAAAAAGGGCTATGGGGAAAAATACCAGTTAAACAGCATCACTGTATCCCCGGGATACAAAGGGAGCGTAAGCTTCATCGGAAACTGCAGCGTTATACTGGAGGGTGATTACGGTGATACGCTCAAACAGATAGTATGCTTCAGGAACAATATCCCCATCCACAAGGGACAGTGCTCCGATATCCTCCTTGAATACAGGAAAGACGACAGTGTGGAATTATCCATGGAAGTCATGCTCTTTAAGGAAGGAAGCATTTCCCAGGTCCTTCATACCTGGGTATTCAATGATACGGAACTTGACGATATAGTGCTTATAGAGAACGAATATGCAAAGGGAACTCTTTTCTTTTCCCTGCTTGCAAAGGGCAGCGGAAAGCTTGAGATAATATCCCTTAACAACCGCTATTCCAGAAAGGAATACGGATATTTCCTGCCGGGCGGAGACAGATATGAGACCTCCTCCAGGGAAGAACTGTTCTGCTATTTCGATCCCGGGGATCTTAAACCGCCCCTGAATGTTTATTTTGCGGGATACAAGAAGATGCAGAGCTTTGAGGGCTATTCTTTTATCCGGAAACTGGGCTGTCCTTTCTTGCTGATAAGCGAGTCCCGTGTAGAGGGCGGATGCTTCTATATGGGTGACGAGGAGTATGAGCAGATGGTCTTATCGGCCATAAGAGACTATATGGACAGGCTGTGTTTTACCCCCGATGACGTGATCTTTTCCGGACTCTCAATGGGATCTTTCGGTGCGATGTATTACGGTGCCGATATCCTGCCCCATGCGGTGATACTGGGAAAACCCCTTGCGAGCATCGGAAATGTTGCGGCAAATGAAAGGCTTTTAAGGCCCGGCGGATTTCCCACCTCCCTTGATGTCCTTCTGAAGCTTGAAGGCGGTTGCGACGGGGATGCGATAGAGAGGCTTAACAGGAGATTCTGGGACAAATTTGAAAAGACCGTCTGGGGAGATACAAAATTCATCGTTGCCTACATGATCGAGGATGATTATGACCAGACAGCCTATGAGGACATTCTTTCCCATCTGGACGGCGTGAATGTAAAGGTATACGGGAAGGGGCTTCACGGAAGGCATAATGATAATACCAGAGGCATAGTCTCCTGGTTTTCTTCGCGTTTCAGAATGATCATAAATGAGGATTTCGGCAGAGGGGATAAGTAAATGGTGATTGGAAGCTGGAAGATATACTGGAACGAATATGCCTCGGACACCTATCTGTACGGGGCGAGGCTTACGGTTCACAAGATCAATGACGTGGAATACGAGAATCAGCTGATGCCCCCGGGAACCATAATCAAACAATGGTATTCCTCGGTGAATTTTCAGAGAAAAAAGATAGAGCCGGCCTTACCAATAATCGACGGAGAGAGCAGATACCATATCAGTGTCAATATAGAGGGACTGGAAGGCATGATAGTCAGGCTTTCCTTCCTTGACCGATACGGTCAGGAGTTTGACGGACTGATAATAAGGGGAAAGGAAATGGATTTCAGATGTCCTTTAAAGACCTACAGCTACAATATGCAGCTGATAAGCGGGGGAGGGCATTACTTCAGATTTCACAATATCATCATAAGTGAGTTGGGATAACGGAAAATGAGCAGCTTAAGAAGAATCAACAGGCTGATGCTTAAGGTCAAAAAAAAGAGAGAAGAATATGAGCGCCTTGAGGATTCCGAGATATCGGGGATGACCGAGGCCTTCAAAAAAAGGCTCAGTGAGGGTGAGACTCTTGATGACATCATGATAGAAGCCTTTGCCGCCATGTGCGAGGCGGACAGAAGAGTGCTCGGAAAGATCCCTTATGATGTTCAGATAACCGGCGGGATCGCGGTTCATCAGGGATATCTCATAGAAATGAACACAGGGGAGGGCAAGACCCTTATGGCAACCCTTCCTCTGTATCTTAATGCCCTTACGGGGAAAAGCTGTATCTTAGTCACGGCAAACGATCATCTGGCCTACAGGGATGCTTCGGAAATGGGCCCCGCATATGCTTTTATGGGACTGACGGTAAAGGCGGGGGTCAGGGAAAGATCCAGTGAGCGTTTCAGTGATGAGGAGAAAAAAGAGATATATGCGGCAGACATCGTATATACGACCCACGGAACACTCGGATTTGATTATCTTTTTAACAATCTGGTAAAGACCGCAGGGGACCGGTTCATGAGGGAGTTCTATTTCTGCATGATAGATGAGGCGGATTCGGTACTCCTTGATGCGGCCCAGATGCCTCTTGTGATATCCGGATCTCCCAGGGTCCAGTCAAATCTTTACGGACTTGCGGATTTCTTTGTGAGGACCCTTATTCCCGAGGAGGATTTCGTTAAGGAAGAAAAGATAGTATATCTTACGGCGAAGGGGATAAAAAGGGCCGAGAGCTTCTTCGGCATAGATAATTTCTATGCAAGGGAACATTTCGAGATCAACAGGCATGTGACCCTTGCCCTTCGTGCAAGACATCTTTTTGCCGTAGACAGGGATTATGTTGTATCGGATGCCCATGAGATAGTGCTGCTTGACAACGGATCCGGAAGAATGGTACACGGGGTCAAGCTGAGGGGCGGTCTCCATCAGGCCTTAGAGACCAGGGAAGGCATCGAGATAAGCCAGGAGAACAGATCCATGGCATCCATAACCTATCAGAACCTGTTTCTGCTTTTCCCGAAAATGTCGGGTATGAGCGGGACCATATCGGATGCTTCGAAGGAACTTCTGGATGTGTACCATAAAAGGGTCCTTGTGATCCCTCCCAATAAGCCAATGAGAAGGATAGACCATAAGGACAGGTATTTCAGGACTTCCGATGAACAGTTCAGGGCTGCCATAGATGAGGTGATACTGCATCATGAAACGGGCCAGCCCGTACTCGTGGTGGCTTCCACCATTGGCGAGACCGAGTATATTTCAAGTGCCCTCATCGACCTTCATATTCCCCATAATGTTTTAAATGCCAACAATGCCTACTGGGAAGCGGAGATGATAAAAGAGGCGGGCCATGTCAATGCGGTGACGGTGGCAACCTCCATGGCAGGCCGCGGAACTGACATAAAACTGAAGGATGATACGGATAAGCTGGGAGGTCTGGCGGTCATAGGAATAGGCCGTATGCAGAATATCAGGATAGAGCGGCAGGCAAGAGGCCGTGCCGGGAGACAGGGTGATCCGGGCAGCAGCAGATTTTATATATCCCTTGAGGATGAGATTTATTTAAGCACTCTTGATGAGAAGAAAAAGAAGAAGCTTGAGAAAAAGAAACATATATCGACAGGCAGGATAAAAAGGCTTGTTAACAATGCCCAGAAAACCGGTGAGGAACAGGCCGTGCTTTCAAGGATCAAGGCAACCAAATATGATGAGGTCCTCCAGAAGCAGAGACAAATCATGTATGATATCAGAAACCGGCTGATGGACGGCGAGGCGGTCCTTGACAGACAGAAGATACTCGAGATAGCGGCCGGCAATATCGACCGCTTCCTAAAGGATAAAAAGACGGTCACCCTGCCGGAGGTCAGACGATACATGCTTGATAACATAAGCTATGAGCTCCATGATGACATAAACCATGTTGACCCAAAGGACAAAGCCGCCGTCCGGGAATTCCTCATAAAAAAGGTTGAAGAGAGTCTTTTGGAGAGAGAAGAGCTCATATCCGACAACAGGGAAGACCATTACAGGGAGGCGGCACTTTCCGCCATCGATGATGCCTGGGTAGAACAGGTTGACTATCTCCAGCAGCTCCAGTCGGCTGTATCGGGCAGGAGCACTGCCCAGAGAAATGCGATATATGAATATCACAAGGAAGCCTACGAATCCTTTAAGGATATGAAGAGAGATATTCTTAACGGGATAATCAGAAATATTCTGACGGGCTGATGAAAATGTCGGATGGATTCCGATGGACCGATGAAAATGTCAGAAGGACAGGATTGAGGGTATGGTATACAGCTTTAATCTCGGCATAGGATTTGCAAGCAGCGGAGTGGAATATGCACAGAGCTACCGGGCTCTGCAGTTTAGAAAGAGCAATATTAAGGCCCGTTTCATCTTTACGGACATGTTCCCGAGGGAGAATATCGAACATATGACGGCCCATCTGGGCTTTCATGATGATGAGATCATCTGGCTCTATACCTTCTTTACCGATACGAAGATATCCCCGGTAACCTTTACCCTGAAGGACCTTGAAAAGACCTTTGACAGAAAGGATCATACCTTTAAAAGAACGGGAAAAAGAGGACGCTGCACCTTTCCCGGAAAGGGAGATTTTTATACGGTTTATTTCACTGATGAGACCTCCGACAGGGTTCACAGGGTTGAGCTTGTTTCGGGTAATTTCCTTGTGAGAAAGGATTATTATACCTGCACAAGGATCTACTCCGAATACTATGCTCCGAAGGATAACAGCGCAAAGCTTTATCAGCGGAGATTTTTCAACACGGACGGAAGCACCGCCTATGATGAGTTTATAGACGGTGAAAATGTCATGTACCGTTTAAAGGACACTATCCTCTATTCAAAAGAAGAGCTTGTGGCACATCTTGTAAAAAGCCTTTCCCTTACCGAAAACGATACGGTACTGCTTGACAGGACAACGGGCATCGGCCAGGCGGTCCTCATGAATGCGCATCCCGCAAAAACGGGCATAATCATCCACGCCGATCATTTCAATGAAGATGCCACGGATAACGACAATATCCTGTGGAACAATTATTACGAATATCCATTTTCACAGCATGAGAACGTGGACTTCTATATCTGTGCAACGGATTCCCAGAGAGATCTGTTAAAGGAACAGTTCAGAAAGTATTTAGAAGCGGATCCAAAGATCGTCACCATACCCGTGGGGTGTATCCGTGAACTTAAGAAGAATCCGGGTGATACGGTCCGGGATCCGGTCTCACAGGAACCGGACTCACAGAAGCAGGTCACGCAGGAATCAACGGAGGACCCTTACAGAAAACCTCTGTCCCTTATCACTGCCTCGAGACTTGCAACGGAAAAACACATAGACTGGATAGTGGAGGCTGTGGCCGAAGCACACAAAAAGCTTCCAGGCCTGACCCTTGACATATACGGAGAAGGCGGGGAGTCCGACAGGCTGCGTCACAGGATCGCCGCTCTCGATGCCGGGAAATATGTCCATTTAATGGGACAGCAGGTTCTGGATGAGGTATATGTAAAGTACGAGGCATATATATCTGCATCCACCAGCGAAGGATTCGGACTGTCCGTACTTGAAGCCATGGGTTCGGGACTTCCTGTCATAGGTTTTGATGTAAGGTACGGCAACAGGACCTTTATAAAGGACGGAGAGAACGGTTATCTGATCTCCTATGAAAAGGGAAGGGAAACGGCGGAATATGTCAGAGCCCTGTCCGACAGGATCATAAGGCTGTTTACGGAAGGAGACATGGGGGCTTTACGTGAAAACTCATACAAAAGAGCGGCAGCTTATCTTGAAGATAAGGTTGCGGAAAAGTGGGCCCTGCTTCTTGGGAATTCCGATGATGAGACCTGCGGAAACGAGCCCCGTCGAAATATCCAGAATGGAGCATTCGGAAATGAGATCCGTATAAACGGATCCGCAGAAAACACCGATCCCGGGGATTTGGCGGATACTCCGGACTTTGTGCTGCTTCTTGATAATACGGGAAGGGATTCCATGGATCTTTATGCTTCGTTTAAGAGCACGGGAAAATCCTTTTTTGCCGCCGTTTTATCCGATGACGGATTTATACCCGGGGAGATGGAATCCGTATACGGATTCTTTCTGGGATACCGGGCGGGAACCTCCTATGAAGGAAAGCCCAGATATTTTAACGGGATCAGGGTCCCGAAGTACTGGGAGATAAGCGGTACCGGCAGGGGAGGAAAAATAACGGATATGTCCCATGAAAGGGGCAGGATCTTCTATGCGGAGCCATCCCATAAAAGGTATGTTAAGACGGTGGACTATTACGACGAAAAGGGGATCGTAAGATTCAGCGATCACTACAACAGGTATGGTGCCCTGTACTCAAGGACCGCCTTCAGCGCCGGGGGTGAAAGGATAAACAGGAGCTTTTTTTCCGCGGATGGAAAAGAGATCATTGTCGAAAACTTTGTTACCAGGGATATCATCCTGAATTATAAGGGAAAGATCCTGATATTTAAGAACAAGACAGAGTTTGCCATCTTTTATCTTAAGGAAAGAGGACTTTCGGGCAGGAGGCTCTTCTATAATTCCCTTTCCTATCCCTTCTTTGTATCCGAGGACCTTCCGAAGGAAACGGGCGGGGACATCCTGTTCTGGCAGGAGGACATTAAGGATGATATCCCCGGAAATATGAAGATAATCTTAAACGGAAGATCTTCCCGGACGGGAAGGATCGTAGTACAGAACAGGTCCTCTTATGAAAAGCTCAGGGCTTCCGGCGCAAATATGGATATGATAACTCTTCTTGGATTTGTCTATCCCTTTGAAAGGGAAAACAGGTACGGAAGGGACATACTGATCGGTACAAACTCCGATAACATTGCCTGTCTTGATGAGATAACGGCTGCGGTTAAGGATTGCCGTTTTCATATAGCGGCTCTGACAGAGATGTCGGCTAAGTTAATGGCCTTCGGCGACAGGGAAAACGTGATCCTGTATCCGGGAGTCAGCATGGCAAAGCTTGATGAGCTTTTTGCCGGCTGCGATATCTATCTGGATATCAATCATGAAAATGAGATAGTATCTGCCGTAAGGCGGGCTTTCTTAAACAATATGCTCATCCTTGCCTTCAGGGAGACCCTGCATGACGGGATCTATACGGAGAAGGGTCATATATTCGGAAAGGATGAGCCTGACAGGCTGACAGCCTTATTAACATCCGCCCTTAATGACAGGGCAGTGATGGAACAGAGCATCAGAAGCCAGAGGGAGCATGCGCTCCTTGCGGATGAAGCTGCATACAAAACTCTCATTAAGGATGCCGATTCATACAAAGATCAGATACTGTAAAATACCCTTAAAAGATCACAGAGGGCATCTTCATCTGCCGCGCCCATAAGCTCTCTTGCGGAATGCATTGCAAGCAGGGGAACACCTGTGTCTATGGTCATTACGGGCAGGTATGAGGAAGCGATGGAACCAAGGGTAGAGCCTGAGGGTTTTCCCGACCGGTTCACAAAGACACTGTAGGGTATATCGTTCTTTTTAAGCATCTGGATGATCACAGCGATGGCTTCCGAATCTGTGGCATATTTCTGCTCGGCGGTTTCCTTTATGACAACGCCGCTGTTTAAAAGAGATTTGTTTACGGGATCGTATTTATCCCCCATATAAGGATGGTAGGCATGTCCCACATCCACCGACAGAAGAAGGGCGTCGGAAAGCTTGTTAAGGAATAATTCCTCGCCAGCCGGTCCGGTTTTTTTGCCTGCGGTAAGAGAGGAATATATCTTGAGGATCAGATTCGAAAGGACCATTGATCCTGCGCCCTGTTTGGTACGGGAGCCTATCTCCTCATGATCGAAAATGGCCATGACGTTTATGCCGGTTGCTCTTTTTCCTTCCGTGATGCCTGTAAGATCCGCAAAGACGGAGGTCATGTTGTCAAGTCTCGGTGCGGAGATAAAGTCATTTGCCACTCCGACGTAACATCCCTTTTCACAGTTATATACACAAAGCTCAAAGGAGAGGATATCCTCCTTATTAACGCCTGCTTCCTTTGCGATAAAGTTTATGAAATAATCCCTGTCTTCATCCGTAAGTTTTTTCTCACCGGAACAGTCATCCTTTTTTGCGTCCTTTTTAAGAAAAGAGGGGAGGATGCCCGCCATGGGAAGCATATCCTTCTGCTGATCGAGTTCAAAGCCCTTGTTCACATCCCTGTTTATGTGGATGGCAACATTGGGTATCGTGAGAACGGGTCTTTTCAGATCGATAAGTTTCATCTCGGGATGTCTTATATCATCACTCTTAAGTGCTATCCTGCCCGATACCGAAAGCGGTCTGTCAAGCCAGGTATTTAATATGGCACCGCCGTATATTTCTGTGTTCACACTGGCATAACCCGAGGAATTGATATCCGGAGACGTCTTAATCCTGAGGCAGGGAAAATCGGTATGGGCCGTTGCGATCCGAAGATCATCCTTAAGAGGGTCCTTTGTTCCAAGGGTGAATGCAAAAAGAGTGGAACCGTGATGGCTTACATAATATTTTCCGCCCTTCTTTAAAGCCCAGCTCTCACCGGGATCAAGCTCATTAAAACCTGCTTCTTTCAGTTCCTTTACCGTTTCTTCTACGGCATGGAAAGGTGATACCGCCTTATCCGTGAATTCGATCAGTCTGTCCGAATATCTCATTTTGTCCTCCCTTTTATAATCATTCTGTTGTTTGATCCTGCGGATCCGAAAGGCCCAGATACCTGAATTCGCAGATGGCAAAGATCTCTTCTTTTTCGTTTTCGAGCTTTATGATATATCTTTCGGGATCCTCATAATGCTTAATGATCACCCTGTCATCAAGGAGAGCCATTTTTGCATACTCCACCCGTATCTGGTCGTATCTGTGATCCCTGGGCAGATGATCGTTTGCGATGATGGCATAACAGGAATTGTTCATGTGGCTGTTGACATCGATCATTGAATAGCGCACCTTTACCGTATCATCGTAAACAAAGGCATCTGCGGGGATGTTTCTTATGTTTATCCTTCTGGGTTCGTATTCCATGGGATAGGGTTCAAAGAGCTCAAAGGCGTTTTTCTCGGCCTCCGGTATCTTCATGAGAGTCTTTTTGTTCCTGTCATAAAAGGACCAGATGGAATTTGCGTTCACCAGGACTTCATCATTTTCACCGAATATAAAGAAATTTCTGTCGCCCTCTATCCCCTTAAGCTTATGGGGGGAAGTTGCGGAATATATGGTCTCCCCGAGAAGCGGACGCCTTCGTATCTGTATCTGCCAGGAATTTAATATCCATCCGTAATTGTGGGTGTCAAGCTTTAGGTAGCCTGTACCGAGGGACTCCGACTGAAGCTCGGAAACATCCTGAAAATAGTTGAGGATGCCCTTGATGCCGAGCTTTTTATCCTCATCAACCTCGCTGAATTTGATCACGTCTTTATGTCTGAAC
>JAIKZD010000088.1 GCA_024682555.1 Lachnospiraceae bacterium | reverse complement strand
ACACAGCGGAGCCAGGATACTCAGATCCTATCTGGTGACCATCACCGTGACCGTGATCGGAACCATTGCAGCCATGGTCATTACGGGTATGTGTTCCTTTGCATTATCCATCAAAAGCCTTAAGTACAGGAATGTGATCGCGTATATATGCAACTTTACCATCATCTTCTCCGCCGGTCTCATTCCCTGGTATTACGTATGCGTGAACTGGTACGGATTCGGGAACAATTTAAAATCTCTGATCCTGCCGCAGATGGTCAGCGTTTTCAACATGTTCCTTTTAAGGACTTATTTTGAACAGGTTCCCGTATCCCTGTACGAATCGGCAAGAATAGACGGCGCGGGATACTTTAAGATCTGGTCCTCCATAGCCGTTCCCCTTACAAAGACCGGAATGATGACGGTGGGAATGATGTATGCCCTGGCCTACTGGAACGACTGGTGGAACGCGCTGATGTTTGTAAACGACAGGGAATACTTCCCTCTTCAATACTATCTGTACAATATACTTTCGAATGTTAACGCCATCACTTCAGGCAGGGTGCCGTCGGGAGCCGCGGCCAACATCAAGCTTCCGTCGGAAACCGTCAAGATGGCTGTAACTATAGTAACTATCGGACCTGTCATATTCCTTTACCCCTTCATTCAGAAGTATTTCGTAAACGGTATTATGACCGGGGCCGTAAAAGAGTAAAAAGGAGGTTTCTATGAAAAAAAGGTTTATTTCTTTAATGGTGGCAGGAGTACTCGCATCATCGATGCTCCTTGGAGGTTGCGGTCAGCCCCAGGCTGCGGGCGGCGGTGCAGGAGCCGAACCCAAGGATACGGGAAAGGTTATCATTCTGTATCCCGGTGAGGAAACGGATGAGATGGCCAATTTCATTGACAACCAGCTGAATCCGAAGCTCAAGGAAGAGATCGGCGAGGAAGTTGAGCTGGTTTACAAGGGATGGGACCAGTATTGGGAACAGAAGGACATAATGTTATCCGCAGGCGATGCCATAGATCTGTATTGGGACGGACTGCAGGATATCGGAATAATGGTAAACAAGAAACAGTGTCAGCCTCTTGATGAGCTGATAGCAACCTATGGACAGGACATGAAGAAAGTCATTCCCGACGGACAGTTATCGGGCGGTGTGGTTGACGGTATCCAGTACGGTATCCCTTCGGCATACGCTCCTTCATCGGGAATGTTCCAGTTAGTATGCGTCAGGGAAGATCTTCTTGAGGAAGTGGGAATGAATGACATACAGACTCCCGATGACCTTGCAGAATACGCAGAGAAGGTTGCCGAAGCACATTCCGAGATCAGCGGACCCGCCGATATCATCTACAAGCCCTTAACCAGGTATTTCCAGGAGGAGCCTCTTACCTGGGGTTCCGCAGGCGATACCGTGGTTTACGGAGAGAAGACCAAGAAGGCATACAACTATTTTGAATCCGAGGCCTTCAAGAAGGTTGCACAGTTTAACAGAAGCATGTATGAAAAGGGTCTGTACAGGGATGAGCTTACGACCAACTATAATGAGCGTGATTCCAGAATGCAGCAGGGTACATATATCTGGGTAGAAGGTTCAATAGGTAAGGAAAATGAGATCATAAGCTCCGTAAGAGCTAACGCTCCGGACGCTGTTCTTAAGTCATACATACTGGATCCCGAACAGGATAAATACATTACCGCATGCGGCGGCGAGGTTCTGTGTGTTCCCTATTCGGCACAGAATCCCATCGGAGCCATCAAGTTCGTTAACTGGCTGTATACCAACAAGGACAACTACATGTTCGCACTCTACGGTCCCGAAGGCGAGAACTATACGGTTGAAGACGGCAGGATAGTCCTTAATGATCCCGCATTCGGCGGATACTTCTACGAGTGGATGTTCAGGAACGTAAATTATCAGATGTTTACAACGGATGTTACCGATGAGTTCATTGATACCTATACACACTGGGATGATAATGCCATCGAATCGGATATCATGGCTTTCCACTTTGACAATACAAATGTTAAGAGTGAACAGACGGCCATAGGTGAGATCTGGAATACACAGATCATGCCCATCCTGTGCGGATATGTTGATTATGATACGGAATTCCCGAAGGTACAGCAGGCTCTTAAGGATGCCGGCATGGACAAATATCTCGAGGAAGTTCAGAAGCAGCTGGATGAATATCTGGCATCAAAGAAATAAAGTAACGGGACACGGAGAGCAGATGATATGAGCTTTGATATCGGATCGGTTGTCAGTCATTTTAAGACAGACGGTGAGATGATACATGCCGAACCCTTCGGGTGCGGCCACATCAACGACACCTATGAAATATACTGTAAAAGAGAGCCGAAGCCTCCCATCAGGTATATACTTCAGCGGATCAATTCCGAAATCTTCGATGTAAAAAAACTCATGCACAATATCTGTCTGGTCACGGATTATCTGAAAGAAAGGATTGCCGCCGATGGCGGCAATCCTTATGAAAGTACGCTGACCATCATAAAGACGACAGATGATGCGGCATATTATGAGGATGAGGAGCATAACTGCTTCAGGATCTATAATTTCATAGAGAATACGGTCTCATATCAGCGGGCGGCATCGGCAAAGGTCCTTGAGAACGCAGGCAGGGCATTCGGTCATTTCCAGAAGCTTCTGTTTGATTTTGATGCATCCCTCCTCTACGAGATCATTCCCGATTTTCATAATACGGCAAAAAGATTTGAGGCATTTGAGGCTGCCGTAAGAGAGGGGATCCCGGAAAGAGTGGCGTCTGCCATGGGAGAGATCGGGTTTGTCAGGGCAAGAAAAGGGTACTGCGGTGAGATCGTATCCGGGCTTTTGTCCGGAAAGCTCCCCTTAAGGGTCACCCACAATGACACCAAGCTCAACAATATACTGATGAACCCCGATACCGATGAAAGCGTCTGCATAATAGACCTTGATACCATCATGCCGGGGTCCTTGCTGTATGATTTCGGAGACAGCATCAGATTCGGCGCCAATACGGCACTTGAGGATGAGACGGATCTGTCCCTTGTAAATTTCAGCATGGAGATGTTTGAAGCCTATACCCGTGGATTTGTGGGAGAGATGGGTGAATACATGACAGATGCCGAGGTTAAACTTCTTCCTTTTTCCTGCATTCTTATGACCTATGAATGCGGCATGAGGTTTCTTGCCGACTATCTCACGGGAGATACATATTTTAAAACAACTCACGATACGCATAATATCGAGCGGGCCCGGAACCAGTTCAAGATCGTCGGCGATATGGAAGAAAAGCTCGATGAAATGAAGGCAGTGGTTGAAGGGATCCGAAAGGGCGTATGAGTAAAATATAAATGCGGACAGGGCAGGTAATATGATCAGGATAATAAGGACACGGGACTATAAAGAATTAAGCAGCGCAGCTGCGGATGTCATAGCTTCACAGATAATCGCAAAACCGGATTCGGTTCTGGGACTTGCCACGGGAACATCGCCTATAGGCATATATGATGAACTTGCGGAAAGATACGATAAGGGAGAACTGGATTTTGGATGGGTAAAGAGTGTAAATCTTGATGAATACATGGGTCTTTCCGCAGATAATGAAAACAGCTACAGACACTTTATGAACACTCATTTGTTTGACCGGATCAATATAGACAAGGTCAATACTCATATCCCTGACGGGATGACAAAAGATCCCGCTAAGGAAGCCGCATCATACGATAGGATGATACAGAGTCTCGGAGGTATTGACTTACAGCTCCTTGGGATCGGAAGGAACGGACATATCGGTTTCAATGAGCCTTCGGATCATTTCGAGAAATGCACACATGAAGTCAGGCTGACCGAGAGTACCATAGAGGCCAACTCAAGACTCTTTAAGAGCCTGTCGGATGTTCCGACGCATGCGATCACCATGGGAATTGGGGCCATAATGATGGCCCGCAGGATCCTGCTGATAGCATCGGGTCCGGACAAAGCCGGGATACTGAAGGAAGCCCTCTTCGGGAATATCACACCGAAGGTTCCGGCGTCCATACTTCAGCTGCATCCCGATCTTATAGTGGTGGGCGACAAAGAAGCGCTTCCGGATGTAGGATCCGATGATACATATCTTCGGTTCACGGAAAAAACCGCATAGAAAAGGGCCGGATCCAAAGGGGTCCGGCCTTTATTTCGGATTTTTACCGGATCCTGTTCTCAGGGCATAAAGTTGCTCGAATACAAGGCATAAAGGTGCTCAAACAAATTTGTGGTTTATAAGCGGAAATATATGATATAATCAAAAAAGCGCGCGGAAAACCGACACGCCGGATTTGAACGATATACAGTTTTCAACATACCAATAGCAAATGACATCATCACAAAGGAGAAGTAAAAGAAATGCCTGTTACTGAGCTGCTTGAAAGAAATGCGAGATTATACGGAGATGAGGTCGCACTCATAGAACTGAATCCCGAGGAGAACGATACCAGAAGGACAACCTGGAAGGAATACGATCTTATCGAATCTAACAGGTTTGAGCCTTACAGACGGGAGATCACATGGTCTGTATTTGATGAAAAAGCAAACAGGTTTGCAAATATGCTGCTAGGAAGAGGGATCAAAAAGGGCGATAAGGTAGCGATCCTTATGTATAACTGCCTTGAGTGGCTGCCGATATATTTCGGAGTGTTAAAGACCGGAGCCATAGCCGTTCCCTTTAACTTCAGATATGATGCCGACGAGATATTATACTGCGCAGAGCTTGCAGAGGTTGATATCATCGTCTTCGGCTTTGAGTTTATCGGAAGGATAGAAAAATACGCGGACAGACTCAGCAAGGGAAGGCTGCTCATATATGTGGGAGATAACTGCCCCGGATTTGCCGAGAGCTACAGGGAGCTTGTACAGGACTGTTCCTCTGCTTCACCCGATATAAAGCTTACGGATGATGATTTCGGAGCGATCTATTTTTCATCGGGAACAACGGGCTTCCCCAAGGCCATTCTTCACAAGCATCAGAGCCTTTCCCAGGCAGCGGAGATGGAGATGAGGCATCACGAGATCACAAGGGATGACACATTCCTGTGCATTCCGCCCCTTTATCATACGGGAGCGAAATTCCACTGGATGGGAAGTCTCTGCGCGGGCAGCAAGGCTGTTCTTTTAAAGGGCGCAAAGCCAAAGACCATCCTTTCCGCTGTTTCAAGCGAGAGATGTACCATAGTATGGCTTTTGGTACCCTGGGCACAGGATATACTGGAGGCATTTGATACAGGGAAGCTTAATAAGGATGATTACCATCTCAGCCAGTGGAGGCTTATGCATATAGGAGCGCAGCCCGTTCCGCCTTCGCTCATCAAGCACTGGTTAGAGTATTTCCCGAACCATCAGTATGATACCAATTACGGTCTTTCCGAATCCACGGGTCCGGGCTGTGTACACCTTGGCATGGAAAATATCCACAAGGTAGGCGCCATCGGTATCCCCGGATACAGATGGGAATGCAGGATAGTTGATGAGAACGGTAATGAAGTAAAGCAGGGAGAAGTGGGAGAACTCTGCGTTAAGGGTCCCGGCGTCATGACCTGCTATTACAATAACGAGGAAGCCACCAGGGAAACCCTTAAGGACGGATGGCTCTATACGGGAGACGTTGCCAAGCAGGATGATGAGGGATTCTATTATCTTGTTGACCGTAAGAAGGATGTTATCGTCAGCGGCGGTGAGAACATTTATCCCGTCCAGATCGAGGACTTCATGCGCAAGTTTAACAAGATCAAGGATGTGGCCGTTATCGGGCTCCCCGACAAGAGGCTGGGAGAGAAGACGGCAGCCATAATAGAGCTTATAGACGGTGTTACCTGCACCAAGGAAGAGATAGATGATTTCTGCATGGAACTTCCAAGGTACAAGAGACCCAAAGAGATAATATTTGAGGACATTCCAAGGAATGCCACGGGAAAAATAGAAAAGAATAAGTTACGGGAAAGATACGGAGCCGATAATCTTGTTGCAAAGGAAACAGCGACGGAATAAAAAAGATACGGACAAAAGATATAAGACCCGCCTTGCACTTCTTTTGGATTTTGTAAAAGGATCCAAAAAATACTTTATGGCGGGTCTTTTTTTTGCTGCCCTTGTTTCGGTGCTTGAACTCTTACTTCCGAAGATAATAGCATACACGGTGGATTCGGTGATAAACGATACCGACACGGGCGCGGGAAATCATTTTGTCAAGACTGTGATCGGGTATTTCGGAGACAGGCAGTACCTCAGGGGACATGTATATATCATTGCATTTATCGTGATCACTGTGGCCCTTGTTGCCGTTTTCTTCAGGTACTATTTTCACCTGTACAATGCAAAAGCCTCGGAGAAGCTCATAAAGAGGATGAGGGACATGCTCTATGAGCACATATTGAAGCTTCCCATGACCTGGCATAATGTGAACCACACCGGGGACATAATACAGAGATGTACATCGGATGTGGAGACGGTAAAGAATTTCCTGTCCGAGCAGCTTACGGTTTTTATCAGGGTGATGATAATGATCATCATCGCGATCCTGTTCATGGTCTCGGTAAATCCTTATCTGACCATAGCGGCGCTTATTCTGATGCCGGTGATAGTTACCTACAGCGTTATCTTTCATAATAAGATCGCGGAATCCTTTTTCCATGTGGATGAGATGGAGGGTAAACTTTCATCCATAGCCCAGGAAAACCTGACGGGAATAAGGGTCGTAAGAGCCTTTGGAAAAGAGGCTTATGAGAAAAAAAGATTTGAATCCATGAATGAAACATACATAAATACCTGGATCTATCTGATGAAGCTTCTGTCCAAATACTGGGCCACCGGAGATCTGATAAGCGGGCTGCAGGTATTGCTCATAATCTCCGCAGGTGCATATTTCTGCGTAAAGGGATGGATGAGTGCCGGTGAATACATAGCCTTTGTAACCTACAACTCCATGCTGACCTGGCCCATAAGGATGCTGGGAAGAGTGATATCCGATATGGGAAAGGCAGGCATATCCGTAGACAGGATAATGTATATCATGAATTCCTGCACGGAGGATGAGGCCCCCGTGATCCCGGGAGAATACGAAAAACCCGGAGTTCCCGAAACACCTGAAATCTCCGGAAAAACAGGAATCTCTGAAAACCCCGGAATCCCCGAAGTGCCCGAGGTTCCCGGGGGCAATGAAGACATCCTGCCGTATATGAAGGGCGATATTGTGTTTGATCATGTAACCTTCTCCTATGACGGGGTAACCCCGGTTCTTTCGGATGTGTCCTTCACGGCGCCTTCAGGATCAACAATAGGTATCCTCGGAGGGACTGGATCGGGAAAGACCACTCTTATGGAGCTTTTGGACCGTATCTATGATCTGAGGGACGGAGACGGAAGGATCACGGTCGGAGGAAGGGATATAAGATCCTTTGACAGGGGTGAGTACAGGAAGCATATAGGAATGGTGCTTCAGGAGCCCTTCCTGTTTTCCGGCACCATAAGGGAGAATATCTCCGTTATGGATAAGAATCCCGATATGAATGATATTGAGAGGGTGGTAAATATCGCAGCCCTCAGGAAAACCATAAAAAGCTTTTTGAAGGGATACGACACCTATGTCGGAGAGAGAGGAGTAACTCTGTCGGGCGGTCAGAAGCAGAGGACTGCCATAGCCCAGATGCTTCTTCGGCATACGCCGGTAATGATCTTCGATGATTCCCTGTCTGCGGTGGATGCGGATACCGATTTAAGGATAAGGGAAGAGCTTTCAAAAAATGACGATAACGGCGCCACCAAATTCCTGATCGCCCACAGGATATCCACCATAATGAACGCCGATCTCATAATCGTCCTCGATAAGGGCCGTATAACGGAATCGGGAACACATGAAGAACTCTTAAAAATGAACGGAAGATACAAAAAGATATACGATCTGCAGAACAGGTTCAGGTAAACATGACAGGTAAAAAAAGAAGCAGGTTTTTCGGGATACCCTTAATCCTTCCCTATATGAAACCTTATGTAAAAAGAATAATATTCATGATCATCCTGGGCATACTCTCAAGCCTTATTGATTCTGTTTTTCCCCTTTTTCACAGACATGTGCTTGATAAGAATGTGATGGGAAGGACCCTTGAGGGGCTGCCGCCTGTGATCATACTTTATATCGTGATCCTGCTTTTCCAGGTATGGGACAACTATATCACCACCTATATCTGCTCAAGGCTTGAGTTATGGGTGGACAGGGATCTTCGAAACAGGGCCTTTCATCACCTGCAGACCCTGTCTTTTTCCTATTTCAATCAGCATAACGTGGGGTATATCCATGCAAGGATAATGAGTGATACGGGAAAAATAGGTGTCCTTACCTCCTGGAGGATGATGGATATCGTGTGGAATCTCTCGTATATCATCTGCGTCATTGCGGTGATGCTCTTTGTAAATCTCCGCCTTGCGCTTGTGATCATGGCACTTATCCCCGTGGCGGTGGTGATCATCATATGGTTTCAGTCAAAGCTTGTTCCTCTAAACCGCAGGGTCAGGGAAATAAACAGCACAATAACCGGAGATTTCAATGAGGGGATAACGGGTATTCATACCATAAAGACTCTTGTTGCCGAGGATAAAATGAACGAAGCCTTCAGAGTGGACACTTCGGATATGGAAAATACGGCAGTGAGGACGGCTCATCATTCTGCCCTGTTTAAGTCGCTCATGACATTTTTGTCCTATCTTGCCCTTGCTCTTGTGCTGTGGCAGGGCGGAAAGCTAACCATGGATAACGTCATCATGATAGGAACTCTTTCGGTGTTCATGACCTATGCCCTGGGAATCCTTGAACCCATCCAGAACATCATCAACACGATCTCGGAGCTCATTACGATCCAGGTAAACATTGAGCGTTTCACGGGACTCATAAGCACAAGCTCCGATGTTAAGGACACGGATGAGGTCATTGAAAAATACGGAAATACCTTTGAGCCTAAAAAGGAAAACTGGGAAGAGCTTAAGGGTGATGTGGAGTTTGAGGATGTGTCATTCATCTATCCCGACGGGGATGAATATGTCCTTAAGGATTTCAGCTTAAAGGTTCCCTTTGGGACAAATGTTGCCATAGTCGGTGAGACCGGAGCCGGAAAATCAACCCTGGTCAATCTCGTATGCAGATTCTATGAGCCCACGGAGGGCAGGATACTGATCGACGGGAGAGATGCAAGGGAAAGGTCCCAGGGGTGGCTTCACAGCCATCTCGGATATGTGCTGCAGACACCTCATCTTTTTACCGGAACGGTCAGGGAAAATCTGATATACGGGAAGGAAGATGCGGATGAGGAAGAGATCATCAAGGCTTTAAAGGCGGTATATGCCTATGATATCGTGATGAGGATGGACAAGGGTCTCGACACTGATATCGGTGAGGGCGGAAACATGCTGTCAACCGGCGAGAGGCAGCTTCTCTCCTTTGCCAGGGCCATCCTTGCGGACCCGAGGATCCTTATACTTGATGAGGCTACCTCCTCCGTTGATACGGTGACCGAAAAGAAGATACAGGATGCCATCAAAACCGTGATAAAGGGCCGGACATCCTTTGTGATAGCCCACAGACTGTCAACCGTCATAGATGCCGACATCATACTTGCGGTAAAGGACGGAAAGATCGTGGAACGGGGTACACATAAGGAACTCATGGACATGAAGGGATACTATCATTCCCTTTATATGAGCCAGTTTATCGAAGCTTCGGCGGATGTCTGATACCGCCTTTTCTTGCAACCGGTTAAGAAAGAATATAGAATATGACAGGCGGGTTCATCTGAAATGACCGGATCCGTATGGAAAAACGAAATATGACTGTATGAAACCGGATACGGCAGCATTTGTAACGGATACAGCAAAGAAATGGGGAAAATCATGAAAAAAATAGTATGTCTTGATCTTGAAGGAGTACTGGTGCCGGAGATATGGATCGCCTTTTCAAAGGAAAGCGGCATCGATGAACTGAAAAGGACCACAAGGGATGAGCCCGATTATGACAAGCTCATGAAATGGCGTATAGGGATACTGAAAGAGCACGGACTGGGACTTAAAGAGATTCAGGAGACGATAGACAAAATAGATCCTCTTGAAGGGGCTAAGGAGTTCCTTGACGATCTGAGGGGTCTCACCCAGGTCATCATAATTTCCGATACCTTTTACGAGTTTGCGGGCCCTCTGATGAAAAAACTCGGTTATCCCACCCTTTTCTGCAATTCCCTTGAGGTTTCGGAAAAAGGCGAGATAACCGGATATAAGATGCGGTGTGAGAAGTCCAAGTATACTACCGTGAAGGCCCTTCAGTCCATCGGTTTTGATACGGTTTCATGCGGTGACAGTCATAATGATCTTGCCATGATAAAGGCAGGAAAAGCGGGCTTTCTGTTTAAGAGCACCGAGCAGATAATCGCGGACAACCCGGATATACCCGCCTATGAAACCTATGATGAGCTGCTTAATGCGATAAAGGGCGTGCTTTTTACCAAAGAATGAACGTATTTATTCCCAGACAGCGTACAGTGTAATACTGTCATCATAGGTGAGACACCACATCCAGGATGGTCTGAATGCTGCCTTGTCGGCAAAGGCATCGCCGCCGGTTTCCTTTATTCCCCAGCCCTTGAAGGAGAGCTCAGCCTCGGTAATATTGACCCATTTTCCGGATACTTCATCGTACTTCTGAACCTTATATGCATTCGGCTTCAGCTTGACGCCGTAAGCGGTCTCGGATACCTTCATGGTTCCGGTGATGCGGTAGTTTGCATCAAACCAGGCTTCCTTGGAACCACCGTAATCAAAAAGAGCTTTGAGGCGCTTCTCGGTAGTCATGCTGTTCCACAAATGCTCCGTAAGTCCTGTTTTGTTCCCGTCATAAGTGATCACATAATTCATCCGTCGCTGTACGATCTTGAATGATACCTGCCTGGTACCTCCAAACAGATCGGTGCCGTGCTTGAGGCCCCTGATAGTCACTTTGGCAGTACCGCGGTTTATATTATTGATATAGGATCCCTCTACAATCTCAAAGAGCTGTCCCAGTTTTAATGTTCTGGTCTCGGTCTTGCTCTGTTTGTATGTTACGGTTATATCATCCTCTGTCAGTTCTATGGGCTCTCCGGTCCACTGTTTATCGGCGATGGTGATCTTGAAGGCACCTCCCGTGATGCTTAATTCTTTTGCGACATATTTGAATTCAGCTGTAGTTTCGGTTTCCGTATATGCGCCTTTTCCCCTGATGATGACTTTGATAACAGTGCCTTCGGGGATGATATGACTTGTCTTAACTTCTGTCGTCCCGGGAATTATTGAAGCTGTCACATCGGTTTTCTGTTTTGTGTTTGAATCATAATCGTATACCTTCCCACCTGCAGGCAGAGAAACATACAGATACTTAAACGGATGATTCTTATCCTTTGGTCCGTAATAATCCGTTCCTGCCTTTAATACCTTTCCGGTTGATTTTTCCAGTATCGTCACGGTCGGATTACAGATCCCTGCCTTATCCTGCCACTGGACATCGGAAGCTATCACGGTAAGACCGGGATCATTGAACGCTTTCGTGCCGATCTTAAAATACCTGACTGTTGAGCCTGCAAAATTGCCCTTTCCTTTGATCGTAAGGGTAGGGATCTTCCCGGTGGAAAGGTCGGTTTTTACTGCCGTATTATTGGCCCAGGAAACGGTATAATCCCTGCCTTCCGTCATTGGCTGTATTCCGAATCTCACCACCGGCTCAGGCTTCACGCCGCCGAGATTGTATGAAAACTGGGGATGAATGTTTTCCTGCCAGATATAATCCGTTCCTTCCTCCGTATAATACACATTTATATGTGATGAGACAGATGACATATCGGCTCCCGTGATCTTAAAGGTCTTTGTAAGCTGCCCGGTATAACCTGCACCGGGAATGCCTGTGAAGATCATTTTCGCCGTCCCCGCATTTGTATTGTTTTCATATTTCACATCATATCCGGTGGAAGGGATCACTATGCTTCCTTTACCAAGGGTGAGCTTATAGGTTAACGGATTCTGCTCGATCGCCATTCCGCTGTAAGGGACAGTTGTCCTGAATCCGGCCGTAGTCTCCATTTTGGCTCCGGACAGAGCTGTTCCCGTGATATTAAAGGTCTTTGTCACGGTTCCGAAATAGGTATCATGTCCGGGCGAAACGTTTTCCGTTCCCCTGACCGTAACGGTTGCCTTGCCGACCGATCTGTAGTTCTCAGCCGGTTCGTTGTATTCCAGCACGTAGTCCACATTCTGTGTAAGCGTCTTGTTTCCGCACCTGACAGTCACTATCGGATGATGGATCGTACCGTCATATTTAATATTCGCAATATTTGAAACAGATACCTTTGACATAGGAACGCCGTCGATGATCACCGCTTCAAAGGACTGGGATCCCGTAAAGTTTGTGCTCTTAGCCTTTATATGAACGGTATACGGGCCGGTTGCAATGTATCCCGACGGGACATACTCATATTCAAAATCCTTTCCTGCCTTAAGCGTAACAGCCTGTCCCCCGAGAGTTGCTGTAACGGTAGTGGTCGGTTTCAGATCCTTTCCCGTATACTTAAGCCGGACATTCTGTGTCACCGCCTGTGTTTTAAGATCGGCCGGTTTGATAACAAATGCCTTAGTAAAGGTGCCCTTGTAATTCCCCTTTCCCTTGACCGTGACGGAGGGAGCCTTTGATGCGTTAAAGCCCTCCTGTCCTTCTGTCAGGGTATAGGCATTGATATTATTACTGTACGAAACCGAATAATCATCGGTACCAAGGAGCTTTTCACCCCAGTAAACCGCAACAGCCGGTGTGATCTTTGTACCGGTGTAGTCCTGTGCAGGAATGTCTTCCATCCAGATACCGGTAATAGACGGCGGTGTAACCGTTAAGGATAATGGTACCGTAACGGATGCTCCTTCTTCTGTTCTAAGTGTCAGATCAGCCGTGTAGACGAAATTCGGTTTAAGAACAAGTCCCGTCTTTAC
>JAIKZD010000082.1 GCA_024682555.1 Lachnospiraceae bacterium | reverse complement strand
TCTTAAAGCTACTAAACAATGCACAAAAAATGTTAAAACCTTAATAAAGCATTTATTTGATTATTGCATAAAGCGCGGGATCCTTCCGATTTCAGAAAAGGGCCCTCTCTCCGGTTGTTGGTTTCCGGTTGAGAGGGTTCTTTTTTGTTTGGTTTTGCGGATATTCCACGGGTTATTCCACAAAATCCACGGCTTGCCCTGAAATATCGACATTCTCAATTCACATCAAATGAATTACGCAACAAGGCGGAGGAGCTAAGGAATCTGAACGGGAATTTCAAGGCCCAGACCGACTCCCTGCAGAACACGGAAGAAGCCCTGCGGGGCATGTGGGAAGGTGAGGCAAATAACACCTTTCATGCCGCATTTGTACGGGATAAGGGACAGATGGATAATTTTAAACAGACCATCGACCAGTATACGGATGCACTTCTGACCATTGCATCGAAATATGAGGAGGCTGAGGCCAGAAATGTAGCCCTGGCTTCAAACAGGACCTACTGAGATTATTTACGGAAAGGAGCAAAAAAATGGAAGGAATGTTGAAAGTAACCCCTGAGAAGCTTTTGCAGGCTTCAGGAGAATTCAGTCAGACGGGAAAGACCATAAGCTCGCTGACGGCGGAAATGATATCGATAGTTAATTCGCTTAAATCCGTATGGCAGGGTGAAGCGGCAAACAGTTATAATGCCCGGTTCAATTCACTGCAGGATGATATCGAGAAGATCAACAGGATAATCCAGGAACATGTGAACGATCTTAACGAGATGGCCAGAGAATATCAGAATGCCGAGAATGCCGGGATCGAGGCGGGCAGTGTTCTTGCTTCGGAAGCCGTAAGCTGATGAGCGCGTTTTCCGAAGAGGAGCTTTTACTCCTTGATAATTATATTTATATGGACTGCCTGACGGAATGCACAGGCTTTGAAGAAGCCATCAGGCGTTTCAGCGATCCCTCCGCCCTCCCTGCACAGGTGGGCGGAGAGATGAGCGCGGGGGAAGGAGCGGATGTGCTTAACAGGCTCTCCGGGCTTATGAATAAGGGGGGTTCACTTGAGGGATTAAGGATCACCCGGACCCTTAACGAAGGAAACGTCAGGGCAATGTGTGTTGTCAAAAAAACCGGTGAGGCAGCCGTTATCTTCAGGGGGACCGGTGGAAGCTACGAGGCCTGGTCCGATAACGTGGAAGGACAGTATGTCAATGAAACGAACATGCAGAAGATCGCGGAGGATTTTGTGAAATGCGACTGCATGGAATATGAAGACCTTACGGTTTCGGGGCACTCAAAGGGCGGAAATCTTGCACAGTATGTTACCGTCAAAGATCCCGACAGGATCAGGAAATGTGTCTCATTTGACGGACAGGGTTTTTCCAGGGATTTTATCGCCGGCCATCGTGAAGGGGTGGAAAAAGCTTCGGGAAAGATAGTTTCCATATGTGCCCACAACGATTATGTCAATATCCTGCTCAATTCCATCGCAGCGGAAACCGTATACATAGCAAACAGGCGTAATGATCCGATAGGAGCACACGGCAGCTATTCCCTTGTCGAGTGCGGACGGTTCGATCCCGATGGAAGAGTCATCAGGGATGACAGTATAAAACAGGGTCCGATGGCAAAAACCCTTGACCGGGTAACCGGAATGCTGACGGACGGTATGACCCTGCTGCCTGACGGAGGAAATTCCTGCGTTGCGGGACTTCTTGCCACTTTAGTCGGCAACGTGATGAGTTCCGATAAGGAAGTTAATGACATAGATGAAGACGGTGAGATCAAAAAGGCTGTAAAGGGGGTCTTTAAGTACATAAACGGATTCATCCATCCTGACAGGGAAGAAGGAAGCGTAAGCCTGAATACTCCCGATACCTGTACCGATCTTGACGGGCTTTTAGTCTGTGTGAGAAAGCTATATGATCATTACGATCACATGAAAAGCGGCATGGCAAGGCTTGATGAGATACAGAAGGATCTGAGCGTCAATATTGTCGCGGGGATGTCAATTTCCCTAACCTTAAATCCCACAAAGGAGGATATGTACCGGGACATGAACAGGCTGGAAAAACTTGCGGAGATCCTTAATGATATCAGGCTCATATATGAAAGTGCAGAATCGCAGATCTCAGGGTTTGCTGCATTATGATCATGACCTAAGCGGCTTACAGGGCTTCCGTAAAGGATATGGAAAGCCTGTCAAGCATCGAGATAAGATGCTCGTCCCATTTTTTGTCGGCTGTTCTGTCCATGATAAATGTTTTGTAGGATACGGCAGTGGTAAGGTTAAGGCCTTCGCTGCCGTATTTTATGTTGAGGGAAAGCCCTGCCAGGTCGTTTGCCGTAAGATCCGTAATTCCTGCTTTTGTCAGAAATCTGTTTATGCCTTCGGGGGGAAGATAGAGTTCGAATCTGAAGCTTAAGGGGGCTTTTTTTCCTTTGATCACGGAATAACAGCGGGGCTTTAACTCTGTCCATCTGATCATGTCTTCCGAGAAGATCTGTCCTTCTTTTTCTGCGGTCTCTCTGAGGAGCCCGATCTCTTCTTTTGTGTAGAATTCCCTGTTTAAGTGCCCGTCTATCATGTAGGTGACACCTGTAACGATAGTGACTTTGCCCACAAGGAAATCATCAAAGGCATCCGAGCTTTCGGAAAGGAGTATTGTCATGAATTGTCCGATATCTTTTATCTGTATACTGATCATAGACCGATTTTAACATAATGAGAAAAGAATTGCATTGTTTTTGCCTCACCCCATTGTCGGTTGTGGGCGGTCCGCCGGTGTGATAAAATATTCAGGGAAGCGGACAGCCCCTCCTCTACAGGCGGGGGATGATCAGACTTTTTTACAGAGGAGGAAAACCAGATGAGTATAAGACTTGGGATACTCGGATACGGGAATCTCGGAAAAGGTGTGGAATGTGCGGTCAGACAGAATGATGACATGGAGCTTGCGGCGGTTTTTACCAGAAGAGATCCGGACAGCGTGAGCATTCTGACTGAAGGCGTGAAGGTATATAACACGTCGGAGATAACGGCTCATAAGGATGAGATAGATGTACTCATTATCTGCGGCGGTTCCGCAACGGACCTTCCCACCATGACACCAATGTATGCGAAGGATTTTAATGTTGTGGATTCCTTTGATACCCATGCAAAGATACCGGAGCATTTTGCAAATGTGGATGCTGCGGCAAAGTCGGGAAATAAGACAGCAATGATATCCGTGGGCTGGGATCCGGGGATGTTTTCGATGAACAGGGCCATCGCAAATGCCATCCTGCCTGAGGGCAAAGATTATACCTTCTGGGGCAGGGGCGTAAGCCAGGGTCATTCTGATGCCATAAGGAGGATCGACGGGGTTCTTGACGCAAGGCAGTATACGATCCCCGTTGAGGAAGCACTTGAATCCGTGAGAAAGGGCGAGAATCCGGATCTGACAACCAGACAGAAGCATACGAGAGAATGCTTCGTGGTGGCTGAGGAAGGTGCCGACAAGGCAAGGATAGAAAAAGAGATCGTTACCATGCCCAATTATTTTGATGAATATGATGTTACCGTTCATTTTATCAGCATGGAAGAGCTCATGAGGGATCATAAAGGGATTCCCCACGGCGGATTTGTCATAAGGAGCGGCGTTACCGGTATCAATAAGGAAAACAGGCACATCATCGAATACAGCTTAAAGCTTGATTCAAATCCTGAATTCACCTCAAGCGTGCTCATCGCCTATGCAAGAGCCTCTTACAGGATGAACAGCGAGGGGATGTACGGATGCAAGACCGTATTTGACGTGCCTCCCGCATATCTTTGCAGGGAAACGCCCGAATATTTGAGGAGCCATATGCTGTAAGGCAGACGGAATATATGTATAAAATACAGGGCAGACCGGCAGTTATTACCCGGGGACCGGAAAACAGCGGCCCGGGGAAAAAGCGGATATGCCCGCAGATCACGAGGAGGCGGTTAACAGATGGCAGACAGACCGACAGGACATCAGAAAAAAGTAATATCAGGCAAAGCAGATATAGGAAAGAAAGGAAGCGGACTGGGAACCGGTCCAGTGGGAACGGGTTCCGGCGGCGGATTTAATACCGGAGGCGTAAGCGGCGGAGGACCGGTCAGGTCATCGGGCAGCGGAAAACTGTTTCTTATTATAATCGTGCTTCTCATCCTTTTCGGCGGCGGAAAGGGGATTGGAAGTTTTCTCGGAGGTTCCGGCTCTTCCGGTCAGAGTGATCCTTCAGGTAACGGAAATGCGTCAAATACGGGATCGGCAGCTCAGAGCCAGACAGGTGCGGCTTCCTCCCTGGGAAGTCTTGCATCTCTTTTGGGCAGTGGTTCCTTTAATGATTATTACACCGGGAATACCGCCTCACAGGGATACGGAAATATCCTTTCGGGAGCTGTTCCTTCAAACACGGGCTCCAACACTTCTTCCGAAAGACTCAATACAGACGTTGCCGGGGAAGCAAGAGCAAAGCGCACCGTGATAAAGGGCGGCGGCAAGGACAAGATCACCATAATGGTCTATATGTGCGGTGCCGATCTCGAGTCTAAGAACGGAATGGCCACCTCCGATCTTATGGAGATGACAAAGGCGGATCTTTCGGACAATATTAATCTCATAGCATATACCGGGGGAGCGGCACGCTGGCAGAACAGTGTCATATCCTCCTCCGTCAATCAGGTTTACCGTGTAAGAAACGGCGGACTTGAATGCCTTGTGAAGGATGCGGGGACTTCGGCCATGACCGATCCCGCGACCCTTGCGGATTTTATCAAATTCTGTAAAAAGAATTATCCCGCCGACAGATATGATCTGATATTCTGGGATCACGGCGGCGGATCCATAAGCGGTTACGGATATGATGAAAAGAACAGGACTTTGGGTTCCATGAAGCTTTCGGGTATCAATAAAGCCCTTAAGGACGGCGGTACGGAGTTTGATTTTATCGGTTTCGATACCTGTCTGATGGCCACACTTGAGAATGCCCTCATGGTATCCCAGTATGCGGATTATCTGATAGCCTCGGAGGAAACGGAACCCGGTGTGGGCTGGTATTATACCAACTGGCTTTCAAAGCTTTCCGGAAACACCTCCATGCCTACCATAGAGATCGGAAAAAACATAATCGACGATTTTGTTACCGTCTGCAACCAGAAATGTCCCGGACAGAAGACTACTCTTTCCATGATAGATCTGGCGGAGCTTGAGAAGACCGTTCCCGATGATTTCAAGGAATTTGCCCAGGCAACCTCGGAGCTTATAAACAAAAACGAATACAAGGTTGTGTCGGATGCAAGATACAGCACGAGGGAATTTGCCCAGTCATCAAAGATCGACCAGATCGACCTGATAGATTTTGCAAAAAAGATGAATACCGCCGAGAGCAATCACCTTGCGGATACTCTTCTTGAGGCCATAAAATACAACAGGACCTCCTCAAGCATATCCAATGCTTACGGACTGTCCATCTATTTCCCTTATAAGAAGACCTCAAGCGTGACCTCGGCCGTGTCTACCTATGATGCCATCGGTCTTGATTCGGAATACTCAAAATGTATCCAGGATTTTGCCTCGCTGCAGCTCGGAGGTCAGGTATCAAGCGGTTATACCGCTTCTCCCACAGGCTCGCTGATGGGAACTCTTCTGGGCGGTTCCACGGGCGGTTCCTATTCAAGTGCCGACATGATCGGCCAGATCCTCGGAGGGATGCTCGGCGGTAATCTCGGAAAGGTGACGGGGATCGATCCCTCGGCGCTTTCCTTCCTTTCCGGCAGGAGCATGAGCGTGGATGACCAGGCTCAGTATATTTTCGATAATCATCTCGATCAGGACAACCTTGTATGGATAAAGGACACCGACGGGAAGTACAAGCTGGATCTCTCCGAAAAAGACTGGGATATGGTCCATTCCCTTGATCTCAACGTTTTCTATGATGACGGTGACGGATATCTGGATCTGGGTCTTGATAATGTGATGGAATATGATAAAAACAACAGGCTGATCGGTGAATATGACAATACCTGGCTGACGGTTGACGGAAAGCTGGCTGCCTACTACCATACCGATGATGCCGATAACGGAGATTCATACTCGACTTCGGGCTACATTCCCGCAATGTTAAACGGAGAGAGGGCGGAACTCATAGTCGTATACGATGACGAGAATCCGGAAGGATACATTGCCGGTGCGAGATATGTCTATAAGGACGGAGAGACCGATACGGTTCCCAAGAACACAGTGCCCCTGCAGACAGGGGATGAGCTCCTCTTCATCTTTGATCATTATACCTATGACGGAAGATATGAAGACAGTTATACTCTCGGGGATCCGATAGTGCTTGGGGATGAGATACAGCTCGGTTACATGGATCTCGGGGATGATGCAAAGACAAGGGCCACCTACAAGCTTACGGATATTTACGAGCAGGCTTACTGGACACCTGTCATTCCCTAGGGAAGCATGGATTGAAGTCTTTTTTTGGCCCGGGGATAATCTCTTAAGGGAAAGCGGAGTACGGTCCCGTCCGAAAGAGTAAGTTTTCCGGGACTTAAAGAGGTTACATGGCTGAGATTTACGAAGTTTCTCCCGCAGGGAAACATACAGTCATAACCTAAGAGAAATGAGGAGAACTGAGCCATGTTCTCCGTGCAGATAAGGACACGGCCGTCCGAAAGATGTACCTCGGTCTGATACTGTCTGTCTCTGTTAAGTGCATAAGCGAAACATGTATAAGGTGTAAAGACGGTCCCGTCTTTGCACCTTATTTCTATCAAAGGGGTTTTTTCGGAGGCCTTTTTCAGGGCTTCATCCGTAAGTGCCGAAATGTCCTTCTGGTACAGGGTTTTTTTTACGCGGATATATCGTTCGTTATCCTGCCCCGGATTCCGGTCAAAGCCCTGATCCGTGCTCGCAAACCCGCTCTCATCCTCCGTTTTGTTCATGATCACTATGAGTGCTTCTATTCCAAGATCCGTGATCTTATCCGCAACTTTAAGGGAGTCTTTTTCCGGATCGTTTTCGACATCGATCAGGAAGAGGTCATATCTGTACGGTGTCTGCAGGAGAGCTTCACTGTTACCGAAGGAATCGATATATATGGTCTGACCTGAAGCCTGTCTTTTGGTATGTTCCCTGTCAAGCAGCCTTTCAAGCTGCTTCCTGTCCGCTGCATTATCATCTAAAACAGCTATATACAAAGCCATAACGAATACCCCGTATCTCAGACATATTTAGGGCTGTCCTACATGAAGCTCAGTTCGATCGGTTTAATGAAGACTATCACTAAAATGATCAGAAGCTGCAGAAAAAATATGACGGGCATGCCTATAGTAAAGGAGGGCTTTAAGGTCTTGTGCCTGAAAATGTACATTCCAAGAAGCGATCCCAAAGATCCCCCGAAAAGTGCAAGAGTAAAAAGAGAGCCTTCCGAGATGCGGAAGGCACCCCGTCTGGCTCTCCTTTTGTCTATGCCGAAAGCGATAAATGCTGTCAGATTTATTATTGACAGATAGATCAGTAAAATATTAAGAGCCTGCATAAGTCCTATTGATCTTTTTTCGCCGCGTTCATGAGCTTCATGGCCCTGACCTTTAATGACAGGCCGAAGAGGTTGATAAATCCGGATGCATCCTTGTGATCATAGAGATCACCCGTGGTAAAGCTTGCGATATCTTCATCGTAAAGCGAGTAGGGTGATGTGGTTCCGGCCTTGATTATGTTGCCCTTGTAAAGCTTAAAGCGCACCTCACCGGTAACGTATTTCTGCGTACTTTCTATGAAAGCCTGTACGGCTTCCCTAAGGGGTGTGAACCATTTTCCTTCGTAGACGATCTGTGCAAGTCTGGAACCCATGTCTTTTTTGAGCGCATAGGTGTCACGGTCCAGAATGAGCTCCTCAAGCTGGTTGTGGGCTTCCATCAGGATGGTTCCGCCCGGTGTCTCATATACTCCGCGGCTCTTCATGCCGACAACACGGTTCTCGACTATGTCAATGATACCGATGCCGTGCTTCCCGCCAAGTCTGTTGAGCTCACGGATGATATCGGAAACCTTCATTTCTTTCCCGTTGATGCTTTTAGGTATCCCGCCTTCGAAAGTCATGGTCACATATTCGCCCTCGTCGGGAGCTTTTTCGGGAGATACGGAAAGCACCAGAAGATGATCGTAATTGGGCTCCTTTGAAGGATCCTCAAGCTCCAGTCCTTCGTGGCTTATATGCCAGAGGTTACGGTCGCGGGAATAGCTGTTGTCCGCGGAGAAGGGAAGGTTGATCCCGTGGGCGTTACAGTATTCTATCTCGGACTGACGGGAATCGAGAGTCCATTTCTCGTCACGCCATGCGGCGATGATCCTGATATCGGGTGCGAGAGCCTTTATGGTAAGCTCAAATCTTATCTGGTCATTTCCTTTTCCCGTTGCACCATGGCAGATGGCGACCGCGTTTTCCTTCCTTGCGATCTCAACGAGCCTCTTTGCGATGACCGGACGGGCCATTGAGGTTCCAAGGAGATATTTGTTCTCGTAAACCGCGGTTCCCATAACGCAGGGAACTATATATTCATCACAGAACTCATCCACCACATCCTCGATATACAGTTTTGATGCGCCGCTTGCCTTTGCTCTTTCCTCGAGTCCGTCAAGCTCGCTTTCCTGTCCGCAGTCCACGCATACGCAGATTACTTCGTAGTCGTAGTTTTCTTTTAACCACGGGATGATGGCTGTTGTGTCAAGACCGCCCGAATAAGCAAGGATAACCTTTTCTTTCATTATATTCTACCTCCGGTTCTGTTTGGAATTTTACGGTATTTCCGTTTTTTCCATAAAAATATACAATATGACCGTTCAATATGCAAGGATAACCCTGAGGGATCCCGGCATTATATAAAAGTTGATAAAAAATCCCGAACTGTGATAAACTAATATGGTTTATTATGAGGAAGGCGCGATCATGGGTAATTATGAGATACGGAAGATGACAACAGAAGATTATGACAAAGTAAAGGAACTGTGGTACATGATACCCGGCTTTGCCATCAGAAGTATTGACGATTCATATGAAGGCATTGAGAAATTCCTGAAAAGAAATCCCGGCACCTCGGTGGTCGCCTATGAGGGTGATAAGCTGCTTGGCAGCATCCTGTGCGGTCACGACGGAAGAAGAGGCTGCCTGTACCATGTCTGCGTGCACCCCGATCACAGGCTTAAGGGGATCGGAAGGAGCATGGTGGTGTGGGCCATGAATGCCTTAAAGGATGAAGGGATCAATAAGGTCTCCCTCATTGCCTTTACAAAGAATGATATAGGAAATGCATTCTGGAATAAAATAGGATGGACAAAAAGAGAAGATCTGAATTATTATGACTTCACGCTTAATACGGAGAACATAGTCAGATTCAATTCGGTGGAGTAAGGATACTTCCATATATGAAAGGACGGGATCATGAAGATAACCGATCATGGCATAACGGCGGCAAAAGGATTTAAGGCGGCGGGCACGGCTGCAGGGATCAAGTATAAGGACAGGCCCGATATGGCCCTCCTTTATTCGGAAGCTCCCTGTGTGGTGGCGGGAACCTTTACGAGTAATGTGGTAAAGGCCGCACCCGTAAAATGGGATATGAGGATCGTTGAAGGACCGGGTCCGGTTCGGGCCGTTGTGGTCAATTCCGGCATAGCAAACGCATGTACAAAAAGCGAAGGAATGAAGGCCTGCGAGGAAACGGCGGATAAATGCGCGGAGCTTCTGAACATTTCCAGGGATGCCGTCCTTATAGGATCCACGGGTGTTATCGGAATGAACCTGCCTAAGGACAGGATAAAAGCGGGGATCGAAAAGCTTGTTCCTGCCTTATCCGATTCGGCGGAGTCCGCACATCTTGCGGAACGCGCCATAATGACCACGGATACGGTTCCCAAGGAAGTGTCGGTTGAGATCGAGATAGACGGAAAAACAGTAAATATCGGCGGCATGAGCAAAGGTTCGGGGATGATCCATCCGAACATGTGCACCATGCTTGCATATATCGCAACGGATGTCTCAATAACAAAGGAGATGCTCACAAAAGCCGTAAAGGAGGATGTTAAGGATACTTTTAACATGATCTCCGTTGACGGTGACACCTCCACAAATGATACCTTCCTGGTAATGGCAAACGCTCTTGCGGAAAATAAGGTGATCGACAGCGAAGGCGAGGCCTATGATACTTTTGTTAAGGCTCTTCATTATGTGAATGAGACCCTGGCAAAAAAGATGGCGGCAGACGGAGAGGGCGCAACGGCACTCTTTGAGACCACAGTGATAAATGCGGATACCAAAGAAAACGCGAGAAAGCTTGCAAGATCCGTGATCTCCTCATCGCTTACGAAGGCTGCCATATTCGGGCATGACGCCAATTTCGGCAGGATCATCTGTGCTCTCGGGTATTCGGGTGTAGACTTTGATCCCGACGGCATAGACATGTTCATAGGCAGTAAGAGCGGGAAGATATTAATGTTCTCCGACGGGGATCCCGCGGATTTTTCCGAGGAGGAGGCTACAAAGATACTGTCGGATAAAGAAGTTACGGTGACGGTTGACATGAAGATGGGATCCGAGAGCGCCACCGCCTGGGGCTGTGATCTTTCATATGATTATGTTAAGATCAATGCCGATTACAGGAGCTGACCGGGAAAACCATCATAAAACATAAAAAGGGAGACGGAATATTATGAGTCAGAAGGATGAACGCGGCGATATCGAAAAGATCTATACAAAGGCTGAGGTACTGATAGAAGCCCTGCCCTATATCCAGCAGTTCAACAGAAAGGTCATCGTTGTAAAATACGGCGGATCCGCGATGTCGGATCCCGAGATCCAGAAGAATGTGATCAAGGATGTCACTCTTCTCAAGCTTGTCGGTTTTAAGCCAATCGTGGTGCACGGCGGCGGCAAGGAGATCAGCCGGTGGGTAGGAAAGGTCGGCAAGAAGGCCGAGTTTGTCAACGGACTCAGGGTTACCGATGCGGAGACCATGGAGATAGCCGAGATGGTCCTTTCAAAGGTAGGCAAGGATCTTGTGTCCATGGTATCCGAACTGGGAGTTAAGGCTGTCAGCATTTCCGGAAAGGACGGCAACCTCTTAAGCGTTGAAAAAAAGTATTCCGACGGTAAGGACATCGGATTTGTGGGCAATATAACCGGTGTGGATGTGACCATTTTAAAGGACCTTTTAGAGGATGATTTTCTTCCCATAGTTTCACCCATAGGACTTGACAAGGATTTTCAGACCTACAATATAAATGCTGATGATGCGGCCTGTGCCATAGCTAAGGCGATGAATGCGGACAAGCTTGCTTTTCTTACCGATATCGAGGGAGTATATAAGGATCCGGAGGATAAGGATACTTTTATATCCACCCTTACGGTGTCTGAGGCGAATAAGCTCATCGAGGACGGGTTCATCGGAGGCGGCATGCTCCCCAAGCTCAATAACTGCGTTGATGCCATATTAAACGGCGTGAACCGGGTGCATATCCTTGACGGACGAAGACCGCACTGTCTGTTGCTTGAGATATTTACAAGAAACGGTATCGGAACAATGTTTTTAAAGGATTGACCGGCCCGAAAGCTCAAAGTGAGCGGTCGGAAGGGGATGACAGACAGGGAGGAAAAAGATGGGAAATATGACTGAAATGATAAATACTGCGGAACGTGATCTTCTGCATACATATAACAGGTTTCCGGTGGTATTTGACCACGGGGAGGGTGTAAGGCTTTACGATACCGATGGAAAAGAATATCTGGATTTCTGTGCGGGTATTGCGGTTCATGCACTCGGATACGGGAACGAAGCATGGAAAAATGAACTGAAAGACCAGATCGATAAGATCACCCATACCTCAAACCTTTATTACAATGAACCGGCCATAAAGGCTGCAGGGGCGTTAAAGAAGATAACCGGGCTTGACCGGGTGTTCTTTACAAATTCCGGAGCCGAGGCCGTTGAGGGCGCCATTAAGACCGCACGTAAATATGCCTTTTTAAAAGACGGAACCACGGATCACGAGATAATCGCCATGGATCATTCCTTCCACGGAAGGACCATGGGGGCCTTAAGCGTAACGGGGACCAAAGCATACAGGGATCCCTTCCTGCCCATGATCGGTAATATAAAATATGCTGTCTACAACGATCTTGAAAGCGTTAAATCCCTCATAAACCATAAGACCTGTGCCATCATTTTAGAGACGATACAGGGCGAGGGCGGCATACATCCGGGAACCGGGGATTTCATAAAGGGTATCAGAAAGCTCTGCGATGATAACGATATACTGATGATACTTGACGAGATACAGTGCGGAATGGGCAGGAGCGGAAAGATGTTTGCCTACGAGTATTTCGGAATAAAACCCGATGTCCTGACCCTTGCAAAGGGTCTCGGATGCGGCATTCCCGTGGGGGCTTTTCTCATGAACGAAAAGACCGCACAGAACTCGTTAAAGCCGGGAGATCACGGGACGACCTACGGCGGAAATCCTTTTGCGGCTGCGGCCATAAATGCGGTCATCGGTCAGTTCGGGGAACTTGATATACTGAAAAACGTAAATGAGACCGGAGCATATCTTAAAGAGAAGCTTGAGGTTCTTAAGGGTAAATATCCTATTATTAAGGACGTAAGGGGAAAGGGACTTATTGCCGGTATCGAGTTTGACGATACAAAGCCTGTTTCTGAGGTCTGTAAAAAAGCCCTTGAAAACGGACTTGTGGTGATCTCCGCTTCGGGCAATGTTTTAAGGCTTGTTCCGCCTCTTATCATCACAAAGGATGACATAGATGAAATGACGGATAAACTGGAAAGGTCATTATGAGCAAAGGACAAAAGTGGTTTGCCGCGGTCTTTATCCTTCTTTTCCTCGGTTTCATAATGCTGAGGGCAACGACGACAACGGACCGGGCTTACAGGATAACGGACACTGATAAGGAAGAAAATGCCGCATCGGACGGGGAAAGTACGGACTTTTTCCAGACGGCGGTCGAAGGAGCGGGCTCCCTTGTAAACAGTGAAGAACAGCCCGACCTTCGTTTTTCCGATACGATCACATTATGGTATGCGGATGAGAGCCTGAAAGAATATCTTGAATCGGAGGCTCTTTCATTTCAGGGCGAGCACGGGATAAAGATCGATCCGGTGCTTGTTTCGGGTGTGGAACTCCTTGAGCAGATAAATAAAGCTTCGGTGTATGCGGACGAGCCTGCCAAGGAGGGTGAGGAAAAAACCGCTCCTCCGGATATTTACATCACTCCCCATGACAATCTTTTAAAGGCATACTACGCGGGACTTGCGGTTCCCGTTACCGATGCGGAGGTTGTGGTGGTTCCTTCGAATTATCCCCAGACAGCCATCAATGCCGTGACCTGCAGTGATAAGGTTGTGGGATATCCGTTCTATTACGAGACCAATTATCTTTTATACAACAAGACCTACATGGCCAATATAGCCAAACAGAAGATAGAGGATGAGAGCATTCCGGAACCCGATGAAATGCCGGATGGGGAAAAGGAAGTGGCAGAGACCATCGAAGTGAGCGATGAAGAGGTGGAAGAGGCTGTGGCCGCACTTGAGGAGGAGTCCGATCCCATGGGCGATGAGGATCAGACAAGCGATCCCCAGGTCCTTGAAAGGCTTGCCACCATGATACCCGCCACCATAACGGATATCACCACCTTTGCGAATAACTATGATGCTCCCGATACGGTGGAGGCCGTTTTCAAATGGGACGTCACCGATGTTTTCTATAATTATTTCTTTGTGGGCAACTACATGTCGGTAGGCGGCGAGCACGGAGATGACAATACCATTTTCAATATCTACAACCAGCAGGCGGTTGACTGTCTGTCCGTATATCAGGACATGAACCAGTATTTTTCCATTGATACCAAGGATGTAAGCTATGATTCGATCCTTCAGGACTTCATAGACGGAAAACTGGTATTTACCGTAGCCACCACGGATGCCATAGCAAGAATAGAACAGGCAAAGGCTGAGGGAAGCTTTGAATTTGAATACGGGGTTGCCGTTCTTCCCGATATCAGCACGACCCTTAAGGCAAGAGGCATGTCGGTCACCAATTCCGTTGTGGTAAACGGATATTCCGACAAGGCAGACATAGCCATGACCTTTGCCCATTATATTGCCTATACCAAGGCAGACAACCTTTACAGAAAATCAGGGAAGATCCCCTGCAGAAAATACATTTCTTTTGACAATCCGGAGATCTCAAACATTGCCGCGGAATACGAGAAGTCGGTTCCCCTGCCCAAAATGGTGGAAGCCAGCGATTTCTGGGTGCAGCTTGAGATCGCCTTCACAAAGGTTTGGAACGGGGCCGATCCCGATGCGACTCTGAAGGAGCTTGCCGACACCATAGGCAGCCAGATCGATGAGCTTGATTACCATACCCCCGTCCAGGAGGCCATTACCGTAGGAATGTAGGAAAGAACGGATCCATCCGGCTTGAAGATCAGTTCACAGAAAAAACACATTTTTACTACATTCAGATCACAATTCAGGCATAGAATTCAAAATGCAGGCGGAAAGAAGAGAGCGGCAGACCTGTGGAAAGTGAGGAGAATGCTATGTATGAATCTTATGATTATGACAAACATGATGTGAAAGAAAATGTAAACGGTACGGCTCCTTTGGCATCATCCGGATATAATGATGCAAAAAGGATAAGTGAAGAACAGAAGAGAGCAAAGAAGGCAGCAGGAAAGGCTTCAGGAAAGAAATTCTTTATAGCGGCAGGCTGCGGTATCGCCTTCGGGATCTTAGCTGCAGTATCCTTTAAGCTTGTGGATATCGCAACCGACAGGATCCAGGCAAGATTTTTCCCAAAAACGGTAACGGACGAGTCTGAGGCCGCACAGAAAGATGCTTCGACACAGAAGGCAGAGAACAAGGTAGTTACCGCACCGGCAACGACCACCTCAAAGACCGGAACGATCTCAACGGTGTATGATGTTTCCGAGGTAGCTGAAAAGGTTATGCCCACCGTCGTTTCCATAACGAACAAGAGCATACAGGAAGTAAGGATGATGTTCGGTTATGGTGTGCAGCAGTTTGAGAGCGAAAGCGCAGGCTCGGGAATCATCATAGGCGAGAATGAGGACGAATACCTGATAATCACGAACAACCACGTTGTTGAAGGCGCAAATGACCTGACGGTTGGATTTGTGGATGATGCGGTGGTATCGGCAGAGATAAAGGGAAACGATCCCGGTGATGACCTTGCGGTAATAGCGGTTAAGAAGGAGGATGTTCCGGAGGAAACAAAGAGTGTTATCGCTCTTGCGGAAATAGGTGATTCGGATTCACTTGTGATCGGTGAGCCCGTTATTGCAATAGGTAATGCAATGGGATACGGTCAGTCGGTAACCTCGGGTATCGTATCCGCTTTAAACCGTGACCTTAATATAGAAAATACCACCTATTCGAGCCTTATTCAGACAGATGCGGCCATTAACCCCGGTAACTCGGGCGGAGCGCTTTTGAACATGGACGGCCAGGTAATAGGCATCAACTCCGCAAAGCTTGCATCCTCAAGGGTTGAGGGAATCGGATATGCGATCCCGGTATCAAAGGCAATGCCCATCTTTAACGAGCTGATGAACAGATCGAGCAGGGAAGTCGTATCCGAGGAGGATATAGGATATCTCGGAATAGCAAGCAACATAGATGTACCCGAAGAGTATGCGACCGCTCTGGGAATCCCCGAAGGTGTATATGTAACGGCCGTAACCGAGGGATCACCTGCCGACAAGGCCGGTATCAAAAAGAGTGATGTCATCAAGAAATTTGACGGACTTACGGTAACCTCAATGTCCGATCTTAAAAACCAGCTTAAGTATTACAAGGCCGGAGAAGAAGTGGAAATGATCATATTAAGATCAAAGGACGGCGAATACGAAGAGCAGACCGTGAACATCACCCTGGGAAGCAGAAAGGGTACCGAGCTTGATCCGGCTAAGCAGAAGCAGAGCGAAGAGGATAAGAAGGATACGGAGGATAAAAAAGAATCCGGTGAAGTGAAGGAGCCCGAAGAAGAAAACGATATGGATGATATATCGGACTGGTTTAACGACGGTAATTCAAAGGGATTCTATTTTAACTTCGGAAACGGCGGAAACGGTTTCGGTTCATGGGGATTTGACCATTGATCCGGGATCTGTCAAAAAAATAAAAGGATCGTTTGAGATAAAGGGGATGTCCTTACGGGCATCCTCTTTTTTACTTCTTTTTTTGGGCCGTTCTTTTTGACATTATATAAAAAAACAATTATAATTCCATAGGTATGTCATGTGATGAGGACATGCCTAACAAATGTTTTTAAGGAGGGTAATTATGAAGAAGATTGTTTCTTTGCTTATGACAGGTGTCATGCTGTTCGGACTTACGGCATGTGCGGGAACCGCAGCAACTTCAGGGTCAGCTGATGCCTCATCTTCGGGTTCGTCAGGCGATACCATAAAGATCGGTGTGTTCGAGCCTTCAACCGGTGACTCTGCATCAGGCGGAAAGAAAGAGATCCTCGGAATGCAGTTTGCAAATTCCGAGACCCCTACCGTTGAAGTGGGCGGAAAGACATACAATGTTGAGCTTGTTATGGCTGACAACGGATCAAGTGCGGACAAGGCTCCTTCCGCTGCATCCGAACTTGTCGGAAAAGACGTTTCACTCATACTCGGTTCCTATGGCTCGGGCGTATCAATGGCCGGCGGTCCCAAGTTTGAAGAGGCAGGCCTTGCCGCTATCGGCGTTACCTGCACAAACCCCAATGTTACGGCAGGAAATGATTACTATTTCAGGATCTGTTTCCTTGATGATTTCCAGGCAGATGTTTTAGCCAACTTTGCAATGGAAAAATTCAACGCCAAGAAGGCTTACTGCCTTGGCGAGAACGGTAATGAATATGACCAGGGTCTCTGCGTATTCTTCAAGCAGGTATTTGAAGCAGCAGGCGGCGAGGTTATTACCGACTCATTCCCTACAAACAATTCGGACTTCACATCTTACCTCAACAAGGCAAAGAGTGAAGGCGCAGACGTTATCTTTACCCCTGTTTCCATTGCCTATGCAAAACAGATCATGGAGCAGGCAAATTCACTTGATATCGGAATCCCTTTCCTCGGATCCGATACGCTTGATGACAACATGGTTCTTGAGGCAACAAAGGGAACCAACCTTCAGCTTTATGTTTCCACCTTCTATCAGGAGGGCGGTTCCGAGAAGTTTGATAAGGGTATCAAGGATTACATCAACGGCAATTCCGATGCGCTTGCAGCAAACGGCGGAAACGATACCATAGCAGCGGTTACCGCAATGGGTTATGATGCATATTATGTTGCTCTTGAGGCCATCAAGGCAGCAGGTTCCGGAGACAAGGCAGCCATCAAGGCAGCTATCCCTTCCGTTAAGTATGACGGTGTTTCCGGTTCAATAGCATTTGATGAGATCGGTGATGCGGTAAGAGATACGGCTTATATCAAGACCGCAGATACCGCTTCGGGCACCTGGGCATTTGAAAAGGTTCAGACCGGATCCGGAAAATAAATCTTAAAAAGATCATTTAACCAAGAAAAAGCGGGTTTACTCAGACGATCCGTTTAAGTAAACCCGCATATGATTTTATCTGATAAAGGACTGTTTTTATGGAATACGTCATTTCGGTACTGCTCTCCGGCATATCGGTGGGCGGACAATATGCACTGATAGCGATAGGATATACACTGGTTTACGGAATACTGCGCCTGATAAACTTTGCCCATGGCGATGTGTTCATGGTAGCGGGACTTATGGGGATCTATTTTACCGCGACACTGCCTGTTTCCGTATCGGTACCGCTTGTCATCATACTGACCGTTGTTCTGGGATTTATGATCGAACGCATGGCTTACAGACCGCTTCGGAGCGCACCCAGGATGTCTGTCATGATCTCTGCGATCGGTGTCAGCTATCTTTTGCAGAATACCGCAACCTATATTACCGGCGGACAGCCCATGACCTATCCTTCCATTCCCTTCCTTTCAAGCACCATAGGTGTGGCGGGAACGCAGACAAAGTGGGTTGTCATCATAACTCCTTTTCTTGTATTCATCTTAATGTTCGCCCTGAGTCTTCTTATCAACCGTACCAAGGTCGGAATGGCCATGCGTGCGGTATCCAAGGATTTTGAGACGAGCCGTCTGATGGGGATAAGGATCAACTGGGTGATCTCGGTGACCTTCGTTATCGGGTCCGCTCTGGCAGCAGTGGGATCGGTCCTTTTCTTTACCAATTATCCGGCCATCACACCCACAGCCGGAGCCATGCCGGGGTTAAAGGCTTTCGTGGCCGCCGTGTTCGGCGGGATCGGATCCATACCCGGGGCAGTTATCGGAGCATTTCTTATCGGCATTTGCGAGACCATAATCAAGGGTCTTCCCTCTGCCTGGGATGTTTCGGTATTCTCGGATGCGTTTACTTTCGCGCTTCTGATTATCATTCTCATATTCAAACCGCAGGGACTCTTCGGAGAAGCTGCAACGGACAAGGTGTAAGTCATGAAACAGAACAAAAGATCATTTCGCACATTTATCGCAATAGTGATTTTATTGCTTTTTGTCATACTGCTTGAAAATCTGAGTGCGTTCATTCCGAACCTGCCTCAGGTGTTCATGCCTACAAGCCCGCTTTTTACCGTGCTCAAGAAAGCGGCTGTATATTCTCTCGTAGCGGTATCGATGAACCTTCTTAACGGTTTTACCGGTCTGTTTTCCCTGGGTCAGGCAGGATTCATGCTGCTTGGTGCCTATACATATGCCATTTTGATGGTTCCCGCAGCCCAGAAGGAGCAGGTTTATTATCTCTTCGGGGGATGTGCGTTTGATTTTTCGCTTCCGGACATGTTTGAGAGCATCTTTTGTACTAAAGGCGCGGGAGCGGCCGTAAGCATGATCCTTGCCTGCCTTATAGCCCTCATACTCGCGGGATGTGTTGCGGGATTTTTCTCCTTCCTCATCGGCATACCGGTTCTCAGGCTGAAGAGTGACTATCTTGCCATAGCAACCCTCGGATTTGCCGAGATACTTCGTGCGATCTTCCAGTGGCAGAAGCTTGGGAAGGTCACCAACGGCGCCAACATGATAAAAGGTTTTCCCACGTTTTCAAGCTTTAACATCACGGATGCATCCGGAGGTACGGTATTAAGGCTCTCAACCTTTGTTCCCTTCCTTATCTCCACGCTGTGCATACTTGTGATCATCCTTCTGATCAATTCTTCATACGGACGTGCTTTCAAGTCAATCCGGGATGATGAGATCGCGGCCGAAGCCATGGGTATAAGCCTTTTCAGGCATAAGATGATGTCTTTTGTGATATCCAGTTTTTTTGCGGGTGTCGGCGGCGCGCTCTTTGCAATGTATGTTGCAAATGCACAGGCCAAGGCATTTACCTCGGTAATGACCTATGAGATCCTTCTGATAGTTGTTATCGGAGGAATAGGATCCGTAAGCGGCAGTGTATTAGCATCATTTCTGTATGTCGCATGTTCGGAATGGTGGCTTCGATTCCTTGACAGTGAGCAGTATATAGGCAGCATTAAGGTTCCGCTTCTTAGAAACGGTTTCAGAATGGTTGTTTTTTCAGTTGTTATCATGGTGATCGTTCTGTTCTTCTCACAGGGCATCATGGGTAATAACGAGTTAAACCTGGGCGCTTTGTTAAAAAAGATCGGAAAACGTCCGGAAAGGAAAAAATAGGTTATGGGAAACGCATTACATCTTGAAAACGTGACGATGCAGTTTGGCGGAGTCGTTTCGGTGAACGATCTTACAATAGATGTTCCCGAGCATAAGATAATAGCGCTCATCGGACCAAACGGTGCGGGAAAGACCACAGCCTTTAACTGTATCACCGGAGTATATCAGCCGACAAACGGACTGATAGAGTTCATGGGAAAGCCCATGGTAAGGAATCATCCCACGGGAAAGGTTCTGAAAACATATAAAGGTTCCGATGCGGAAAAGTTTGCAAAGGATCCGGTCCTCTGTCCGACGCCGGATCAGATCACGGGCCTGGGGATAGCGCGTACATTCCAGAATATCCGCCTGTGGAAGAGCATGACCGTTTTTGACAACGTGCTCATAGCCAAGCATCAGCACGCAAAGCAGAATGTTTTTTCCGCAACCTTCAGAAGGAACATGCATGAAGAAAAGCGGATGAGAGAGGAGACCATGGCCCTTCTTGAGGAGCAGGGACTTGATACCTACAAGGACGAGCTGGCTGTCAGTCTTCCCTACGGGCTCCAGAGACGGCTGGAGATAGCAAGGGCCCTTGCCACAAATCCGACTCTTTTGCTTCTCGATGAACCTGCGGCCGGAATGAATCCCCAGGAGACAAGGGAGCTGTCGGAATTTGTCCGCCAGATCAGGGACAAATATGATCTTACGGTATTTCTCATAGAGCACCACATGGATCTGGTAATGAATGTTTCGGATTACATCTATGTAATAGATTTCGGAAGTGAGATAGCAAGAGGCATACCCAAAGAGGTACAGAATAACCGCCGTGTGATAGAAGCCTATCTCGGCGTTTCAGATGAGGAAAAGGAATGAGCGAAGAGCTTTTAAGGATTGAGGATCTCAAGGTAAGATACGGCGGAATAGAAGCGGTCCGCGGGATCAGTTTTTCGGTTAAGGAAGGTGAGACCGTCACCCTGATCGGCGCAAACGGTGCAGGGAAGAGTTCGACCCTCCGTACCGTTTCGGGACTCGTAAAGCCCGCAGACGGAAAAGTTATCTTTGACGGAGAGGATATAACGGGAAAAGATCCCACCCAGATAGTGCAGAAGGGGCTTATGATGGTTCCTGAGGGACGAAGGATATTCCCCAATCTCACTGTGCTTGAAAACTTAAGGATCGGTGCCTATCTACGTAAGGATGATCTTTCCGAGGATATAGAAAGGGTATACGGATATTTTCCCAGGCTTAAGGAACGTTCCTGGCAGGAAGGCGGCACGCTTTCCGGAGGGGAACAGCAGATGCTTGCGGTCGGACGTGCTCTCATGGGACGCCCGAAGCTCCTTATGATGGATGAACCCTCACTGGGACTTGCTCCCATCGTTGTCCAGGAGATCTTTAAGATCATACGCCAGATCAATGAAGCGGGGACAACCGTCCTTCTGATCGAGCAGAATGCAAATATGGCTCTTCATGTGGCTGACAGGGCTTATGTTATTGAGAACGGCCTGATAACGATGGAAGGAACGGGAAAGGATCTTCTGGAGGATGAGAAGGTCCGTGCTGCTTATCTGGGCAGTACATCCGGCAGTTAATGAAAGTTCTTGAGAGAAACAAAAATATATATGTTCTGGAACCCCTCAGACAGTATCTTGTAAATGAGGGGATAGATGCTTCCATAATGCCCGAATGGAAGAGCGGAAGAAGATACGGTCCCTATGTTCTGGTTGTGGATGATGCTTCCTTCCGTGAGGCAATGGAGGCCCTTAATAATATCGACGGCAGGCAGGGATATGTAAGGCTGGATCCCGGCCCGGAAACGGATAATCCCATCACACGTCTCAGAGAAAGACTCGATATCATAACCAGATGGATCGCACGGATCTTTATTGCGGCCATGATCCTGCTGGTGGTATATTACGCGATCAGATTCAGATAAATGCATATCAATAGATAACGGATTGTGTTATAATCTCTTCGAATGAATAAACATGGTCATACTTTCAGAGCGGGTCATGAAAGGAGACTGTGTAATGAATGATCATTTCATATTTTCCCGCAGGATCGCGGGTCTTAAACACTTTTTATTTTTTCTTAAACACAGATTTTTTTCTCTTAAACGCATTTTAATTTCAAAAAACTGTCTGCCTTCGGGGTCGGGTTTGCTGTTTTTACGTCCGTTATCATGCCTGACCGTATTTCTGTGTCTTATTTCCCTTTCGTGTTTCTCCGGCTGCAAAAAAGACAGGGAACTCATAGAATTGTCCGAACTGTCGGAAACCGGGGATGTTTATGATGCACAGGGCAATATGTCAGCTTCGGAAACGGGCAGGGATAATGGTTCCGGAAATGGCAGCGGTTCCGGCGGGGATAACGGTCCGGATACGGAGGCTGTGAAGGATCCCCCTGCAACCGTCACCGTCTATATCTGCGGTCAGATAATAAACCCCGGTGTATATGAACTGGCACAGGGAAGCCGCATAGTGAATGCGGTCAATACCGCCGGGGGAGTGACGGGAAAGGCTGCCATACAGGCCGTAAACCTTGCGGAGCCTCTTATCGACGGGGCAATGATATATATCCCCTCGGTGTCCGAGATTGAAACGGGAAAGATCTCCGGGGATCAGGGGGGCGGCTCCGGATCTTTGGTGAACATAAATACGGCAGATAAGGCTAAGCTTATGACCATAAAGGGCATCGGTGAAGCAAAGGCGGAAAAGATAATAGCTTACAGGGAAGCAAACGGTGCCTTCGGATCCATCGAGGATATCATGCGGATACCAGGCATCAAGCAGGGGATGTTCAATAAGATAAAGGACAGCATATGCGTAAACTGACAGGTCCCTGTCCCGGGGAAGGAAGCTCCGATAATTTCCCTGTCCGCAGGAAAACCCTCCCCATCCGGACGAAAAGAGTAAAGATCAGGATAAGGCGGCCGGTATGCCTGTTTTCACTTTTGTTTGTGCTCTTTCTCTCCTTACTGACCCTCGGAACGGATCCCGTTAAAAAGGTCCTGCGTTTCTCGGAGGCTGTCGGGAAAAATACGGGCCTCACGGTCACCGGAACCATTGTAAAAATAGAATATAAAAACGGAAATACGGTCCTTACCCTGTCTGACATAACCTGTGAAACAAAAAAGGATCCGAAGACTCGTCCGAAAGGCGGGAAGCTTATCATATATCTGAAGGATGACCCGGAAGATACGATCAAACAGTCTCCACTGCGTATGGGTGCCTCCGTAAAGCTCAAAGGGACTTATGTTCCCTATGACCCTGCTTATAATACCGGAAACTATGATGCCCTGAGACATAATTCCTTAAGGGGGATATACGGAAAACTGACAGGCGCCGAGGTCACAGCCGTTTCCGCCGGGTATTCGCATCTTAGGCAGTATCTCTTTGAACTCAGGGAAAACACTAAGAGAGTGTACGAACACTATCTGTCCGAAACCGAGGCCGGGACCCTGTCGGCCCTTGTTCTGGGGGACAGGACGGAGCTTTCGGATGAGATAAAGACGGCATATCAGAATGCCTCGATCTCTCATATACTCTCGCTCTCGGGCCTCCATATAGCCACAATAGGACTGATGCTTCTAAGGCTTCTTAAAAGAACGGGACTGAATCCTGTTATATCGTCTGTTACGGCCTCAGGGGTGATGATCTGCTACGGGATCATGACGGGTATGTCGGTTTCCACCGTCAGGGCTCTCATCATGTTTCTGATGGGAGTGGCGGCGGAACTGTTACGAAGGACCTATGATCTTATTTCCGCGGCGTCCTTGTCTGCTGTCCTCATCCTTATATCGGAACCTTATTACCTGTACGATACCGGTTTTCTTCTGTCTTTTTCTGCCGTTATGGGAATAAATTATGTATATCCCTTTATGGGAAGATTATTTAAGGAGATACTAAAAAAGTGTTCCGGGAGGCCACGGCGCATAAAAAAACTCTTCGATGCCCTGACCTTTTCCCTTTCGATCCAGCTGTCAACCCTTCCTGTCACCATGTACTCCTTTTCCCAGATAACCCTGTCGGGGATCTTTGCAAATCTCATCGTAATACCGCTTATGACAGTGCTGCTTTCATCGGGTCTTATCCTGGCTTTTTTTGGTCATACCGCGGTCGTTTCAAACGGCGGATCCCTGCTTTATACGGTTTTTGACCGTATATCCGGGGCGTCGGCCTTTCTGGTACATCTTATCCTTGGATACTATGAGCACCTGACAGGGATCTCGGGAAAGATCCCGCATAATATCATGGTCTGCGGGATGCCATCCATACCGCAGGCCGGAATATACTATATTATGTTAACCATTTTGATAATCCCCTTCCTGTCACGGCGGAGAGACCGTACCGGACAGATTTCCCCGGGAATAAGCCTTTTGGTCCTTTCGGCGGCACTGTTCGTTCTTTCCTTCAGAAGCAGGGCAGAAGTGGAGCTTCATACCATTTCCGTCGGTCAGGGAGACTGTACCCTTATATGCGGCAGGGATACGCCGGTGATCCTTATGGACGGCGGTTCCACCGATATTAAAAATGTCGGTAAATACAGGATAGTTCCGTGCCTGAAAGCCCACGGCATATCACATATAGATATGGTTTTCATATCCCATCTGGATTCGGATCATGTTAACGGAGTGATCGAAATGCTTGAGGATGATAACTGTGTCATAAAGATAGGAAAGATGATCCTTTCCGCATGTGTCCCGTTATCGGAACACATTGAAAACTATAATACACTTATCGGGGCAGCAAAGCATCGAAACATCCCGGTGTATTTAATGGATGCAGGGGAGAGGCTCTCTTTCGGGGGAGGGTTTCTGTCAGAGGAAACCGTCATAACAGCCTTATCCCCTGACATAAAAGGCAGCGGTTTATGGAAGGACAGGGATCTAAACGACAATTCCCTTGTGCTTAAATATGACCATGGCTCCTTCAGTGCTCTTTTTACCGGAGATATCAGTTCACAGATCGAAAGGGAACTTGATCTTCCCGGACCCGTAACCTACCTCAAATGTGCTCATCATGGTTCCAAAACCGCTTCTTCGGCGGATTTTATCAAAAGGATCTCGCCGGAAGTGACCATGATATCCTGCGGGATCGATAACTCTTACGGTCATCCCCATAAAGAGACGCTTGAGACCCTTTACGGCATCGGGACAAGAGTATACAGGACCGATAAAACGGGGGAGATCACGTTTGAGCTTGAAAGCTCCCGTTCACCTTTGCAACGGGGTACATTTTTTAGTATAGTATGTAAATATGAACAGCATTAACGAAGATATCAAACGAAATCAATATGCGCGGGTTTACCTGCTGACCGGGGAGGAGGCCTACTTAAGGCTTGACGCGCGAAACAGACTGAAAAATGCTTTGTGTGCGCCGGATGATACCCTTAATGTGGCAGCATATTACGGTAAGGACATAAATGTCAATGAGGTCATTGACTTTGCAAATACACTGCCCTTCATGGCGGAAAAGAGGGTGCTGTTCATAGAAGACAGCGACCTTTTTGAAAAGGGCAGTGACGAACTGGCCGCTTTTTTAAAAGAACTGCCCGAGAGCACCTGCATGATATTTATGCAGGAGAAGGTGGACAAAAGAGGAAAACTGTATAAGGCCATACAGAATGCGGGCAGGGTGGTGACCTTTGATCATCCTTCGGATGAGATGCTTGAAAAATGGATCGTTGCCAGGCTCACAAAGGCTTCCGTAAAGGTCAGGAAAAGCGCCCTGACACAGTTTCTGATGCAGGCCCCGAGGGATATGGAGGCAATGGATAATGAACTGGAGAAGCTCATATCCTATACGATAAAGAAGGGCGAGGCCGACGCGGAGGATGTAAAAGCTGTCTGCAGCGTCCGAATCGAGGACAGGATCTTTGACATGATCGCAAGCATTGCGGCAAAGGACAGAAAGGGCGCGCTGTCAAGATATTATGATCTTCTGACCCTTAAAGAGCCGCCTGTTAAGATACTGAGCCTCATCACCAGACAGTTCAATCTGATGTTAATGTCCAAGGAATATTCAAAGGATGGATTCTCGCAGGATGAGATCGCAAGCCGGCTGTCCGTAAATCCTTACGGGGTCAAAAAAGCCCTTCAGAGCTCAAGAAGCTACACAAGGGAAGAACTTAAGTCAATAGTTTCGATGTGCATGGAATATGAAACACTTATAAAACAGGGACGGATGGATGACAGGATGAGTGTGGAAATACTTATTGCATCGCTGACATGAACGTGATAATATTTTCTAATAGTTGTTCATCCGGAAGGATCTGAAAGAAAACAATTTTGGACAGGAGAGAGAAAACATGGCATTACTTGATAAATGGAAGAATATGGCCTATTCGGAAACGGCTGACAAGAACAAGCTGAGAGAGCTCTGGAAGGAATACTTCAGACAGGAAAAAGAGATCTACATCAGTCTCTTAAAGGATCCCGACACCGTTGTAAAGGGTACCGTAAAGGAACTTGCCGACAAATACGGCGTTGATATCATGACCATGACAGGTTTTCTTGACGGCATCAATGACAGCCTGAAGGAAAAGAACCCCATCGAGGAGATGGAGGAAGACACAGAGGTCAATCTCGGATTTGACAAGGAACTTCTTTACAAGAACATGGTAGCTGCTCAGGCTGACTGGCTCTATGGTCTCGAGGAGTGGAACGATATTTATGACGAGGAAACGAGAACCAGACTTTATAAGGAGCAGAAGAGCTCAATGACCATTCACAGGGACGGACCCAAGATCGGACGTAACGATCCCTGCCCCTGCGGATCGGGAAAGAAATACAAACATTGTTGCGGCGCCAGGAAACCGGCTTAACCCGCAATGTTAATAAAAAATAAAAAGGAGGAGAATGTTATGAGAATCACACTCAAAGACGGTTCCGTAAAGGAATACGCAGGTGCAATGACGGTCATCGACATTGCAAAAGACCTGAGCGAAGGCCTCGCAAGAGCTGCCTGCGCAGGCGAAATTGACGGCGAAAGAGTGGATCTTCGAACTACGATCGACAAGGATTGCAGCTTAAGCATTCTGACCTTTGATGATAAAGGCGGCCGGGATGCTTTCCGCCACACCACAGCGCATATAATGGCACAGGCTATAAAGAGGATCTTTCCTTCGGCAAAGCTTTCCATCGGACCTTCCATAGACGATGGTTTCTATTATGACATCGAGTTCGAGGAGTCTGTTTCGGAGGCTGATTTTGAAAAGATCGAAGCCGAGATGAAGAAGATCGTAAAGGAAGACCTTCCCATCGAGAGATTCGTAATGGAAAGAAAAGAGGCCATTGAATTCTTTAAAAAGCAGAATGAACCTTACAAGGTGGAACTCATTCAGGATCTGCCCGAAGATGCAGAGCTCAGCTTTTACAAACAGGGTGAGTTTACGGATCTCTGCGCAGGCCCCCATCTTATGAGCACCAAGCCCGTAAAGGCTTTCAGGCTTATGAAGATCGCAGGTGCCTACTGGAGAGGAAACTCCGATAACAAGATGCTTACAAGGATCTACGGAACTTCCTATACCAGGGCTTCAGACCTTGAGGAGTATATCAGAAGGCTTGAGGAGGCGCAGAAGAGGGATCACCGCCGTATAGGTAAGGAAATGAAACTCTTCATGTTTGCCGATGAAGGACCGGGCTTCCCCTTCTTTCTTCCGAACGGCATGATCTTAAGAAACGAGCTCATGAAATACTGGAGAGAGATACACTATAAGAACGGCTATCAGGAGATCGAGACCCCTGTGATGCTTGACCAGAAGCTATGGGTAACCTCGGGACACTGGGATCATTATCAGGAGAATATGTACACTTCGATGATCGATGATGAGCTGTTCTGTATAAAGCCCATGAACTGCCCCGGTTCCATTCTGGTATACAAGAACGAACCGAGATCCTACAGGGATCTGCCCCTCAGGTATGCGGAGGTCGGACTTGTGCACAGACATGAGAAATCAGGTGCACTTCACGGTCTTATGAGAGTAAGGGCCTTCCATCAGGATGATGCTCACGAGTATATTACCATGGAGCAGATCGATTCCGAGGTTGAACATATCGTAAGGCTCATCAACGAGGTTTATGAGAAGCTTGAGTTTAAATATCATATCGAGCTTTCGACCATGCCGGATGATCATATGGGATCCGATGAGGACTGGGAAAAAGCAACAAACGGCTTAAAGAATGCTCTCGAGCACATGGGACTCGAGTATGAGATAAACGAAGGCGACGGTGCCTTCTACGGCCCCAAGATAGACTTCCATCTTGAGGACTGCATCGGAAGGACCTGGCAGTGCGGTACGATACAGCTTGATTTCCAGCTGCCCCAGAACTTTGACCTTAAATATGTGGGCTCCGACGGTGCGGAACATATGCCCGTCATGATCCACAGGGTTGTGTTCGGATCCGTTGAGAGATTTATCGGTGTGCTTACCGAAAACTGTGCCGGAAAATTCCCTACCTGGCTTTCACCGGTTCAGGTAAAGGTGCTTCCTATTTCGGACAAGTTCATGGATTACTCGAAAAAGGTGCTTGATGAACTGAGGGCTGCCGGCATAAGAGCGGAGCTTGATGACAGGTCCGAGAAGATCGGATACAAGATCAGGGAAGCAAGACTTGAGAGAGTACCCTACATGCTCATCCTCGGGCAGAAAGAGGAAGAGACGGGCCTTATCTCCGTAAGAAGCCGCTTCAAAGGTGATGAAGGACAGCGCGAACTTGCCGGTTTCATAAAGGATGTTACCGAAGAGATAAGAAACAGGGAGAACAGAAAGGTCGAAGTCGAGGAGGGCGAGTGATAAAAATTTCTTGACAACGATTTTTATCTGTGATAATTTAACGAAGTATGTTGGAGACAACAAGCAGAGTACGGAACAGTCCACTCTCACCCCGGGACTGAAAGATGTTACCGGGTGTCCATATCTCCACCGTCATAATGATGAACAGTCCGATGATGGTGGTAATTATGCGATAAAGTGGATGTCCGTGCGGTCATCCACTTTTTTATTGTTTGCGGCAAAACGGAGGTATAAGGCTATTAGCGATTTAATGATCAATGAACAGATAAGGGATAAGGAAGTGCGTGTTATCGGTGAGGACGGAGAACAGCTTGGCGTTATGTCTGTCAAAGAAGCTCTTGCCCTTGCGGAGGAAGCCGGAGTCGATCTTGTTAAGATAGCACCCGGGGCAAAGCCGCCGGTATGCAGGATCGTTGATTACGGCAAGTTCAAATACGAACAGGCACGCAAGGAAAAAGAAGCCAAAAAGAAGCAGAAGATCATTGAGATCAAAGAGATACGTATGTCACCGAATATTGACAAAAATGACCTTAACACGAAGATAAGCGCGGCCAGAAAGTTTTTGTCAAAGGGAGACAGAGTCAAGGTTACGCTTCGTTTCAGGGGCAGAGAGATGGCCCACATGAATGACAGCAAGTACATACTTGAAGATTTTGCGGCAAGTCTGTCGGATGTGGCCGTTGTTGAGAAACCGCCCAAGGCCGAGGGAAGGAACATGACCATGTTCCTGACGGAAAAGAGAGGATGATGAAAAACATATTCGTCTGTCACGCAGGCCTTCAAGGGGCGGATGAATGTTTTACAGGTACAAAGCACACGGGTTAAGTGATCCGCGGGCAAAAAAAATACTTAGGAGGAAATAACCATGGCAAAGATGAAGACCAACAGATCGGCGGCTAAGCGCTTTAAGGTTACCGGTACCGGAAAACTGAAAAGGAATAAAGCCTACAGACGTCATATCCTGACAAAGAAGACTACAAAGAATAAGAGAAACTTGAGAAAAGCAGTAATGACAGATGAGACTAATGTAGCTAACATGAAGAAGATTTGCCCTTACTTATAAATAACCGGATCAGGAGGAAACAGAAATGGCAAGAATTAAAGGCGGAATGAAAGCCAGAAGAAGACATAATAAGGTACTTAAGTTAGCGAAGGGATACAGAGGAGCGCGTTCAAAGCAGTACAGGATCGCAAAGCAGTCTGTCATGAGAGCTCTGACATCCGCTTACGCCGGCAGAAAAGAGAGAAAGCGTCAGTTCAGACGTTTATGGATCGCAAGAATTAATGCAGCAGCAAGAATGAACGGACTTTCCTATTCAAAGTTCATGTATGGCTTAAAGCTTGCTGAGGTTGACATCAACAGAAAGATGCTTGCCGAGATGGCAGTAAACGATCCGGACGGATTTGCAACACTTGCGGAACTTGCAAAGGAAAAGATCGCATAATATATGTGCATTATATAAAAAAAGACCTGAGGGCTGTCATTTGCTCCGGGTCCTTTTTTTATTGCAATGAGCCTGCCACTGTTCCTGTAAAAAGGAATGACGGTATATCTCTTTTATGTTACAATGTTACCGACTGTATTAATTTTATATAAGAGGATAATCATATGGCACGGTATGAGGTGTCGTACTGTCTGATCTGTGATATAGGAAAGATCAGAAAGATCAACCAGGACAATTTCATAGCGGACGGGGTTTACCTGAAAAACCATGAGAGCAGCATGGGAGAGCCGCTCAGGGGTGAATCTGACGCAGGCAAAGATCTGCTCCTTGGTGTCTTTGACGGAATGGGCGGTGAGGAATGCGGCGAGATGGCTTCGCTTATTGCATCCGAATGCGCCGCACGGACTGTAAGGGCAGATGGGACGGCTCCCGTTGACCTGCTGCTTGATCTGTGTACCCGTGCAAATGAGAGGATATACAGGTATGCCGCGGACAATAACATAGAATCCATGGGTACCACGGGAGCAATGCTATATTTCTCGAAGGACGGCATATCTCTTTGCAACATCGGAGACAGCAGGATATTCAGGTTTGTTTCGGGGGAGCTTAAACAGATCTCAATAGATCACGTGGCACCCTATAAGATCGGCGGGAAGCCGCCGCTTTCACAGAATCTGGGGATACCGCCGGAGGAGATGCAGATAGATCCCTATGTGGCAACAGGCGAATACTGGGACGGAGATGTGTATCTGATCTGTTCGGACGGATTGACGGATATGGTTCAGGAAGATGAGATAGCAAGGGTATTGTCGGCATATTCCATTTGGGATGCTGTCCCGAAGCTTTTGAGGGAAGCCATCGAAAACGGAGGAAAGGACAATATAACGATAATCCTTTGCAGGGTTAAAAAGAAAAGATCCGGATTTTTTGATCTTTTCGGAAGACAGAGGAGGTAGACATGGATATTGATCAGACAACGAACATTCTGCATTCGGGAAACAGGCCCGGGAATTTTCAGGGTGTCATGGGAAACGGGAACGGGTCCGGTTCGGGAAATTCCGATCTCATAGTCACGATCTTTGACGGAAACAATGCTCCGGTCAATATAAGGCTTTTTGATTTCGGAAAAACCGTGATCAGTTTCGGCCGTGCTCCGGGAAACGATATCGTTCTCACATCTCCTCTTGTTTCTTCCGAACACGGACGATTCAGCTATGTGAACGGGCAGTGGTCGATGGAGGACAGGGAATTTTACGGATCCTCTCCAAGTACCAACGGACTCATTTACAATAACGCTGCCATAGTCCGGAGATCTTTGTGTGAAGGTGATTTTATCAGGATAGATGATGGTGTTGAAACCATTGCGGAGGGTGTTCTTTTCGTATTTGCGGCAGCGGATTCCAGAAGCAGATGGAATACGGTCATGCTGCAGGGACAGAATCAGATCACCTTAGGAAGAGATCCCGGCTGCAGCATTGTTTTACCCCATATAAGCGTGTCAAAACTTCATGCAAGGATAGTATCTGCGGGGGGCCATTACTTCATAGAAGACAATAACAGCACAAACGGTGTGATCGTTAATAACCGGAGGATAACGGGAAAGCAGGTCCTGCACGAAAAAGACGTGATAATGATCACCAACACGAAGCTTATCTTTACCTCGCAGATGATCTCCTACTGCTTCTACGGCGGCGGTATTTCCGTGGATGCGGAGAACGTTGTCATAAGGCGGGGCAAAGGAAAGAAATCTTTTGTCACCTGCAACAATGTAAGCCTGAATATTAAGCCCGGTGAGCTTATAGCCATAATCGGAGGCTCCGGCGCCGGAAAATCCACCATCTTAAATGCCATGAGCGGATATCTTCATCCCGCGGCAGGCCATGTTTATATAAACGGTGCCGAGCTTTATCAGAACTTTGATTCCCTTAAGAAGCTGATAGGATATGTGCCTCAGTCGGATATCGTATATGATAATCTGACGCTTTACGATATGCTCTTATATACCTCGAAGCTAAGGCTTCCTCCCGACACCTCCCAAAAGGAGCGCGAGGCTGCCATAGACAGGGCAATAAGGCTCGTGGAACTTACGGAAAAAAAGAACAGCTTTATAAAGGCTTTGAGCGGCGGGCAGAAAAAGAGAGCCAGCATAGCGGTCGAACTTTTATCCGACCCCAACCTTTTATTCCTCGATGAGCCCGCATCCGGACTCGATCCGGGAACGGAGAGAAGCCTTATGACCTCGCTTCGTGAAATGGCTGACGGCGGAAAGACGGTAATTTTGGTAACTCACAGCACACTGCAGCTTAAGATGTGCGACAAGATAGTGTTCATGGGCAAAGGCGGAAATCTCTGCTTCTTCGGACCCCATGACGAGGCCCTGGATTTCTTCGGAGTATCGGATGTCGTCGATGTATACGGCATGATAACGGATCATGCAAAGGAGATAAGGCAGAAATATGATGCGACCCTGGCCGCTGCGCCTCAGGGAAAGACCAGAACGGAGCAGGCGGCAGTGGTTTCGACAAAGAGGGAAAAGAAGGCAAGGCAGCTGCCCGTGTTATGTCAGAGATATTTAAAGCTTGTGGTAAACGACAGACAGAGGCTGATCCTGTTAATGCTGCAGGCACCTCTTCTTGCCATTCTCATATCCCTCGTTGCGGACGGCAAGCAGTACGATCAGTACGAAATGACAAAGAGCCTCTTGTTTTCCCTGTCCTGCTGTGCTTTCTGGGTAGGAATGCTGAATGCGATACAGGAGGTCTGCAAGGAAAGAAATATCCTGAGACGTGAGTATATGACCGGCCTGTCTCTGACCAATTATATCATCTCAAAGGTTGTGGTCCTGGGACTTATGTGTCTCATCCAGAGTGCCATGATAGTAGGGGTCTTTTCTTTAACCGTGGGACTTCCAAAAGGAGGGGTGTTCACTTCGCCGTTTGTAGAGATCTTTCTGACAACCTTCCTTACGGCGATATCCGCCTCGGCCATGGGTCTGTTTGTATCATCCCTCTTCACCAATGCGGACAGGGCGATGACCGTGGCGCCGATCCTTCTGATGCCGCAGATACTTTTCTCAGGAATGATGTTCTCCCTTGCAGGTGCCACCGAGATCATTTCCTATATCACAAACTGCCGGTGGAGCATGGAGGCATACGGAACAACCGCCAATTTAAACGGCCTCGAGCTTTCGCTTCAGCAGCTGGATCCGTTTATAGCCCAGTATGTAAGCCATAATCCTGAGGACTGTTTTGAATTTGTTTCAAAACATCTTTTCACCGACTGGGGGATACTGCTTCTGTTCGTCATCGGATATCTGGTGATCGCAAGAGTGGTGCTTCAGTCCGTGGGAAAGGAAAACGGATAAAGATGATGCAAAGAAGGATTACACACGGAAAAAAATTGATGCTGCTCCTTGTTATTGTTTCTGTATTCTGTTTCTTCTGCGGTTTTGATTTTATCTACGGAGTTATTGATAATCTGTCAGGCAGATCCCGATCCTCTGCGGGAAGGGCGGACAGCTCAAAGATATATCAGGTCACGGGTGGAACTGAAGCTCCGTCCGAGATAAACGAAAAGGAACCGGGAGCCACATATGATGACAAAAACAAAGTGTTATCCTTAAATGCATTAAATCCCGGTCATTGGGAGAAAACGGACGAGATCATGTTTGAGCCCGTGCTCATCGGGGATAAGGATCAGAAGCCCGGGGATCCTGTCACCGTAAACACGGAGGGGAAGGACATCTCCTTTACCCTGAACGCGGGAGGAAAGGGTACCAATGTTAATATAAACACCGGTGGAAAAGACGAAAAGGAAGTATCGGTCACCTTTGAACAAGGTAAAAAGCACACGGATTATTTGATCAGATGTCAGGGATTATCGGACAGATATGCCCCGGGTGAAGACATACAGCCGGATATAAAGATAAGCTATATAAATAAAGGGACAAAAAAGCGTATAGGTGACGTTCACGGAGCCCTGTATCTTGCAGATATAAAAAAGGATGATGCCGACAATACAGACCCATTCGGGCAGGATATCGCCGTCTATACATATCTGAAGAAGTCCGTTAACGAGAGTATATATCCAAGGTCAGAAGCCAGACACATCGGTATCGACAACAGGACAAGAGACGGAGGCGATACCGATGATAACGGCCTTGAGAGCTGCTATTACAGGCCTTATGCGCAGATGCCGCAGAAGGTTTCCGAGGGCGCAAAGATCTGGCTCGTGTTTGATATAATTGCCGGAGAATCTGAGGATATAAGGATGAGAAAGGTCTGGGAATATTCATGGGTGTTTGACAAAGCCGATGCGCCCCGAAAAGAGACAGAAGCCGCGGAGGAGACCCATGAGGAAAACGATCCCGAGTGGATCAGGCATGAGTATCCCGGCATATGGAATCTTAAGGATGTGAGATATATCAATTCCGAAAAGACAGAGGATGAAAAAGACGGCGTCAGGATACGGGAAAGCAGAAGAGGTTCGGACGGGCAGGATATGGTCTATACCTTTACCGTCTCAAAAGATAATAGCCCCACGGGAAAAGAAGAGACTCTGCAGTTTCTGATACCGGATCCGGGATTTAAGACAAGCTATTATGGCGGCGAATCCTATTATGAAGAATTGAGGATATTCAGAGAATCTGAAACTGACGGGCTTCCCGCAGGAGTAATCTGCAGTCTTGCCATAGCAGATGTGGATCTTGAAAAAGGCTCTGCAAAGCACGGTGGCATCACGGTGACACCAAAGAGTTTTCTTACCTCCGTTACCGGGAAAGGGTCTGTTGATACCTTTGGAGAAAATGAGGATGATTTCAATAAGCATTTAAATCTTGCCTCTGCAAAAGCCGAGGGCAAATTCCCGTCTGGAACAAAGGACGGAGAAAAGCTTTATCTGGTATACGGCGTTATGGATGCTGTAACTAAGGAATGCAGGATGTTCAATGTCCTTGAATATGAATGGACAGAGAAGGATATAGTTGACTGGCAATGGAACAAGCCGATGACATGGTAGGAAAGGATTGATGTTATGGCCGAAAAAACAACTGAGGAACTCATGTATGACTTCTGGCCCGAATGGAGTCTTATAAAGCTGCTTGGAAAGGGTGCCTACGGCGCCGTGTATGAAGCCGTCCGTTCGGACTATACCATGGAATCCAAGAGCGCCATCAAGGTTATCAGGATCCCCGAAAATGATACCGAGATCGATTCCCTTATAGCAGACGGGATGACTCTTTCGGATACAAAATCCTATTTAAACGGCATAGTCATGGATTTTGTAAATGAGATCAGGCTGATGGAATCCTTTAAGGGTGTCCAGAATATAGTCAGCGTAGAGGATTATCAGGTGGTTGAGCATACGGAAAAGCCCGGATACACCATCTTTATCCGTATGGAGCTGCTTGCGCCTTTGAATAACTGGCTGGGTGACAGAGACATGCCGGAAGAAGAAGTCATACAGCTGGGACTTGATATTTCAAAGGCTCTGGAGATATGTGCGCTTAAAAAGGTCATACACAGGGACATAAAGCCTGAGAACATCTTCGTAAACGAGTTCGGTGATTATAAGCTCGGAGATTTCGGGATCGCAAAAAAACTGGAGAATCTGGCAGGGGCCATGTCCCAGAAGGGCACCTACAATTATATGGCCCCGGAGATAGATAAGGGTGATGAGTATAATGCCACGGTGGATATATATTCACTGGGACTTGTGCTGTACAGGTTCTTAAATAACAGGATGCTTCCTTTTCTTACTCCGGAGACCAACGCAAGTCCGAACGCAAGGGTTGAGGCTCTGAAAAGAAGACTGTCGGGAGAACCCCTTCCCGCACCCTGCAACGCGTCCGAAAACATGGCTGCCATAATCCTGAAGGCCTGTGCCTATGATCCGGCCCGCAGATATCAGAGTGCAAAGGAATTAAACGAAGATCTTAAGAGGGTATTAAACGGGACATATGGAATGGAGGATAAGAAGGAGAGTATGCCGGGTAACGGCGATGGCGCTCCTGTATCCCCGGGACTTACCGGAACCTTTACAGGGTCTTTCACAGGATCTTTTACGGGTTCTTTTTCGGAAAACAGTCCGGAATTTACGGTAAACAGGGATAATCTCGTCCCTGCCGGAAACTCCGATGCGGCCGACAGGATAAAGAGGAGACTGGCCGAGCAGAATAAAGAAAAGACAGAGAAGAGGAACATGATGGCGGAGATGGGGACGGAGAATGCCGGCGTTCGGAATAAGGGACGTATGATAATCATCGGATCTGCCGCTGCCGTCCTTTGTGCCGTGATCTATCTGCTTATAAGATTTTTGTGATAGAAAAATGCTTAGGGCAGTATATCGCCCTGCAATTGTTCAAACCCGGATTTCTTAGTCAAAGTCATACTAAATTCATAAAGCTTCGGGATTAGTACCATTTTCCACAAAATTTCAGACTTGTGATCATCGGAAATGGTATGGGATTGAGCGCAGACAATGATGAAACGTCGAGATATCCGGCACTGAAGTAAGCATCGCGGAGTGAATGAGTGTGAGAATATGTAACGTTAAGGCAAGTGGAAAAAAGGCGGGCAGCGAAATGGGTTGCTGCCGGGAAGCCGGTAATAATTTTATGGAAGGATCAGGAATATGTCTGTAAATGGTCAGAGAATATGTGAATACTGCGGAACGATAGTACCTCCGGGAGTGACTGTATGCCCGGCTTGTCAGGCGGATGTTCCCCCTGCGCCCGGGCCGGCCATTGATGGTCCCGTGAATAATGCAGATGTGGGCGGAAATGCAGGGATTGGAGTTTCCACAGGAGTCGGTGCAGCTATGGGAATGGGGGCCGGTGCGGCATCAGATCCGTTGCGTAGTCTTCCCGATGCAGACCAGCTTGATAAGACAATGAGTGTCCGCCATGCTAAGCCTGCGGCTTCTTCGGGAAATGCAAATGCGGGATCTCAGGCCGGAAATGTGATACCTCTTACCCCAACATTTGATGATGATCCCCTTAATAAGACCATGAGTGTCCGCCATGCACCGCCGGCGGGCGCAGCTCAGCATGGCCAGCAGACCGGGGCCTTCGGGAATAACAGGCAGGCGGGCTCGCCTCAGTACGGGCAGCAGACCGGGGCACAGCCGAATATGCAGCAGCCGAATGCCAGGAGACAGAGGGTAGACAGTTTTACCGGTCCTTCCCAGAACCGTCCGGGCAATGCCACCTCACAGATGGCAATGCAGATCGCCAATGAAAAGCGTATAAGGGAAAGCGAGGGAGGAAAGAAAGGCGGAAAGGGTCTTATCATTTTTGCAGTTGCTGTTCTTCTTATACTGTTTCTTATACTCGGCTTTGTAAAGCCGGGATTTCTCAAACATGATAAAGATACCGATGCTGATGTTACTGACCAGGCGGTAACGGAAACCGATATTAAGGACGAAACCGGAAAGACGGAAGGATCCGGAAAGACCGAGGGAACCGGAAAGACCGATGAAACGGGCAAGACGGGAGAGACAGCGGAAAACCCCGACCAGTATATCCTTGACGGAATTAAAGATGATATAGATACGGAAGCTGATGCCGATGTCAATGCTGATGCTGACCCTGATACCAATGCTGATGCAAAGACGGACACCGATACGAATGACACAGATAAGGCCGATGATCCCTGGGCTAAGAAACGGTCCGACTATTTCTCATCTGCAGGTCTTAAGGTAACCCCTCAGGGTGATTTTACCTTTAAGACAATGCTTGTTTCAATGGATGAAGATACGGAAGAGATCAGTCTGAAGGCCAATATAGAGACCAGAGAGAACCGCGATGGCGTAAAGGATGGATTCAAGGAGGTTATCTTTGAATGCCGCTTTGATCTGGACGTGTTTGATGAAAGCGCAAATCCGTATTTCTGGTATACCGTTTTTGACAGATATACAGGGACCTGGCTTGAATTTGATGATAGTGTGGATACGGATGATGAAGGATTCGTACACATATCAGGCGGTGGAGCCGGTAAAGACTTTGACGTAAAAACAGAATTTGAAAGCGATTCCGATGACCGCTACGGCTACACTACAACTATAGTTACCTGTCCGGAGTGGTATGACGGGACGGTATTCCAGATAGGATATAATAGTGTGGAGTTGGATAAGGAGATCGCAGATACTAAGTCCCGGGGAAGACTCCTCAGGATCGATGAACAGCCCTGCTTTGATACAAACGGACATGAGTATCTGTATTTCACCGAAAGCGACAAATAAAAAACAGAAGATGCGGGATTTTACAAGGCCCGCAGACAAATAAAATCAGGAAAACCGAAAAATTAAAAAAATATAGGGAGATTATAAGGAGAGTAAAACATCATGCAGAACAACGAATGGAAGAAGGATAAGACAACGGCATCAACCTGCCCGGCCTGTGGCGGAGAGCTTTTGTTTGATCCGAAAGAAGGAAAGCTTAAGTGTCAGTATTGCGATATGCTGTATACCCCCGAGGAGGTTGAGGCAGAATGGGCAAAAAAGACAGGTAAAAAGCCCGAAGCCTCTGCAAACGCGCAGAACGGAGCCACCGGGACAAGCGGAATCACCGGAGCCGGTGCTGCGGGAAATGCAAATAAGGCCGTTACCAGGGAATATGCACCGGTAGAGTTTAATGACGGGGAAATGAAATCCTACAGTTGTTCAACCTGCGGAGCGGAGCTTCTGGCAGATCAGACAACTGCGGTAATGAGATGTCCCTACTGCGGCAACCAGACCATAGTGGAGGCACAGTTCTCCGGTTCCATAAAGCCCGATTATATCATTCCTTTTGCTCATACCAAGGATCAGGCAGAGGAAAAGTATAAATCATTTTATTATAAGAGATTCCTGCTTCCCAAATCCTTTAAGACGGATAACCATGTGGAGGAGATCCAGGGAGTATATGTACCCTTCTGGATGTTTTCCGGGAGAGTTCATCTTGACGGCAATTATGTCGCATATGATGAGGAAGAGGACAGCAAGGGAAACAAGCATATAACCGACAGATATCAGGTCAGGAGACAGGGATATCTGGATTATAAGAACGTGCCTGCCGATGCATCCAAGCGTATGGATGATAACATGATGGATTCGGTGGAGCCCTATAAGCTTGAGGAGCTCAAGGATTTCTCAATGGTATATCTGCCGGGTTTCATGGCGGAAAGATATGATGTATCGGAGGAGGACTGCAAGAAAAGGGCACACGACAGAGCAGAAGGCAGCATCAAGGATCAGGTCAGAAAATCCATTAAGCATGACGGTATAGAAAAGGCGGATGTAAATACCCGGTTTGAGGGTGAGAGCACAAAATATGCTCTTTTACCTGTGTGGCTTTTGGTTACGAAATGGAAGGACAAGACCTATAAATTTGCCATGAACGGCCAGACCGGCAAGATGATAGGTGATCTTCCGGTAAGTGCGGGGAAGCTTCTGTCGGTATGTATTCCGCTGTTTCTAGTCATTATGTTTGCCATGACGGGTCTTTTCGGGACCGATCTTTCGTCTTCCGTTATTGCCGGATTAGTGATTACCTTCATTACCGGATTTGTGATGTACAGCAGCATGAAGTCCGTATCCAAAGCTTCGATGGCCTCAGGCTATATAACCAATCCGTTGAAACTGACCATAGAGGAAGAGCAGCATATCGGCGGCTTCAAGGCGATGAAGATAAAGAGGGAAATGAACAAGCACTAAAGATAAATGAAAAAGCATCAAAAGATGCGGAAGGAGAGTGAGCCTGTGACCGAAAACATGGTGCGAAGCGATGATGGTGTATACCACTGGATGTATGAGTTTCCGATGTTAAAAAACCCCGTGCTGCTATTTGCGGTTTATAAAGTGTTGCTTATCTCATTCGGGATCGTATATCTCTTCATCGGAGGCCTCGCACTTTTTGACGGGAACGGCTTTGACGATTTCCTTAAGACCACCGGTGTGTTTGCGATCATAATCCTAGCGTTTCTTTTGATCGGGGTTATTGCCTATTTCATTCTGGCAGCAGTTTACGGATGGAAATACATTGTGCTGTTTGAAATGGATGATGAAAAGGTGGTTCACTGCCAGATGCCAAGGCAGTTTGACAGGGCACAGGGTCTTGCATGGATCGCAACATTTGCCGGCGTCCTTACGGGAAACATAACCGGTGCGGGGCAGGGACTTCTGGCCGCTTCAAAACAGTCTTCCATATCGACCTGGAAAGATGTTACAAAGGTCAGGGTAAACAGAAACAAGAACACGATTTATGTAAACCAACCCATGTCCCATAACCAGATCTATGTCGACGATGCTGATTTTGATTTTGTGGAGCAGTTCGTCAGATCGCATTGCATTAATGCAGAAATAAAATGAATCATGCATATACAGCCCGGATCATCTGTCCGGGCTGATAATATATAAGAATTCCCGGAAACTCAGAATCTGACCGAGGATTAAATGATCGAGGATTAAAAGGGAAAGATTCCGGGGATTTTTACACAAAGGGAGGAAAAAGAAGATGAAATCCTTAAAGAGAGTTATTGGTGTGCTGATTGCGGGAACACTTGTGTTTTCGCTGACGGCCTGCTCGGATCAGTCCGAGATCATGAGCGTAATGGAAGAATTCGAGGATCTTTCCGATGAGGAAAAATCGGCCCTTATTGACGCCTACGAGAATGGTGATACTGATCCGTCCGAAGTCAAGGATCAGGATACATCGGACACTTCCGATGATGAGGATGAAAGTATATCGGATCCGGAAACAAGCAGGATCCCGAAGATAAACGTCCGCTCCGTGGTTGATTACGGTTATTCGGATGATCATGAGAAGATGATATTCAGAAGCAGCTGCGAGATCCCGGTCCTAGCACCTGAAAGCGGGGATCTTTTCCCGGAGCTTAAAAAGACTCTTGATACCCTTGCCGATGAGTACATAGAGTCCGTTAAGGAACACAATAAGGAACTGGTGGAGGCTGCAAAGGAACACTATAACGACTCACCGGATTTTTTTGACTATGGTTCATATAATAACGATTCCGTCGTACTTATAAGAAGGATCGATGAAAAGGTCTTCAGTTATGCGCAGGGCTGGGATTCCTATACCGGCGGCGCACACGGGCTCTATTCGGAAACCGGCCATACCTTTGATGTCAGTACGGGAAAAGAGCTGATGCTTTCCGATATTATCCCGGATGACAGCGGGCTTAAGGATGCGTTGAGTGAAAAGCTTCTGGAAAAATATGACGAAGAGACATTCTTTGACCTTGGAGAATCATTGTCACACTATGTTTCGGATGCGAACGAATATGACAGTGGTGACGAAGAAAATTACGAAGATTATATATGTCCATATAATTGGACACTTATACCGGACGGTATACAGTTCTATTTCGGCCCTTATGAACTGGCGGCTTATGCCTACGGCTCACAGCAGGTTGTGATCGGATACGATGAATACCCGAAGGTTTTCAATCCCGACTATCTGCCTGGTGATGAAGAGAAGAGTTTTATATTTGATTTTACCGGCATGACCGATATCTTTGATATAGACGGCGACGGGGAAAATGACCAGCTCAGGGCTGATTTTGAATACTCCGAGGATTATATAAATGCCGTAAGTGTATATGTTAACGGAGACTGCGATACCATCGGAGACGATCTGTGGATAGAACCCGGACTGTATAAGAGCCATTATATAAGGCTTAAGGACGGAAGACAGTATTTATATACCGAGGGCTTTGTATATGACGATCACAGGGAGTTCTTTGTTTTTGATCTGAATTCGGGAGTTCCGAAGGCTTCGGACAGGGCATATCTTGATTATATTTATTTTGATGATGATAATACGGAATACTTTGAGCGAAACACCATCACCGATCCGGAAAATATGGAACTGGATGAAATATTCTATATCCTTGCGACCTTCTATGGTGTGAGGACCTATCATCCCGGTGAAGACGGAATGCCGGTATCCGATGACAGATTCATGATAAAGAACCTGGATTTTGATGATAATCTTACCTCAAAAGAAGACATCACCTGTGACATTGTCGACAGGGACGGAAATGTGATAAGCGAAAAAGAGACCATAAAGGCAGGCGAGGAATTTGTCCTCTATGCCACCGATGGTGAAACCTATGTTGATGCGGTCATTTCGGATGACACCATCGTAAGGCTCAATATCACCTCAACCGAATATCCGTGCAGTGTGGACGGGGTTCCCGCGGATGAACTCTTTGAAGTACTTTTCTATGTGGGATAGGACAGCCCGTTTGCTTTCCCTGTGTATTTGCCGGGGAAACCGCGGGTTTCCGGGAAGGATATGCTTATGAATGTGAAAAAAAATGCTGTACTGCTGCTCTCTGTATTGCTGGCGGCTCTTCTTTCGGCCTGCGGTGACCGGGCAGATCTGTATGATGTAAACACGGATCCCCGGGAATATAAGGATCAGGCGGCAGAGGAACTGTCCGAAAATGACGCGGAACAGCCTGAAGAGGAAAACGACAAGTCCGGAGGCTCCCGCAAATCGGGAAAGGCCGGAACCGGAAAATGGGCCGGGAAATCAGATGACGGGAAGCCGGAAAACGAAAAAGAACCGGACAGCACAGAATCAGTTAAAACGCCTGAAATGCCCGGATCTTCAAAGAATTATGTGGCCCTTGGTAAAAATCTTACAGATGAACAGCTTGCCACGGTGCTTTCGTTAATGGAGATATCCGGGGAGGATCTTGAAGAGAGCGATGTGGTGTATGTGACCAATGAAGAGGAACATGCCTTTTTGGACAGTTATATCGATCCCGCAAAGATCGGTAAGAACGCCCTGTCTTCCGTGCTTGTGAAGCCGGCCGAAAAAGGACACGGTGTTGATGTTACCACAAAGAACATTAATTACTGTACACCTGAAATGTATAAGAATGCTTTTATGACGGCAGGGGTAAACGATGCGGAAATAATAGTAGCAGGGCCTTTTGATATCTCGGGAACGGCAGCGCTTATAGGCGCAGTCAAGGCCTATGAGAGAGTATCCGGGGTACAGATATCGGATGATGTTGTGGATGCGGCGGTGGATGAGCTGATAACCACAGGAGACATAGCTGACAAGCTAAACTCAAAAGATGATGCCGCAAAGCTCATAGCTTTAATCAAGAAAGAGATCATCACAAAGAATCCGGGCTCGAAAGCCGAGATCGAGGAGATCGTAAGACAGGCGCTTAAGGATCTGGGTCTTACGCTTTCCGATGAATACATTGACAGGATCGTTGAGCTCATCATGAAGATAATAAGGGCTCTGGCTATGCAGAAACTTGCGGGGTGATACGGCATTCATCCGGGACAGCAAGAAGCATGACGGATAATGTTACAGATAATGCGGAAAGGGAGGAAGGAAGCAATGAAGAACAGGCTCTTAAAAGTAACCATATCATTGGCGCTTGCTTTGGCAATGTGTGTTTCAGGGTCAGGTACTCCGTTTGTAAAGGATGTGTTTCCCGTAAACAGGGTGCTTGCTGCTTCATTTGAACCTGAAGACAAATCCTTTTTTGATGATTTCGACCTTACCGAAAGCACGGAGACCGCATTTGTCATGAGATCGGCCGTAGTTGATATCGAAACGGATGAGTATGTAAAAGACGTGGATTTTCCTGTTGAATTCAGTATAGAAGAAGGAGATGCGTCAAAACCCGGCTACAGAACGATAAAGGGCACTTTTTTTGTGGATACATCAGGCATAGATGATGAGTACAGCCTTATCGCCTGGTTCAGTGCCTTTGACCGGGATACGGGAATCTGCCTGGAATCTGCCGGTGCTGAGGAGTTTGATGTGTCATACAGCTCGGAAATGAAGGTGGAAAAGGATCAGATACACAGCGTTACGCTCAGTCTGACCTGTCCCGAAGATTACCGCGGGGCGATATTTTACTGCGGATACATGGATGCGGACATGAGAGATGCCGGAGAAAAGATCGATATCACAAAGAAGTCTTACAGAATAGATGAGCTTCCGTATTTTAAGAACGAAGGTAAGGATAATGTCTATTTTAAGGACACCACCGGGCGTGAGATCAAAAAGTATGCGATAGATAAGAAGGATATAAAGGATTCCGTACAGGAAAGATCATCCCGGTCTATAAAGGTCGGGGATTCTGAAGTAAGCTTT
>JAIKZD010000075.1 GCA_024682555.1 Lachnospiraceae bacterium | reverse complement strand
TACCTGTTCTCGAAGAAGCGCAGATCGTATACAAACTTGATCTGTATGTGGTCGACTGCGTTATTGAAAAGATAAAGGCGGTAAAGGAAAAGGGGCTTTATCTGGTTCCGCAGTCCGTTAATCTTTCGAGAACGGATTTTGACTGCTGCGATATCGTGGGCGAAATATGTAAGAAGATGGATGCGGCGGGACTGAGTCATGAGCTTCTGACCATAGAGATAACGGAGAAGATCCTTGGAAATAATTACGAATACCTGAAAAATCAGATACTGCGGTTCAGGAATCTGGGATTTCAGGTCTGGCTTGATGATTTCGGAAACGGCAATACGGCAATGCGCGTTCTGAAGGATAACAGGGTGGATCTGATCAAATTCGATATGGAATTTGTAAAGGAGCTTGAGAAGAACGGGAACGGAAAGATCGTTATCTCGGAGCTCATACGAATGGCCACGGCCCTTGATATCGAGACGGTGTGTGAAGGCGTGGAGAACGAGGAACAGGTAAGATTTCTGAGAGAGATCGGCTGCACGAAACTGCAGGGATTTTACTATTGCAGCCCCCTTCCTCTTGATAAGGTTTTTGAAAGATATGACAAAGGACTGCAGATCGGTTTTGAAAATCCGGATGAGTCGGCATACTATGATTCCATAGGCAGTATCAATCTCTACGATCCCACCGTGCTGACCAAAACAAGTGACCCGGACGGTACTTTAAGGATCAAGGATCTTCCCATGGCGATCCTTGAGATCTCCGGAAAAAATATATATATCACAAGAAGCAATGAATCTTTGAGAACTCTGTTTAAAAAAGAACTGGATATAGGGCTTTCCGATGAGAAGACGGAAATCTTCTTCCCCGATGAGGGAGTCAGGGATCTGTTCCTTACAAGCATTTCGACATGGAAGCCGGATGAGGGACCGGTACTCATCGATGAGAAGCTTCCCGACGGGACGGTCTGGCATACCTATTTCAGAAATGTGGCAGAGAATCCTCTAAGCGGCACGAGAGCGGTGGCGTTTGCCATCCTGAAGGAGACATAAAGGTCAGGGTTATACATAAACGCTGATCCGTGGTATAATTACCGGTGAGGGGAAACCGGATGAGGAGCCAGGGATATATGGGATGGCAGCTTCTTTTTGACAACTACAATGCTTCGGCGGATATTGTGGTTCTTACGATATGTATTGTAACCGGTATTTTCCTGGCAACATCCTTTTCGGTAAGGACAAAGACTTTCGGTCTGTTCACCGCCATGCTTGGGGGGCTGTTTTTTGCCGCCATGACGGATATCCTGCTTCACATATGCTATGATCATGTCAGCGGCGGAAACTATACTGTGGTATATGTTCTCAGGGTCCTGTTTCATTTCTTTCTTTTTTTCCTTTTGTTTCTGTTTATTCTTTATCTGCTTGCCCTTTTGGATCCTACGGAAAAAAAGAAGATGACTGTCATAACCGTATCGGCCACGGCAGGTGTGATGCTCATCATCACGGATATCCTGCTTTCGGTTTTCATGTTCGGTTTTCATATCGAGCCGGACGGAACGGAAGTTCCGGGGCTTAACATTTTCATTCCGGGATATGCTTTCTTTATCGTGATCATAATATCCCTTCTGTTCGGTATCGGAGACAGGCTGTACAGCAAGACGGTGATCAGCATCCTGGGGAGCATACTCGTTTCATTTATGATGCTGTACAACGAGATAAGGTTCGGGAAGTCTTCCTACACCGTATCGGCCTTTCTTTTTCCCATACTTTCCATATTGTATCTCTTTCATTCGAATCCATATAATATCGATACCGGAACGATATCCGTCTCGGCTCTGAAAGAGACCGTTGAATATAATTATTCCCACAAAAGGGATTTTTATTATGTCTGTCTGTATCTTCCCGATTTTGCTTCGGAGGGGAAGGCTCTTCCCAAAGACCTTCAGGCAGCCATAAGACAGTTTCCCGCCAAATATTTTAAGAGATCCGCTCTTTTTCAGGTAAGTAACGGATTCATGTTTCTCATGGTGCCCGGAAAGCATAACCCCGACTGTGAGGAGGGGCTTCGGGATACCGTCAGGGCCTTCACGAAGGAATATAAAAGATTCAGGTATAACTATAAGCTTGTCATCGGAAAATCCATCGATGTGATCAGCAGAAAAAACGAATATCTGAGTTTTATTAAGGGTATACTGAGAAGGACCAGGATCAATTCGATCCATATGGTTGATAACAGGGATGTGAACGACTTTAACGCCTCGGATGCCGTTCTTTTGGAACTTGAGGATATAAATGCAAAGCATGATCTCAACGACCCCAGGGTTTTGGCATACTGTCAGCCCGTACTTAACTTAAAGACAGGGAAATACGACACCGCGGAAGCTCTTATGAGACTGAATTTTCCGGGGCTCGGAATGGTCTATCCCGATCTGTTCATACCTATTGCCGAGGAAAACGGACATATCCATGTGCTGACGGAAATTATCCTTCACAAAACCTGTGAAGCCATTAAGAAACTGCTTAATGAGGGATATGATGTTAACCGCATTTCGGTAAATGTATCGATGCATGAACTGAGAGATGCGGGTTTTACGAAGGATATAGAAAACATAATCGCTTCCGACGCCGTTCCAAACGGCAAGGTCGCCATAGAAATAACCGAGTCCCAGACGGACAGCGATTTTATGATAGTAAAGAGTATGATAGAGGAACTGAAGGGCACGGGGATCACTTTTTATCTGGATGATTTCGGTACCGGCTTTTCAAATCTTGAACGGATAATGAAACTGCCCTTTGACACCATAAAGTTTGACAGATCCCTCGTAACCGCATGCAAGACCGACAAGCGCTCCGAGGAGATCGTCAGAAGGCTTGCCGGTATGCTTTCGGAACTGGATTATTCCGTTCTGTATGAAGGTATCGAGGAAGAGAATGATGAAATAAGATGCGGCAGCATGTCCGCATCTTACCTTCAGGGTTACAGGTATTCGCGTCCCATACCCATTGAGGAGCTGGAAGGATTCTTTACAAAAGAGTAGGACTATCTGCACTCCTCTATGGCAGAACTGTATTCCAGGTACATTTCATCCGCATCCGAGGCCCCGATAAAGATCCTTTCGATGATGCCGTGGTCTATTACCAGGGTGTAGGGTATGCCGTCGGTGGGGTAGTAATCGCCTATCACACCGTTCTCATCATATCCGATGGGATATGTGTATCCGAAATCCTTAAGAAAATCGTCCACGTCGCTTTCAGGTTCCATGCAGTTTATGCCGAGGATCAGAACCTCATCTCCCATATCATGGTAAAGGTTTTCAAATGCAGGCATCTCCCTTACACAGGGCGGGCACCAGGTGGCCCAGAAGTTTAAAAGAACGATCCTGTCATCGTAATCCGAGAGAGTGAGACTGTCTCCGCCGGCAAGTTCAACCGTAAAATCGGGAGCAACATCCCCTTCGTTAAGTTCTTTGGGACTTCCTGTTCCCTCTGTGGCATTGGCCCTGTCCTTAAACACGGGCTTTTCTTCCGGGACGGATTCTTCGTCCTCTGCTTCGGATGTTTCTTCGGTATCATTTCCGGTTTCGGCCTCTGGTGTCCTGTTGCCGCTTTCGTCTGCTTTGGCTGATTCGGATTCGTCTGCTGCGGACTCTTCGGTTTCCTGTATCTTTTCATCCGAAGGGGCGGATGATGGAAGATCGCTTTCGGTACAGCCGCAGAGAAGGCCGAGGATAACAGATGCAAGGATCAGGTATTTTGTTTTTTTTGTCATTTTTTTACTCCGTTCATTGATAACAGTCCGTAAAACACCTGCCCGTAAGTACACCCGGATCATTTAAATGCGGGGTTTTCGGGACAGTTATTCCGGAACACAGTCAGATCCACTGACATTATAAACCATGAAAGGAAAAAATTAAAATCCGGGTGAGGGGTCTGAGACGGCGGCAAGGGAGTCATCGTTGCCATCCGGCCATAATCTGTCTATAATAAATTATCATCGATAAAGGAAGAAGGATCATGAAGATTCTTATATCAACCGACAGCTATAAATACAATATAAGCGGAGTGACCGCCGTGGTTCTGACCCTGTGTACGGGGCTCAGGAATCTGGGTCACGAAGTAAAGACCCTGTCACTGTCAAACAGCAACAGATCCTTTAAGGACGGGGACGATTATTATATCAAATCCTTTCCTGCATTTTACTACCCCGACATGCGCATGAGCCTTGCAATGCATGACCCGCTGCTTGCGGAACTCATGCAGTGGCAGCCGGACATCATCCATGCACAGTCCGAAGGCACCACTTTTCTGATGGCGCTGAGGATAATGAAGCATTGCAATATCCCGGTGGTCATGACCTGTCACACTGATTATGCATATTTTATCTTCGGAAAATACAGAGATCTTCCCCCGGTAAACGCCTTCATGAGTGCCGTCGGAAAAGGAGTATACGGGCATGCGGTAAAGGTGACCGTGCCCTCTTACAAAGCCAAGGGCTTTTCCTGCCTGCACACTCTTCGCGATCAGCTGACCGTGATCCCTAACGGGATCGAGCTTGAGAAATTCCGAAAAAGCCTGACCGAAGATGAAAGACGGGAATTCCGAAACTCCCTTGGGATCGGGGAGGATGAACGGGTGCTTGTATCCGTCACGAGGCTCAGCAAGGAAAAGAATATCAGGGAAATATTAGGTTATCTGCCTGCTCTTTTGCAAAGATGCCCCGGGGTGAAGATGCTGGTTGTGGGTGACGGACCTGACAGAGAGCATCTCGGGAAGCTTACGGAGGAGCTTAAGCTTAATGACAGCGTGATATTTGCGGGACGGATAAAGCCCGAAGAAGTCTGGCGTTATTATTCGGCCGGCGATCTGTATGTTTCCGCTTCGACCTTTGAAGTCCACAGTATAAGCTTTCTGGAAGCCATGGTGAACGGACTGCCCCTTCTGTGCCGTAATGACGAGGCGCTCAGGGGAGTGCTGGTACATAACCGCAACGGATTTATATATAATACCGAAGAAGAGTTCCTTGATCATGCGGAAACTCTTTTGTGCAGGGAAGAGCTCAGAAAAGAAATGGGACAGAACTCCCTTAAGATGGTGGAAGCATTTTCAAGTCAGGCCTTTTCAGCCTCCATGGTGGAGGTGTACAGGGATGCCATAAGTGAGCATGAAAAATCCTGATGTTTATAAAATCCAAAGAGGTAAACATGAATCTGTCATCCGGAATAATAGAGATAGATCTGCACGGAAAACGTGTGGAAGAGGCCCTGAAAGCTGTTAAAAGAGAGGTCGGAGGAGCCTCCGGGTCTGTATATATCATACGCGTGATACACGGATATCACGGGGGAACGGCCATAAGAGAGGCGATATGGGATGAGTTCTCCTATGGACGCAACCCGAAGGTCTTGCGCATAAAGCAGGGGATCAATCCCGGTATCACGGAGCTGATACTCAGAGAGATATGATCTCTGTAAA
>JAIKZD010000023.1 GCA_024682555.1 Lachnospiraceae bacterium | reverse complement strand
CGTTCAATAATGACAGAACCCGGCCGGAATTTCAAGTTTTTTCGCAGGAATCTTATGCTTATGATATACTCAAGGTCGTGAGGATCTTCAAGGATCCGAAACTCTTATGACCGGAAATCGGGGAGCATGTATCCGGATATCCGGATCGTGCATTGAGAAGGAGATAACTTCCATGAAAGAACTTTCTGTAAAAACAGCCGGTTTTACGGATTCGGTGATACGAAGGATGACCAGGATCTCAAATAAATACGGAGCCATCAATCTGTCCCAGGGATTTCCCGATTTTGAACCTCCCAAAGAGATCCTTCGCAGACTTTCCGAGGTTTCAAACGAGGATTTTCATCAGTACTCCATCACCTGGGGTTCGGAAAATTTCCGCAAAGCCCTTGCCGCCAAACAGAAGAGGTTTATGGGGATCGATATCGATCCGGATAAAGAGATAGTGGTTACCTGCGGAAGTACGGAAGCCATGATGGCAGCCATGATGACCGTGGTAAATCCCGGAGACAGGGTCATTATTTTTTCACCCTTCTATGAAAACTACGGTGCGGATACCATACTGTCAGGCGCCGAGCCCATATATGTTCCGCTTGTTCCCCCTGATTTCGGATTTGATCCGGACGTGCTTGAGGATGCTTTTAAACAGGATGTCAAAGCCCTGGTCCTCTGCAACCCTTCAAATCCCAGCGGAAAAGTATTTACCCGGGATGAACTTAAGATCATAGCTGACCTTTCGGTAAAATATGACATCTATGTCATAACCGACGAGGTATACGAGCATATCGTTTATGAACCCTGTGAGCATGTTTATATTTCCACCCTGCCCGGCATGAGGGAGCGGACCATATGCTGTTCATCTCTTTCAAAAACATATTCCATAACCGGCTGGCGTCTGGGATATACCATAGCTCCCGAAGAGATCACCGAAAGGATAAAAAAGGTTCACGATTTCCTGACCGTGGGGGCCGCCGCTCCGCTGCAGGAGGCGGTAATACCCGGGCTTAAGTTCGCAGATGAATACTATGCCGGCCTGAAAGAACTGTACACTGGAAAAAAAGACCTGTTCATGAAAGGGCTTGATGAGCTCGGGATAAGCCATACCGTTCCACAGGGAGCCTACTATGTGATGCTTGATATCTCCGAATACGGATACAGGGACGATCTGAAATTCTGTGAAAAACTGGCACAGACCGTGGGTGTCGGAGCAGTACCCGGGTCAAGCTTTTTCAGGGAAAACATCAATCACCTCATCAGGCTGCATTTTGCCAAGAAGGACGAAACACTCAGGGCTGCGCTTGACAGACTTGCCGATATGAGAAAAAAGATGGCAAAATAAAGACAGCCACGCCGCAGGATAAAGATAACGGCCAAAGCAGCGCTAAAGGCCATGAAAGATACTACACAAGGGAGAGACTGATATGAAGATCTTTTTCTATGCACTGAGAGAATACGATGAAAAAAAATATATGGAGGAATGCGCCGAAAAATACGGTTTTGAATATGAATACACGTCGGAATATCCTTCCATGGACAATCTTGAACTCGTAAGGGGATGTGCGGGAGTTGCCATCATTACAAACCCCATAGACGCAAAAATGCTTGACCGGATGAAGGAGCTCGGAGTCAGATATCTTACGACCAGAAGCATCGGATACGAGCATATAGATACCGCATATGCGGATAAGATCGGCATAAAGGTGGCACATGTAACCTATGCGCCGGATTCGGTTGCGGATTATACCATAATGATGATGCTGATCGCCTGCCGCAAAATGCCATATATCATGCAAAAATCGGATGTTCAGGATTTTTCTCTTAACGGAAAGATCGGAAGGGAGATATCCGCATCCACGATAGGAGTTCTCGGAACCGGCAATATAGGCGCCACAGTGGTCAGACATCTTTCCGGGTTCGGATGCAGGATCCTTATGAACGATCTTTATGAAAAAGAAGACCTCAGGGCTTTCGGAGAATACACTGACCGCGACACTCTCATCCGGGAGTCGGATATAATAACCCTTCATGTTCCCGCTCTTAAGGAAAACCATCATATGATCGATGAAGAGGCCATAAGCAGGATGAAGGACGGGGTGATCATCGTTAACTGTGCGAGGGGATCCCTCATAGATTCCGAAGCAATGATCCGGGCACTTGAATCGGGTAAAATAGGTTTTGCTGCCCTTGACACCATCGAGAATGAGGCCGGGCTTTATTACCTGAACAGATCCGGCGATAAGCTAAACAACCGGGAAAGAGCGATCCTTAAGTCATTCCCGAATGTATATCTTACACCGCATATGGCATTTTATACCGAACGTACGGTATCAGACATGATGAACAATGCCTGTCTGGGACTTCTCAATTTTGACAGGGGCGTGGAAAATCCTTTTGCCGTCACTCCGATTCCCTGACCGAATCGAGAAACATCCTGAGTTCGTCTATGCATCCGCAGCCGCCGGATTTTTTAAGTACCATATCGGCAACTGCCTTGACATCATCAATGGCATTCTGCGGACATATGCCAAAACCTGCTGCCTTTACCGCGGCGATATCATAAACACCGTCACCGATATAACAGATATCCTCCATATCGATATTCAGCTCGTCGGACATCGCCCTGAGAGCCGATTCCTTATCCTTGCAGCCGGGAATAAATATGTCCCATTTAAATCTCACTTTAAAATACTCGGTCATGGGTGTATCTTCCCCGGTTATGGCGGCGATCATATATCCGGATTTTTTAATGGAATTTACCGCATCCACGTCTGTCATTAACAGCGCTTTTCTTTCCCTGCCGTTCTCATCCACATAGATCTTTCCATCCGTCAGTACCCCGTCAATGTCAAATACCACAAGCTTGATCATTTATCTTAACCTCCGTATTCCCGCTTTTTCCGGGCTCTAAATTTTCTCTTCCCGTCGATCCTTTGGGCGGATCATGTCCCGGACTTCCGGCGGATCATGTCCCGGACTTCCGGTCTTCCGCCCGGAGCAGTTCTCCGGCTTCTCTCAGGCTTATGTTTTTTTCATCCGCAAACTTTACAAGATCATCATACTCGTACTTTGATCTGCTCACGCCGTAACCGCGGGAATCCTTTATGCGGATCAACATGTCACCGTGACCGGTTTCCCTCATCTTACGTTCGAGGATGTATCTTTCATATTTCAGCTCACGTATCCCGATGGTTGTGGTGTGCTTAAAAAGAGCCTTAACAACCTCTTCCCGATTTTCTTCCCGGCACAGAACGGTAAATATAATGCCCTGTCTGGATTTCTTCATGCCTACCGGGAAAGTGTATACCTCGAGCGCTCCCGCCTCAAAGAGCTTATCATAGGCATAGCCCGTTTCCTCTCCGGTCATATCATCCACATTGCAGGACAGACCGATCACCGTATCCTTTTTATCATCTGTTTCTCCGCTTAAGATCCTGACACAGTTAGCCGCATCAAAATCCTTCCTGCCCATTCCGTAGCCGATATTCTCAACACTCATAACGGGCATGTCACCGAATTCGGAGGCAAAATACTTAAGCAGCGCGGCACCCGTAGGTGTACAGAGCTCACCCTCTACCTTTCCGCCATAGATCGGCAGTCCCTTAAGGATGGCTGCCGTTGCAGGGGCAGGAACCGGCATGATACCGTGAGCGCATTTCACCTGCCCCGATCCCACATGGACCGGCGAAACCACAACCCTGTCAGGTTTAAGCATACTCATGGCGAGGCAGGCCGCCGTAATATCGGCTATGGCATCCATTGCACCTACCTCGTGGAAATGCACCATGGATACTTCTTTTCCGTGAACCATGCTCTCGGCCTGCGCGACTATCTTATATACATCGAGGACCATCTTCTTTACGGAATCATCAAGATCAAGCGAGTTTATGATGTCCTCAATATCCTTTATGCCTCTGTGCACATGATGGTGTTCGTGATCATGATGGTGGCCGTGTTCATGGTGATGGCCGTGATCTTCGTCATCATGGTGATGGTGGTGATGATGTTCATGCTCCTCGTCATCGTGATAATGATGGTGATGATGTTCATGGCCTTCATCATCGTGGTGGTGATGGTGATGGTGTTCATGGCCTTCATCATCGTGGTGGTGATGATCGAGGGATTCTTCCTCTTCCCCGTTTACTTTTACGGTGAAATGAGTGCCTGTAATGCCGCATTTTTCCGTCTTGTCCATGCTCATCTCGACACCCGGGATGCCGGCGTTTTTTAACTTTTCAAGAAATGCTTCCTTATCTGGCAAAAGCTCATACAGTGCGGCCGTGAGCATGTCTCCCGCAGCACCCATATTACATTCTATGTATAACGTATTCATATGATCCTCTACTTTCCCCGTAATATACAGTCATACCCTCTGATGTTGCAAAACTTAGTTCTTGTTCTTGTCCCATCCTGCCGTTTCCGGACTAATGATTTATAAGACTTGCCTGATATGCGGCTCCGTAACCGTTATCGATATTAACGACCGAAATACCGTTGGCACAGGAATTGATCATCGACAGAAGCGCCGATATACCGCCAAAGGAGGCACCGTAACCAACACTTGTGGGAACGGCTATCACCGGACAGGAAACCAGCCCCCCTACAACACTTGCCAGGGCTCCTTCCATTCCCGCAATGGCTATTACCGCCCTTGCGGACATCAGATCGTCAAGTCTTGCCAGCAGCCTGTGAAGACCCGCCACTCCCACATCATATATTTTTACCGTATCATTTCCCAGAAATCTTGCGGTAAGATATGCCTCCTCGGCAACAGGTATATCGCTTGTGCCTGCCGTTACCACGGCGATCTTTCCGATCCCGTCAGGTTCCTTCATGCCTCCGATGATACCTATTTTTCCCTCTTCATGATATTCAAAACCGGGAGCCTTGATATTATCGGCCTTTTCGGGAGAAAGCCTTGTGATCAGTATCCTTGTCTGACCGTTTTCCATCATGGTATTAATGATGCCTTCGATCTGGGGAACGGTTTTTCCCGCACCGTAAATAACCTCCGAAACACCGTTTCGCAGGCCTCTGTGATCATCTACGACTGCATATCCTATATCCGTGAAAGGTTTTTTCTTAAGAATGATCTCCGCCTCCGAAACTGACATCTGCCCGGAGGCAACCTTGTTCAATAATGTTTTCAGATCAGTTTCCACGCTTCTCCGCCTTTCTTATAAGTGAACCTCATCCATGCTTCCCATTCTGTAACCTGCAAGATCCAGTGTAACATAGAGAAAACCGATTTCCTTAAAACCTGCCAGGATCTTTTCCCTGGTCTGGGTTTCCGTGATCATGACAATATCATCGGGCATTACTTCTATCCTTGCAAGATAATGATCCTTACCTGCCTCAATAGAATGATCTTTACTTACCTCATGCATCCTGACCCTGAGCTGTCCGAATCCGAGATCGCTTAACAGCTCCTCGGCCTTTTTTATCATTCCTATCTTTTCGGGAGTTATCTTTTCACCATAGGGGATCCTGGTGGAGAGGCAGGGATAAGAAGGCTTGTCATAGGTTTTCAGGCCCATTTCGAAAGAAAGCTGCCTGATCTCTTTTTTCGTCAGACCGCAATCCTTAAGCGGACTTAATACGTTAAGCTCCTTAAGGGCACGCGCTCCGGGCCGGTAGTTACCGTCATCATCGGCATTGGAGCCCTCAATAACAGTCTGCAGGCCTTCCTCCTTTGCTATCCCGATCATCCGGGAAAGTATGACCTTTTTACAATGATAACATCTGTCCACGGGATTGCTCAGATAAACACTGTTTTGAAACTCCAAAGAATCAAAGGTGATATGTCTTATTTTTTCTTCTTTGCAAAAAAGAGCAGCCTCGTCCTGCTCTTTTTGCGGAAAGCTTATCGAGCGGGCAGTGATGGCTACACACTTATCCCCCAGCACGTCATGGGCTGTCTTAAGTAAAAAAGTGGAATCAACACCTGAGGAGAATGCTACTCCCACGCTCTCAAGTTTTCTTATGTATTCTTTCAGTTTGTTCAGTTTTTCATCTGTGGATCTCATAGTCTTTGGGTTTTAATTCATTCCTGTTTTTCAGTACCACTACTGTGACACCGGTTCCGACAGCAACCGCGATCAATACCAGAATGAGCACGATCACCCAGGTTTTCCCTGAAGAGTCATCAGGATCAAACCCAGTATCGGGCGACATCGTGTCGTAGAGATCATCTTCATCATACTCTTCCGTTTCATAGGTCTGCCCGTCATAACCCGATGCATCGTCATCAGCGCCGGTATTATCACCGGATCCCGGCATCGCATTTTCATTTCCCTGATACATCATTATAAAGGTGGAAAAACCATCCGTATTAATGGTACAGGTGTCCGGCTGATCATCCACATCATATAAAAGGGATGCCTCACCCTCATGAAGATGCAATACAAAGTGGCTGTCTGTATACTCACTGAATGAATCCGCGATCGGGAAGATTATCTGAACCGAACCATTCAGTTTATCAACGTTTTCCCACACTCCGTCTTTATTGATCTCAAGATGCAGATCAAGATAATCCCACGGAGTAAGATTAGGGATGGATGAATTATACATGCTGATACCGGCTTCCGCAAGCTGTTTTTCCTTATCCGGAACCGGGTTAAGCTCTGATACGTTCAGGCGGATCAGGGGAATGATCCCTTCGCTTATCAGTCTGTCATACTCTTCATCGCCAAGGACTGTTCTCAGGGCTGCTTCTTCATCCGCAAGCCTTGTAAAACTTGCCACTTCTCTTTTGGCATTCTCGATATTATCCATACCGCCGTTATAACTGTCTGATCCGGATGCGGACATTCCATATGCTTTCCCCAGAGAAACGGTTGCCGCAGGTTTAAATGTTGTACTTCGGGAAGTTGAATTGCTGCTTCCCGGGTTTGTTGAATTGCTTCCCGATGAGGTTGTGGTATTACCCTTATTCCCGGAAGTGCTGTTTGCGGTGCTTACCTTGTTTCCGGATGAGTTTGAGGCAGTCGATGTATTGCTCTTGGTCCCGTTTCCGCCGGAAGAAGTATTACCTCCGGATGTTGAACTGCCGGAAGTAGTGTTCGTTCCGTTGGTGGAGGTGCCGGAAGTTCCGCCGGTGGTGTTGGTATTGGTCCCGGTTCCGAGTCCCGATCCCGATGACGGATTCTTATTTCCGTTTGTGTTTCCACTGGTATCGGAATTCCCCGGATCGTTTTCCGATGAAGGACTGCTTGAACCTTTAAGGATCTCATATATCTTAAATTTCATTGATCTGTTAGAGGACGGCAGCTCATAATTTTTGGCATCATTTCCGCCTAACCCGGTGATCGTAGCAGTATGCTCGCCTATCTGGCTTGATGCACCGTCCACAATAAAGTGAACATCGTCGTTATTCATCACATTGGTCGGAGTGACATTCGGAAAATGCGAATATGTATCATAGGCATACGATGTTAAAGTGCTCCATTTCGCTCCGAGGACCGCTTTATTTACAATGACTTTAAATGATCCGGTCACAGTATTGTAACCCGGTTTGGAAGCCTTGTAGTATACTCTATATGTTGCCGCCTTATTTACCGAGAGTCTGTTTAATCTACCGTATGTTCCGTCCTTCTTTGCCGCATAGGTAAATGTTACTCCCTCCTGATCAGCGGATTCATATACTTCGAACCCCTGCGCATCACCGTTGTAGGCAAGGGTGCCCTTCTGGGATACACTGATCCCTGTCAGTTCCTGTCCGTTAATTGTATACTTTTTAGACGTACTTCCTGTATAGTTTCCTGCTCCGGTAACGGTAAGAGTATATTCTCCAACATCTTTTGCAGTATCCCCTGTCACGGTATAATCAGTATTTTTTATAAGGGTCCGGCCGTCTAACTCCACCGTGAAGGTCTGGGTCTGATCCGATCCGTTATAATCAAGACTGTTTCCAAGAGTTATGGTGGCTTTTGAAAGATTTTTCGGGTTTATCTTAAGAAACCCCTCCTGTGTAACAATGGTGAAATGGGCGGTCACGTCTTCCGGTTCTCCCCCTTCTTCACCTGAATATTTGATCACCGGTGTACCCGTAACGGTATATTTATATTCTCCGACATCTGTTTTGGTCAATGTTCCTGCCGATATTCCTTCCACCGTGAAATCGGAATTAGCCCGTGAATCACTGAAAACCGTCGTATAGCCGCTTACACTATGCTCATTTCCGTCATAATCAAAGGTTTTGCTGTCCGGTGTTATGGTAAGGGTGTGTTTATCTTTATCTGTATCCGGCCACCAGTTTACCGTCAGATCACCTTCCACCTTCGTGATCGTGTAATTGCCTTCCTTTGTTCCCTCATTCAGGGTATAGGTAAATGTGTTCTTACTTGTTCCCGGTTTGGTCTGAGATCCGGTCACATTATATGTTACGCCCTCACCCTGTACAAATCCGTCGCCTGTTACGGTTACTTTACTGCTTTCAGCGTTCTGCGGATATGTCTTCTCATCCGAACCGGATGTCAATGTAATGCTTCGCCTGGTTATCTCATAATCCTTAGTGAGACCTTCCGTCGGAAGCTCATAATTCTTCCAGCTTTCCGTATCTCCGCTTGAATGCATCCCGTTCACTGTTGCCGTATAGTTTCCGGCATCGGTTGCTTCTCCATGATCAACATCTGGCACCAGAACATCTCCGGAACAGTAACCTTCTATCACCGGAACCGGGCCGTGTTCCTCCCCGTCATACTTCCATGAAGTCTTATCGGACCAGTTTATCGTAATCGGCTTTTTTGCGATGGTTACGGTAAATGATCCGGTTGCTTCAGTATAATTTTCTGCGGAAGCCTTATAGTAAACCGTATGCTCTCCGGCGTTTGTAAACTTAGGAACCTCATTTGTATATGTCCCGCTTTCTTCCGTGCTGTATTCTATAAAAACATCCACTCCTGCTTCTTTGGCATTTCCTGCTTTATCCAGAGCAGGTTCCTGCGCATCTCGATTATATGTAAGGGTTCCGGTTTGCACTATGGATAACTCCTGATCAATAGGATTAATTGTAAAGGCTTTATTTGCACTTCCGGAATAATTCCCTGTTCCGGTAACCGTAAGCTCATAATCATCTGCATTTGTTCCCGTATTTCCGGTTACAGTATAATCCGTACTCTCTGTCAGTGTTATTCCAAGGACCTTAACAGTGAATTCCTGTGTCTGTTCAGAACCGTCATAAACCAGAGGTTCCCCTGTCAGTTCTATTGTTGTTTCAGAATCCTCCTGAGAGATATCACGAGGCGATATGGAAAAATCGTCAAAGCCCTGGAATAACAGATTTCCTTCCTCATCAGAAATGTCAATACGGACAATATAGTTTCCGACATTTTCCGGAACATCATATGTATAAGTATCATCATCCGCGTTCTCAAATTTATATTTTGCAGCAGTCGTATATTCACCTGTATATCCAACAGGTTCTACAGTTGGCTCATTAGGCTCCTCCCCGTATACCCAATCTTCCATCGATACGTTGAAATCTTCGGGTTCTGCTGCCACAGGATTAGCCATAAAAGGCACCAGACAATATATGATGACCGTGAGCTTTATAAGGAAACTCCATTTATTCTGGGATTTTTTCATTATTTCCAATTCTCCTCTTATATTAAACGCACTCGGATAGTCCCGAAATGCGGTTCCAAACTGTTTTACCACGGCAAACCGCCTTCATGAAATATCTGAAATACAAAGTTATTCAAAATATAACTCTTCTCGAAACATGTCTTGATAAATGCAATACAGCTTATCTATATATTTCGGCATTATTTCAAAGATCCTTTAGTTCTCCTATGTATAAAGACTTATTTTTCCCTATCCCAGGTTCAGTATTTTCAGGAAAAACCTATGTATATGATGATTTAAACAAACAAATCTGGAGCTCTCATTACTGCAACCGCTTTCCTTCTTTACACCGGGCATCGGGATTTCAATTTTTTCATTTTCCGATGCCAGAGAGCGGGCGTTCCAAAGCTTTTCCGGCATCGTGGGCTCTGTTTTTCCTGTCTTTTCTGTTTTCTCAAAACTGCCATATATGTTATCATTAGGGCAGCCTGTGAATTGCAGGCCGTTACATATTGTGAACCATCATCCGACCATGCCGGACAGCGTTCCCCACTATTGTATCACACGAAATTATCATACAGGAAAACTATGGAAAATAAAAAGATAAGACTTGATAAATTCCTTGCGGATTCCCTGATAGGAACCAGAGCAGAGGTAAAAAAATACATATATCATCACAAGGTCCTGATAAACGGAAAGATGGCACGGGACCCGTCGGAAAAGATCGATCCCGAGAATGATGTTATCACTTACAGGGGCGAAAGAGTAGTCTTTGAGCCCTTCAGATACTATATGCTCAATAAGCCCGCAGGTGTAGTGAGTGCAACCAATGACAGGCTGAGTAGTACCGTGATCGATCTTCTGTCAGAGATCAACACAAAAGACCTTTTCCCCGTTGGAAGACTTGACAAAGACACCGAAGGACTGTTACTGATCACAAATGACGGCAAGCTCGCCCATGATCTGCTGTCCCCGAAAAAACATGTAACAAAGACCTATATTGCACTGACAGATAAAATGCTTGATGAT
>JAIKZD010000153.1 GCA_024682555.1 Lachnospiraceae bacterium | reverse complement strand
CGGGCAGGGAGACGATCTTGAAGTGAACGAGCTGTGGCTCATGCCTGTTTTTCCGTCGCCATCCTATCATAAATATGACACGACTGATTATATGTCCATAGATCCAGAATACGGGACACTTAAGGATTTCAAAAAACTGCTCAAAGTGTGCCATAAAAGGGACATTAAGGTGATCATAGATCTGGCCTTAAATCACACTTCCATTGAACATCCCTGGTTTACGGAACACCCTGAATACTACAATATTTCGGAAGATAAGAAGGACGGGTATGCAAAGCTTCCGGGTGAAAACGAAACCGGTTACTATGAAGCCCGGTTTTATTCCGGCATGCCGGATCTTAATCTTGATTCCGAAGAAGTAAGAAAAGAGATCGAAAAGATAACGGATCACTGGCTTTCTATGGGTGTGGACGGCTTCAGGCTTGATGCTGTCTCATATTATTACAGTGATGATACGGCAAAAAACGTGGAATTTCTTAAATGGTTTACGGATATGGTGCGGGATCAAAAGGAGGATGTTTATCTTGTGGGTGAATGCTATACCTCCCAGGATACTTATTCAAAGTATTATGCTTCGGGGATAGATTCTCTTTTTGACTTTGCCTTCTCAGGCCCCGACGGGGTGATCGCATCGGCTGTTAAGGGAAACAGATCAATGGCTGCCTACGCTGAGGGAATGGAGAGCGAGGAAAAGCTTTATGCAGGTTATTATCCCGGTTTTATAAATGCGCCGTTTTATACAAATCACGATATGGGGCGCAGTGCGGGCTACTATGCCTATGATGACGGAACAAAGACTAAATTTTCCGGCGCCCTAAATCTCCTTATGACCGGGAACGCCTTTATCTATTACGGCGAGGAGATCGGAATGAAGGGCTCGGGAAAGGATGAGAACAAACGGGCTCCAATGCAGTGGGGCGAGGATGAATATATGTGTAAGGGTCCGGCAGGCATGGAAAAGGTGGAAATGAAGTTTGAACCGGTGAATGTTCAGGAAAAGGATCCGTCCTCGATCCTTAACTATTATAAAAAGGCCATAGCCTTGCGTAACAGATATCCTGTCATACCGCACGGTAGAACTAAAGTGGTGCCGGAGCTTACTGGAAAGGAAACCTGCGCTTTCATCAGGGCTTCTGAGGAGACTGATCCGGATCGGGAAATGAGATATGATCCGATCATGATCGTGATCAATGGCTGTGACGAAGAAGAGATACTTACACTTCCGGGTAACGGGTTTGACAAAATGATAGATTATCTTGTGACCGGTAATGACGTACCAAAGACAGAAGGTGAAGAGCTGACTCTTCCGGCTTATTCGATCGCTGTTTTTTGTAAATGAGGATGATATCCCCTAAATGAAAGACTGACGCGAGCTTTTATTTTATCTGGAGCCTATATTTTATCTGTATATCACAATCACTTTAGTAACATCTTTCCAAAATACAAGTATGATAATTCACAATGACACTAAAACCGGGACTTGGCCGCGATATTAGTGTATGGATTTGATTGGCCGGATACTAAGAATCGGACTTGGATGCAATATTAGTGTATGGATTTGATTTGCCTGACACTAAAAACCGGCCTTGGTTGCGATATTAGTGTATGATCCGGCTCAACCTGACACTAAAACCTTGACTTGGTTGCGATATTAGTGTATGACTCGGCTCAACCTGACACTAAAACCGTGACTTGGCCGCGATATTAGTGTATGACCCGGCTCAACCTGACACTAAAATCCGGACCTGGCCGTAATATTAGTGTATGACCCGGCTCAACCTGACACTAAAAACCGGACTTGGACGCAATATTAGTGTATGACCCGTCTCAACCTGACACTAAAACCGGGACTTGGATGCAATATTAGTGTATGACCCGTCTCAACCCGACACTAAGAACCGGACTTAGCCGTAATATTAGTGTATGGACCAGCTACAAACGACACTAATAATACGCGCAGGATACGATTTGCGTGTACTGTACGTGACAAGACAGCTTTTGCCGTGAAAGCCCGGCATTGATTTAAAAGGGGCCTCGGGGAAAAAGATTACAAAAAGGGATTATAACAAGAATTATACTTTTAGGATGTATCACTGATATATCCCGGGGCGTATAATTTTTGTCGGGAAACAGATTTGTACAGACTTATCATTGGGAGCGGATTTATACAGGCCTACTATTTTATGATTCCGGATCCGGAACCGCGAGGTACAATCGTAACGCGGGCAGGTCCGAACCTCCGGGGTAGATCTGTAACACCGGGATGGATCTGTAACACCTGGGCAGACCCGGAACAGTAGGGTAGGGTATGATCTGAACAGATTAAAGGCAGAACCCGAAAAAGGAGATAAATAATCATGAATGGCAGAAAAATTAAAATCGGTATTATTGCGGGACTTTTGAGCGTTACACTTGCGGGAGCCCTGGGGGCTCTGCATAACGGACAGTTATGGGCGGCAACCGGCGATGCGGATTCCTCAAAGGTTAACAGAGGGCTCTTGGGGAAAAAGGGAGCAGAGACCGAGGAAGACAGTACAAAAAAGACCAAAGAATCCCTTGAAGATGTAGAGGTATATAAAGGACATCTCGATACGGTCATCCTTATCTATATGTGCGGATCCAATCTGGAATCCGAGAATGGCCTCGGTACCGCAGATCTTCATGAGATATGTGAAGCCTATAAAAAAGCAGGCAAATCCGATCAGCCGGTTAAGTTCATAGTGCAGACAGGCGGCTGCAACGAATGGTATCCCGATTTCGGCATACCCTCCGATAAGAGCGTAAGGTATGAGATCGACGGGGAAAAGCTGGTCGTTAAGAAGGAATCGGATATCGAAAATATGGCAAATCCGGGAACTCTTTCCGATTTTATTTCCTGGGGGATGGCAGCATATCCGGCAGACCGTTACGGGCTGATCCTGTGGGATCATGGCGGAGGATCTGTGCTCGGCTTTGGTGCGGATGAGATCCATTCCGGTTCCATGATGCGTCTTCAGCAGTTAAAAAAGGCTCTTGAAACATCCGAAGGTCATTTTTCTTTCATTGGATTTGATGCCTGTCTTATGGGAACGGTGGAAACGGCTTATATGCTCAAACCCTTTGCCGATTATATGATCGCTTCGGAGGAGATGGAACCCGGCAACGGATGGTATTACACGAACTGGGCAGGTACTCTTTTAAAAGACCCGAAAGCTTCCGTTGAAACCTTTGGTAAGCAGATAGTCGATGATTTTGCCGGTTCAAATGAGAAAAACGGGGATATCTACACCCTTTCTCTTATAGATCTGAGTAAGATCGAAGCCGTATATAAGAAGCTGATGGATTTCGCGGGGCAGTCGGAGAAGGATCTTGAAGCTGATAAGTACGCGGTTCTTTCAAAGGCAAGGAGTGAAGCCAGAGACTTTGGAAACGGAGGATATGAGCAGATCGATATCATTGATTATGTTGACAGATCAGGAATAAAAGGCGGAGAGCCCCTTAAGAAATCCATATCGGACGCCGTGGTATATTTTAAAACAAACATAAAGAATGCCAACGGTCTTGCCATGTATTATCCCTATGATCATCTCGAACAGTACGGCAGGATGGACCAGCTTCTGGAAACGCTTCAGTTTGACAAGGTTTACAGGGATTATTTCTCGGGCTTCTGTACGGTAATGGCGCAGTCTGATGATGCCACCAAAAAAGGGAAAGGCTATTCTTCGGAAGAATGGTACAGATCAGATATGGAAAGAGAATATGAGAAGGAGGCTCTGGCGAAGCTTCCGGCGCTTTTGCCATATAAGAAGACCGGCGGAAAGACTGTTATTGATATTACACCGGAAGATTTTGACAGGATGACATACTGCGGCATGACAGTCTGGCTGGATAACGGAACCAATTATATGGAAATGGGAGTCGAGCACTGGTCGGAAAATACGGATGACGGATATGTTGTGGCAGATTTTGACAACATATGGATCACCATAAATGATGCTTTTGTTCCTTTCTATATGCAGGATATGGGCCTTAAGAAGACGGATGACGGAAAGGAATATGCTTATGAATACGGATATGTTCCCGCAATCCTTACAAGAACCGTCAAGCCGGATAAGTCTGATAAGGACAAAAAAGGCAAAGAGGAAATAACGGAAGATTATATTTGGATGAGAGTGGAAATAGTGACGGATCCTTTCACCGATGATGATGCCGTCGAAGATACCACGGGAACCGCAAGGGTCTGCGGTTACTGGATATACGATGATATGGAATCTGAAGGTGGAGACAGCATACGTAATCTTAAGCAGTTAAAAGAAGGTGATGAGCTTGCTTTTGTGGCATATACGTACAACTACGACGGCGAGTATGAAGAACCCTGCCAGATGGGTGACCCGGTAACTGTACAAAAAAACGGACTTGAAGTCAGCTACTGCATGATGGAGGGTGCTTCAACCTGTATCCAGTTTACACTTGAGGATGTATACGGGAATATCTATTACACGGACTGGGTGAGACCGGACTGATCAGGTAAAAAGTATACTTTTAGGACCTTTTTTTTCCGGACTCATATAGGTATCATAACTATCGTAACGTGATCTGCGGTGTTTGAAGGAAAACAAAAAGCCGCAGTAAACGAAAACGGATGATCATAAAAAAATGATCACCAGGTATAAAAAGGGAAAAATACTATCATAGGAGGATTATTATCATGAAGATCAGAAACAAATTTCTGGCATCGATCCTGACGGCTTCAATGTTCACCGGACTGCTTTCAGGCTGCGCGGGAGTAACGGATTTAGCAGCAGTGGATCCCAATGCTGTTACGGAGGCAGAGAGTGAAGTAAGCGATGCCGATGCCGAACAGGCCGAGGCGGAAATGGAACTGGCATCTCAAAATACACTTGCCATAAAGGCCATGGGATATTCGGGGCTTACAAATCTCAGGAATGATAACAACGAGGACGGTTCATATTTTTATGAGGATATGACCGAGGACGGACTTACGATCATAACAAATATGTGCGCACCGTCCAAAGGACCGGGAGATGAGAGTGTTGAGGAATTTGTTTCTGCTTTTGTAACGGAAAGCGTTAAGGAAGGATGTACCGTAACCGGGGCAGCCGCTTACGATGAACTTGTAAATGAGATCTCCTATCCTGTATACAGGGTAGACTGGGAGTGGGGTTCAAACGAGGATACCACCTGGGGTACCGGTGTTGTAATACCGACAGATACATTTAATTATTATTACGGTTACAGCTGTCCCGCGGATTTCTATGAGGACAATGAGGGATTCTATAATGAGGAGCTTAAGAATGTAGAACTTATAGAGCTCGAAGAATCTGCAGAGGATGCTTCGGAAACCTCCGATGTCGGATTAAGGGCAAGTCTCTCACTCGGCAACAATGAGAACACCGGAGAGGAGTCGGATGAGGTAGAGGCAGAGGTATTTGAGGATGCAGCAGAAGATCCTGAAGCAGAGAAGAAACCCGGAGGAGAACTTGTAAGAGGCTATGATCCTGCTGAAAATACCGTTGAAGTAAAGGATCTTGTGGGTTACTGGAAGTATGACGCTTATGATGAAATGTATCTTGCCATCTATGATTCCGGAAGCTATGAGACCTATGACATGAAGACGGACGATCTTCAGACAGAAGGAAAGTATGAGTTAAACGGTACACAGCTGGAGCTGAAAGAAAAAGGCGGCGATGATACGGAAATCCTTACCGTTTTGGGCACAAAGAGACTTATGGACAGTGAGGGAGATACCCTTTCACCCTATGTACCCGTAAAACCCACTGCAGCAGATGCTTCGGATTCATCCGATGTTACCAGAAGATACGGAAGCTATGACGGATATTATGAAGAGCAGTCCGACGGTTCATACAAGCTGAAATCCCCTTCAAAGGGTGTATATGTAAAATTCCCCAGCTGGTATGATTCCGGAGAAGGTGATGACTATGTATGGGCATCCGATGGAAATAATGCTCTTATTACGGGAAGAAATGTAACGGATGAGTATTATTCTTATCCGGGAACCGATGAGGAGTTTATCAGAGAGATCGGATCCTTATATCTGGCAACGGATTTCTATGAGTTCTTCGGCTCCTATGATGGTGTCGGTGATGCTACATTCAGATGGGGCAGCGATAGTACCACGGTTGGAACGCTGAGTGCAAATATCTGGAATGACTGGAATGACTTAAGCTGCTGCACAAAACTGTTTGTATCAAACTTTAAAGACGGCTCCTGCGAGATCATGATCATTAATTCCTTCTACAACTACGGCGATAATTATTCAAAAGAGAATATGAAGGCAATGACAGTGGGCGGTCTGCACTAAGCACCTGTTTAATTGCTCCATATCGGCGGTTCTGCGATATAACTGAAAGGAAGCGCAAATATGCGCTTCCTTTTTGGAAAGGCGATATAAATGGAAAAAAGAAACTGGTCCATAATCCTGATAATAGCCGGAGGGATCCTTGTTATCGTTTTCGCACTGGCTGCGGTCATGATCAGAAAAAATGAACCTGCAGATCCTTCGGAAACAAATATGATTGCTCTTTCGGAGCCCGATACGGGTGAAGTACCGGGTCTGAACTGTGATTTTTCCTGGCCCGGTCACGGCAGGATCGAATGGAATTATTATGTCTGTAATGAGGATGGAACATATCTTATAAGAGGCACTACAAAAGATCGGGAAATTTCTTCGGTTAACATCTGCTCTTTAAACGAGGCAGGGGATACAGAAGATTATGAGGATTATATGAGGAGATTTATCCGGGAACAGGTTTATGCCGGTGCCGAGGTTACATCTTTTTATCCGGATGAGGCTCTCACCGAAAAGATCACCTATCCGGCCTATATAGCCGGAACAGAAGCAGACAGTGATGAAGACCATGTCAGGAGCGTAGGGGTTATATTTTCCGGTGATAAGTTCATATATTACTATGGATATTCGTGTCCGGCCGATCACTATGATGACCTTGCCGTTGATTTTGATGAAAAACTTAATTCCATCGTGCTTGCGGATATCGAAAGCTGATGCGGAATGTTAAAAAACTTTGCGGAGGATTTGAAGATGGTATCGGATAAGAGATCGGGGAAAAAACTTGTGTTGATGATCCTTGCGGGACTAATGGGTATTTCACTTTGTGCCTGTGGAGGTATGGGAAGTACGGCTGTATCCCCCGATAATGATACGGTACAGGAGACGGAGGCCGGCAATACGGATAAAGCTCCCGATGTTTCAAAGAATGATGAAACAGAGACCGTTGATATAGAGAAAAGCGAAATAAAAGAGGAAACGGAAGCTTCGGAAAATGCTGAGGAATGGAAAGAGCTTATGCTTGATGCCGTAGATGAAAAGCTGCAGACCTGTTTTGATAACAATGAAGACGATGAATTTGATGAACTTGCGGTTTATATTGAGAATTCCTCATTTGAGCTTCTGTATATCGATGATGATGACATTCCGGAAGTGTATGTAAGACCCGCCAGCGGGATGATGGATGGAACCTCCATCCTGTACCTAAATGGGGACAGTATCGGATCTTATGATATCGGATGGTCCGATTCGGTTTCGTATATAGAAAAAAGCGGTATTATATGCCTGTATCACGGAATGCATGTGCCTGTTCAGGAACTTATAATGACCTTCCCCGAAGAGAAGGATCTGGGACATGGAGCCTTTTCAGAACCCGGCTGGTATGACGGGGAAGATCATTCGATCGAAGGTTCCGATATGGAATATATGTGGAATGATGAATTTGTTTCCGAAGAAGATTATAATAAGAATAAGGATGACCTGTTTAAAGGAGATATACACGTTGCCGGAGAAGAGAAAAGCCTTTCATATGAAGAGCTTATGAATTATCTCGGTGAATGATCAAAACAGTACAGAAAGAAAGGGGGGGGATGATCTGAATGGATAAAAAGAAGAGCCGGGGCTTATCAAAGTTTTTTCGGATCATCATGCCCAAAGAAGGAGATATCCAGGTGGCGGCCTTTAATATACTTGCTATATGCGGGGTAGCCGTCTGTATCATTACCGGTATATATAATCTTGCCCTGGGGCTTGGAATAGGTGCCCTGATCGCCAATACCGTCGGCGTCATTTTTTCCATTGGTGTTATGTTTTATACCAGAAAGACGGGAAATTACAGAGGGGCAATGATCTTAACCGTTCTGATCGTATTTATCGGACTCTTTTCCTATCTTTTTTTCGTGGGTGGAGGATATCACAGCGGTATCCCCGCTTTCTTTATTTTCGGAGTGGTCTTTACCGCATTTCTTCTAGACGGCATCATCATGCCGATCCTTGTGGTCTTTGAAATGGCCTGGTACGCGGGGCTTTGTCTGTATGCTTATTACAATCCGCTGCCCGTGGATCTGACAAATAACGAGACCGACTTCATGCTGGATGTTGTTGTGTGTGTGACTATCGTTTCCATAAGTCTGGCCATTACAATGTATCTTCAGATCCGTGTATACAGGAGCAAGCAGGAAGAGCTTAACAGTGCCATCCTTGAAACGATGGAAGCAAACAGGGCAAAGAGCGATTTTCTTTCAAAGATGAGCCATGACATCAGGACGCCGTTAAACACTATCATGGCTATGAACGAACTGGTTTTATCAAACACCTCTTCCGAAAGGATCAGAGAGTGGGTAGGTGACAGCAATATATCTGCGCAGATACTCCTTTCGCTGATAGATGATCTGCTTGACATTACAAGGATTGAATCGGGCAGGCTTGAACTTTTGAGCGAACCCTATGAACCGGAAGAGATTTTTGGCGAAGCGGAAAAGACCTGGAGGATGGAGGCCGAAAAGAAAGGTCTCCGATTTGATTATGATAAGGAACCGGCAGTTCCGGCCCTGCTTTTAGGTGATGAATCGGCAATAAGAAAGATCGTCAATAATCTGATAAGCAATGCGGTAAAATATACAAAGGCCGGCTCGGTCAGCCTGAAAGTAAGCTGGGAAACGGAAAACAGCGGAGGAAAAGCACTTATCATAACCGTTTCGGATACCGGTGTGGGTATCGCCCCGGAATATATGAAAAAGATATTCAATCCATTTGAACGCGGAGTTCAGGATATTTACCGTGAGACAAGCGGGAGCGGTCTGGGACTGGCTATCGTTAATGAGCTTGTGGATGCACAGAAGGGTCATATCGACTGCGTAAGCGAGCCCGATTCGGGAACCGTATTTACCGTCACGATCCCCCAGCAGGAGTATTTCGGAAAACTGCTTAAACACAGGTGGAACGAAGCTGTACCGGACAGGAAAGAAAGCGCGGGACAGTATGTGGCACCGGATGCAAGGATCCTGGTCGTGGATGATAATCCGTATAACCGGAAAGTGATCGGGGATTTTCTGGAATCGACCCTTATTCGGATCGATGATGTTGAAAGCGGATATGAAGCGCTTGAAATGATCGATATAAAAGAATATGATCTGGTATTTATGGATCTGAGAATGCCGAAAATGGACGGTATTGAAACTCTGGAAAGGATCAGGAAGGAATATCCGGACTTTAAGGCTCCGGTGGTTGCGCTGACCGCAGATATAATGAACGGGATAGAAAATACGCTTTTAAGCAAAGGGTTTGATGATTTTCTTGCAAAACCGGTAAGTTCCGAAGATCTTATCCGCACCATCATGAAATTCATTCCTCAGAAGATAAAGAGGATTCATGTGGATTCGGATGAACCCATGACCATTGCGGATGTGGAAATGTACCAGAAGATTCTTTATCCCTATGGTATCGATCTGAAATCGGCACTTGAATTTAACGCAGGCAATTCCGGAGAATTCCTGATAAGGGCCGAGCTGTTTGAAAAGTATGCCGGGCAGACCCTGGAAAGCTTAGGAAAGCTCGAACCCTTCAGCGACTACTATCTCCTGATACATTCGATGAAATCAATATCCAGAGGTGTAGGGGCCGTATTTCTTACCGAGCTTTCGGAAACGGTGGAACAAAGAAAGGATAATGAATTTGCAAGACTGACGGCGCCGGTCATAATTGATGAATATAACAGAGTGAGACGCGGACTGAGCGAGCTCAGACGCAGAGTGAGGGAATAATGGACAGACACAGGATTCTTATTATTGATGACGATATGGAAGTACTGAGCCTTATGAAGACGCAGTTGGAGGTTCTTTACGAAGTGGAGATATTTTCGTCGGGGGAAGAAGCCCTCGGGTATTTAACAAAGACCTGCAGGGAGGACAGACCCGACAGTCAGAAGAAGCTGCCTCAGCTTATCTTTTTAGATATTGCCATGAAGGGAATGGATGGTTATGAAGTGCTGGAAAGACTTAAGAGCGAAGATATGTTTAAGAGTATTCCGGTGGCTTTTCTGACCGGTATGACGGATGAGGTTGCCGAATGCAAGGGGCTTTTGATGGACGTTGTCGATTATCTGAAAAAACCTGTTGCGGGTAAGGTTCTTCTGGCCAGAGTGCAGCATTATCTGGAGCTGTATTCGGATACGGAGGGGAAGGGAAAACTGGATGAAACAAAACTTTTGAAACTCTCCGATCCGCTGACGGAAAGGGAGATGGATGTGGCGAGACTCATGGCCGAATTCCGTTCGGACCGGGAGATCAGTGATATCCTCTATATTTCAATGCCGTATACAAAAAAGATCGTGGCATCTGTCAAGGATAAGCTCGGACTGGAAAAAAGAGGAGACATACGAAGATACCTGTTGTGAGAGGACGGGTTACGGATAGTAACAGACGGATGAGATGACTCTTTAGTAATCTCATCCGCCTGATAAAGATCCTTATCTGCCGGCGAATACTTTAATAATTTTTCGCCTCGACTTCGAAGTAGCTCTGAGGATGATTACATACGGGGCATACGTCGGGAGCGTTGGTCCCTACCACGATGTGACCGCAGTTGCGGCATTCCCAGACTTTGACCTCGCTCTTTTCAAATACCTGCTTCATCTCGATGTTGTTAAGAAGGGCACGGTATCTTTCTTCGTGATGTTTTTCTATGGCCGCAACGCCCCGGAATTTTTCGGCAAGTTCATGGAATCCTTCCGCATCCGCTGTTTTTGCGAATTCCTCATACATGTCGGTCCATTCATAGTTTTCACCGTCCGCAGCGGCTTTCAGGTTTTCAACGGTGTTTCCGATGCCTTTGAGTTCCTTGAACCAGAGCTTGGCGTGTTCCTTCTCATTATCCGCGGTCTTCAGGAATAATGAGGAGATCTGCTCATAGCCTTCTTTCTTTGCGACCGATGCAAAATAGGTATATTTGTTTCTTGCCTGGGATTCGCCGGCAAAAGCTGCAAGAAGATTTTTCTCTGTCTGTGTGCCTTCATAGGGATTGCTCATAGCTGTTCCTCC
>JAIKZD010000094.1 GCA_024682555.1 Lachnospiraceae bacterium | reverse complement strand
CATTATGCACTTACAAGGCCCGGAGTATCTTCGATTCTATGCGGTTATGATACGAAAGAGCAGGTGGACGAGGCGGTTTCATACTAGAATGCCTCGGATGATGAAAAAGACTACGCTTCGGTTATCGTTGCGGCTCCGCTTCATTCCTATACCGGACAGTGCACCTACTGCGGACACTGCAAGCCCTGCCCCATGGATATAGATATCGCCATGGTCAACAAGTTCTATGATCTGGCCACGGCTTATGCGGAAGTTCCGGAAAGTGTTGCGGAGCATTATAAAGCGCTTAAGCATACCGCCTCCGAATGCATAGGATGCAGGGGCTGCGAGAGCAGATGCCCCTTCGGAGTGCAGATCGCAGACAGGATGAAGGCGACGGCGGAGCTTTTCGGATGCTAACCTCTTCGGATGCTGACATCTTCGGATGCTGACCTCTGACTGTCCGGGTTATTATTTTCCACGCAGGATACTTGTTCTTTGTCCGGAAGGATCCATGTTTTTTCCTGTTTGAATGCTTGTTTTTGCCCGTTTACGATTGTTTTTTCAATGAAACCATGTATAATTATAGAGTATTTTAATTTTTTAAGGAGGACAAAATGAAAAAGAAACTGATCAGCATGATACTGGCATCAGCAATGGCAGTATCCCTCATGGCCTGTGCCGCTGCAGGTACGGGTGCAACAATCGAATCTGTTGACAATTCTGCAACCGAAGCAGCAGAAGAGACAACCGATGATGCTGCAGCAGAGGAAACCGCAGATGCAGCTTCCGAAGAAGCAGCAGAAGATTTCCACATCGGTATCGTAACAGGTTCCGTATCACAGTCAGAAGATGACAGACGTGGAGCGGAGGCTTTCCAGGAAAAGTACGGCGAGGACAAGGTTACTCTTGCAATCTATCCCGACAACTTTACCGAAGAGCTTGAGACAACCATCCAGACCATCGTTAACCTGTCTGATGATCCTCTCATGAAGGCCATCATCGTAAACCAGGCTATCCCCGGAACAACGGAAGCTTTCCGTCAGATCAAGGAGAGAAGACCTGACATCATCTGCATCGCAGGTGAGTCACACGAGGATCTTCCCGAGATCGGTTCGGCAGCCGACCTCGTTGTTAACAACGACTTCGTTGCAAGAGGATATCTGATGATCCGTACGGCTCATGAGCTCGGATGTGATACCTTCGTACACATTTCATTCCCTCGTCATCTTTCCTATGAGACAATGTCAAGAAGAGTTGCTATCATGAAGGAAGCCTGCAACGAGTTCGGTATGAAGTTCGAGATGGAGACAGCTCCCGATCCCACAACAGATGTTGGTGTTCCCGGAGCACAGGCTTACATTCTTGAGCATGTTCCCGAGTGGGTTGAAAAGTACGGCACAAATTCAGCATACTTCTGTACAAATGACGCTCATACAGAGCCTCTGTTAAAGATGCTTCTTGAGTGCGGCGGATACTTCATCGAAGCTGACCTTCCTTCACCTCTTATGGGATATCCCGGAGCACTGGGTATCGACCTCACAGAGGAGGCAGGTGATTTCGAAAAGATCCTTGCAAAGGTTGAGCAGGCTGTTTGTGAAAAAGGCGGCGCAGGAAGATTCGGAACATGGGCATATTCATATGGCTACACCGTTTCCGCAGGTCTTGCAGAGCATGCAAGAAACGTCATCCTTGGCGAGAGCGAGCTTACCGATATCGATGATATCTCAAAGGCATACGGTGTATTCTCACCCGGAGCAGAGTGGAACGGAAGCAACTATGCAAATGCAGATACAGGCGTAAAGGCAGACAACACCTTCCTTATCTATCAGGATACTTATATCATGGGCGATCCCGGACATTACATGGGTTCAACCAAGGTTGAAGTTCCCGAGAAGTACTTCACTATCAAGTGATCATTTTAAGCGACAGATGATCGTCTAAGCTACAGACGCTTATCTTAAACAGCGGATGATCGCCCTTAACAGCAGGTGATCGTCTAAACGGATCATTACATCCAAAGATTAAAAAAATAATAAGGCAGGGAGGAGGAAGAAATGCTCCTCCTCCTTATCTTATTCTGGAAAGGTATCGATAAATGGAAACAAACAGTACACCGCTGTTATCTATGAAGGGGATCAAAAAGGATTTTTTCGGTAATCAGGTACTTACGGATATTAATCTTACCCTTCGGGCCGGAGAAGTCATAGGACTCTGCGGTGAAAACGGTGCGGGCAAATCAACCCTTATGAAGATCCTTTTCGGTGCGGCCGATATAGCTGCCACCGGAGGCTATGAAGGGGACATATATCTGGATGGAGAAAAGGTGAGCTTTACGACACCTTTTGAAGCCATCGCCGCAGGGATAGGAATGGTTCATCAGGAGTTCTCACTTATCCCCGGTTTTGATGCGGCTGAAAACATAGTACTTAACAGAGAACCTGAGAAGCATAATTTTATTTCGGAATTATTCGGAGACAGACTGAATACGCTTGACCGCGAAGGAATTGACAAGAAGGCTGCGGAAGCGATCGACAGGATGGGAGTGGAGATCGACAGACATATGATGATCAACACCATGCCCGTAGGCCACAAGCAGTTTACGGAGATCGCAAGAGAGCTTTCCAAGGATCAGTTAAAGCTTCTGATCTTAGATGAGCCCACGGCCGTTCTTACCGAACGTGAAGCCCTTGCTCTGCTTGACTCAATAAAGAGTATGTCTGCGCAGGGTATTTCAGTCATCTTCATTACACATAGATTGCAGGAGATCTTGTCGGTATGCGATACCGTGGCTGTCATGCGTGACGGTGTCATGGTGGAATGCGTTCCGGCAAAAGAAACAAGCATACAGCAGATCACAAAGTGCATGGTCGGAAGATCCGTTGAAGGCGGTGCATCGGCGGAGCATTCGGACAGAAATTTCGACAAAGCGGAAACAATTCTTTCAATCGAAAAACTGTGGGTAGATATGCCAGGAGAGACGGTCAGGAATGTAAACCTTTCCGTAAAGAGAGGCGAGATCCTCGGCATAGGCGGACTTGCGGGGCAGGGTAAACTTGGGATCCCCAACGGGATAATGGGTCTTTACGAAGCAGGCGGAACAGTTACGTTTGAAGGAAAGAGCATTCCTTTAAACAGTCCCAGGGTATGTCTTGATTCCTCCTTTGCCTTCGTGTCCGAAGACAGACGCGGAGTCGGACTTCTGCTTGACGAATCGCTTGAATGGAATGTTGCCTTTCCGGCAATGCAGATACAGAACAAGTTCTTAAAGAATTATCTCGGGGGCCTCATCAAATGGAGAGATGAGCCCGCTATCCGTAAAGTGACGGAGAAATACATCGATGAGCTGCAGATAAAATGTACAAGCTCCAAGCAGAAGGCAAGAGAGCTTTCGGGCGGAAACCAGCAGAAGATATGTCTTGCAAAGGCCTTCGCCCTTGAACCCCGTCTTCTGTTTGTATCAGAGCCCACCCGTGGGATCGATGTGGGCGCCAAGGCACTGGTGCTTCAGGCCCTCAGAAAATTCAACAGAGAGAACGGGGTCACCATCGTGATGATATCTTCGGAGCTTGAGGAACTCAGGCAGACCTGCGACCGGATCGCTATTGTATCCGGCGGAAGGATCTCCGGAATTCTTCCTGCGGACAATCCCACAGAGGAATTCGGTGAGCTCATGTTCGCACAGACCAAAACCGCATGACCTGAAACGGATCATCATTAAGTTCCGGATAAAGAAAACATGCATACAGGATCTGACCTGCAAAACAGAGAATAAAGATACGAAGGAATAATGTAATGGAAGAAAGCAGTAAATTTTCGGACAAGATCAAAGCCGCTCTACAGGAATTCGGACTTCCGAGGCTTATAATAGCAGGATTCTTATTGCTGCTGCTGATTTTGGCACCCTTTGTCGGAGCGGATCTGCCGACCCAGATATCAAATATAATCAATCGTTTCAGCTGGAACGGAATACTGGTGCTTGCCATGGTGCCGATGGTGCATTCGGGCTGCGGACTCAATTTCGGTCTGCCCCTTGGCATCATTTCGGGACTTTTGGGCGCTACGTTATCCATAGAGCTGGGATTTCGCGGCGGAATGTCATTCTTAATGGCGATACTGATCGCAACTCCTTTTGCCCTTGTATTGGGTACTCTTTACGGATGGCTGTTAAACAAGATCAAGGGCGGAGAGATGATGATCGCTACTTATGTCGGGTTCTCTTCCGTATCCCTGATGTGTATGATGTGGCTGGTGCTTCCCTACCACAGTCCCAACATGGTCTGGGGCCTTTCGGGAAAGGGCTTAAGGACAACCATAAGTCTTGAAGGATATTTTAACCAGGCTCTTGCGGGCATTGCCGCCATCAAAATAGGAAATATATCGATCCCCACAGGAACGATATTGTTCTTTGCGCTGCTTGCTTTTGCCATCTGGGCGTTCCTTCACACAAAGACCGGGACCGCAATGACGGCCGTTGGATCAAACCCTGTTTTTGCAAGGGCAGCAGGAATAAATGTTGACAGGATCAGAATGCTGTCGGTTGTTATGTCAACCTGGCTGGCGGCGGTCGGTATTCTTGTTTATGAGCAGGGATTCGGATTTATACAGCTGTACATGGCACCTTTCTATATGGCACTTCCTGCCGTTTCCGCGATCTTAATAGGCGGGGCAACGGTAAACAAGGCCAGCATCATGAACGTTATCGTCGGTACCATACTTTTCCAGGGAATAGTAACAATGACACCGACCGTAATGAATAACATGATCCACATGGATGTTTCGGAGATCATCAGGATCATTGCTTCGATGGGAATGATTCTGTTCGCACTTACAAGAAAAACGGAGGCTTCAAGATGAACGATAAGAAAAGATCAATGCTCAGACAGGCTTCCGTGCCCATCATGTTCATAATAATATGTGCGGTGTGCATTCCCTTATCGGGATTGTCTCCCAAGATGCTCATTAACGAGATCGTTACCAGAATGGGCCGTAACTCGTTCCTGATACTGAGTCTTCTCATACCCATAATGGCCGGAATGGGTCTTAATTTCGGAATGACCCTGGGGGCCATGGCAGCAGAGATCGCGCTGATCCTTGTCTGTGACTGGCAGATAGTCGGAATTCCCGGAATGATCCTTGCGGCGATCATTTCCGTGCCCATCTCGGTGCTTCTCGGCATTTTCTGCGGAAAGATCCTGAACAAGGCCAAAGGCCGTGAGATGATAACAAGCTATATCATGGCATTTTTTGTAAACGGTATTTACCAGCTCATAGTACTGTATCTGATGGGAAAGGTGATACCTATCAAACATTCGTCCATAAAGCTTCCGAGAGGCTACGGCATCAGAAACACGGTTTCGCTGCTTTCCATGCGTCAGAAGCTTGATAATATGCTTGCCATTAACATCGGCGGAGTGAAGATACCGGTTCTTACCTTTATCATCATTGCCATAATGTGCCTGATAATCGTGTGGTTCAGAAAGACAAAACTCGGTCAGGATATGAGAGCCGTTGGTCAGGATATGGAGGTGGCAAGGGATGCCGGCATCGATGTGGAACGCACAAGAATAGTATCCATAATCATCTCGACCGTCCTTGCGGGATTGGGAATGATCATCTATCTGCAGAACATGGGAAATATCGCAACCTATACCGCCCACAGCCAGATAGGAATGTTCTGTATCGCGGCGCTTCTTGTGGGAGGTGCCTCTGTTGACAAGGCTTCGATAGGAAATGTTTTTCTTGGCGTTGTTCTGTTCCATACGATGTTCATTGTGGCTCCGAGAGCAGGTGCATACATTACCGGTGATTCCATGATCGGTGAGTACTTCCGGGTATTTGTATCCTATGCGGTCATCACCGTAGCACTTATCATGTACGAGACCAATAAGAGAAAGAGCAGGAATGACGCTTCCATGGAGCTTGCAAAGGCTCAGGAAAAAGGGGAAGACAGCGTATCGGATACAACGGGAACCGTTGAGGATACTGCTGACGGAAAGGAGGCCCGGTAATGCAGAAAAAAAAGTTGCTTATCAGGACTGTTTCCGTGATACTGGTTCTTCTGCTTGCAGCGGCAATGTTTGTGATCGGAAGAGGACATACCGTTTATTTTGATAATAAGGAAATAACGGTCGACGGAAAGGATTATGAACCGTTTTACAAGGTCACCGTTGTAAAGGATGACGAGAAGGTTGCAAAGCTTTCCGCAAATGACAGGGGAATGTGTGATCTGATGGGTCAGACTCTTTCAATAATGATAGAGATAACGGATAATAAAGGCGATGAGCCTCATTCGCATAAGGTCAGCATGCCTGTTCCCTACGGGATCGACGGCATCGTCCTGAATATCCCGGCCCTTATGGCAGGGCTTCCGGAAGAAGCCTATATGTCGGAATTTGTTCCTCTGGCTGTTACAGAGGATGAAGATGAGGAAGTTGTCATCGACGAATTCGGAATTACGGAAGATGTAATGACATCGGATGAATAGTGATCATATGTACAACGACAATACAGGCCGGTCTGATAAGACCGGCCTGTTGTTATGCAGTGGGCCGGCTTTTTCCCTGCATAAATCAGAGACATATGCCACCGGACTTGAACAGTTTTGATATTTCGATACTATGTTTATGAATACGGAGTTTTTGTGACTTTACGGATCAGGAAAGGAATAAAATGGGTCAGAGTTTATCTAATGTCATTGGTCAGTCATCTGTTGGTCTCTTATGGCTGATCGCGGCGCTGGGAGCGGTAAAGCTTTTCAAAAAGGATAATATAAAACCGATATATGCATTTATACCGGGTATAAGGGAATACTTCATAGCTGTGATCGCCGAGAGAGAGGAAGCCGGCAGAACCTATTTCATGCTGATCGTATTAAGGATAGCTGTAGGACTGCTTGCCGGAATTTTTGATGCGGATTCAAAAATACAGAATTTCTGGAATGTAATTGTTTATACTCTGGCTGTCACTCAGGTTTTGTTCAGTATCATGATCTTTATTTCGCTTTGTGATGTTTTCAGGCAGAAGAGAAGAAATGCGATCCTCTGGGCTCTGTTCCCTAATCTGATGGCGCTGATCTGGGGGTTTTCCCCTAAGTATATGCCGCAGCATGACAGGGAGCTGACGGGGGACATCGAAAACGCGGCAAGGATAAGCGGAGCCTCGATAGAGGCGATCCAGAACGGGCTTACGGTTAATCTTACCGATCGCTCCGTAATGAGTATGGGAAGGAAAAGATATCTCCTCAAAGATATACATCTCTCCATTCCGACAGGGCATATGGTGCTGCTGTTAGGTGGTTCCGGTGCGGGAAAGACCACCTTCTTAAATGCCGTTACCGGGTACGAAAAGGCAAATGCAGAAATAATCCTGCACGGAAGGAACTTCTATAACAATTACGATAATATGAAATATGATCTGGGCTTTGTTCCGCAGCAGGATCTTATGCGCTTAAGCGATACCGTTTACCGCACTTTACTGGATGCGGCAGCACTGAGGCTTCCTAAAAATATCTCAAGAGAAGACAGAAAAAAAAGGATAAATGATGTGCTTGACCGGCTTGGACTTTTATCCGTGAAGAGCTCCCAGGTAAGCAAGCTTTCGGGCGGACAGAGGAAGAGACTGTCCATAGCCCTTGAGCTTATCAGCGATCCCCTGCTGTTTATACTGGACGAACCGGATTCGGGACTTGACGGAGTAGTAGCCAGAAATCTTTTTGAAAGATTAAGAGCTATTGCGGATGAGGGCAAGATCGTGATCGTTATTACCCACACACCGGATCGTGTCATAGATCTGTTTGATGATGTGATAGTTCTGGCAAAAGATGCGGCCCGTACCGGAAGACTCGCGTATTACGGACCGATCAATGAAGCCTATAAATTCTTCGGCAAGAGCTCAATGGAAGAAATACTTCTTTCTGTCAACCAGAAGGATGAGGGCGGCGAAGGAAGAGCCGATGAATTTGTTGAAAAATATGTTTCGGAATACATGTTAAGTGAGGGGTCCGAAACCCCGAAACAAAATGACAGCATTTTTAAAACAGGCTGAGGGAATCATATGGAGACAGGAAATACTATAAATACCGTAAAATATACAGGGCGGTTCGGGCAGTTCATCATGTGTCTGAAAAAGCAGTTCCGCCTTTTCATAATGCAGAGTGACTGGAAGTTTCTGCCGATGTCCGCGGTAATAGCCGCGATGGTATCAATGGCTGTGGGCAGAGGCCTGTTTGCCAGCATGGAGGGAAACTTTCAGGGAATGTTTGCCCTTACCTGCGTGTGCATCTGGAACGGTTACTTTAATTCGATCCAGGCTATATGCAGGGAAAGATCAGTAATAAAGAGGGAGCACAGGGCGGGGCTCCACATTACATCCTACGTTTTTGCGCATATGGTCTACCAGCTCTTTATGTGTATCATGGAGTCGGCGATCACCATCCTGGTACTTGCGGTCACGGGGGTTAAATATCCCGAAAGTCAGATCGCTTTCGGGTTTATACCGGATTTTTTCCTGACAGTGTTATTCATTACATATGCATCCGATATCATGGCGCTTATGATCTCGGCCATCGTCAGGACTCCAATGGCAGCGATGACCGTCATGCCCTTCATGCTTATCCTCCAGCTTGTGTTTGCGGGATTTATCTCGCTCCCGTCACGGTTCAATGAGATCACAAAACTCATGGTATCAAACTGGGGCGTAAGATCCCTGTGCTGTGTATCGGATTTTAACAGCCTTCCGGCGGTAGTCATCTGGAACAAGATGGTGGCGGCGAGCGGAAATATCGGGATCGTCGGTAATCTTACGGTCAGAAATATTCTTGAAGTCATCGAAAAAGAAGGATATCGGGATACAATACTCAATAAACTGGGTGAAGCAAGCTACAGGGCAGATTTTGTCTCAAACCCGGATAATCTTTTGTCCTGTTGGGGACACCTGATATTATTTGCGATGGTCTATGCTGTGATCACCATGTTTTTCCTCGAGTTTATCGACAAGGACAAAAGATAGGGGGTTCTCCGTGATCAGGTATAATGATACGGATAAAAGACAGGACCCCGGAAGCAGCTGTATAGATAATTACATAAACTGTAACAGTACGGAAAAGATCGCCGGCCTTTTAACGGGCCGGCGTTTTATATGGGACGCCCGGCGGTGCACATTTATGCATATTGCACAAATTTTCACTGACATATCAGTAAAAACAGGTCAAAAAGATGCTTATTGAAGTCAAAATTTTACATTTACTAAAAAAATGATTGGTTAGAAAATATAAAAGCAGGGAGTTTTCTGCGACTTTGATTGATGAAGGTGTCAAAGACACCGCCACGGATCCCTTGGCCGGCACGATCATCGGGACAGGGGTTTCGGTAATGGGAGTTAGGAATGAAAAAGAGATTTACGGTCTTTATTGCCATGGCACTTATGGGCCTCGGACTGATGACAGGCTGTAATAACAAGACCGAAGGTCCTTTGAACGGGGACTGGGCATATATACATGATACCGCAAAGACTATAATCAGTCTGGACAAGAACGGCAAGGCGGTATTCAAGGACAGGAAATATTCATACAGCACGGATCCCGAATATATCAGACTGAAGGGAAACGACGGGTCCTTAGATCTCAGATACGAATTGAACGATGACGGCTTTAACCTCTATGAGAGCGAGATATATGTTTTAAAAGACGGTGATGAGCCGGATGGGATAACCGGAAGCTATATCAAGAATGACGGCAACTGGGCCCTTGAGTTCAATAAAAACGGAGTTTTCGTGGAAGGCGTCGATGTTTCATTTTCCGGACACTATACGGTGGATGAAGAAAAGAAGGCGATAACACTGGTATACGACGACAGACTGGATTTTGATGATACTGTCCTCTATTACGAACAGAACGGAAGAGAGCTTAAGATCGAATATCCCACACAGATGGTGAGGACAGAAACGGAAGCTTCGGAGTAAGGCTTCAAAACAACCGCGGATTTTCGGCGAAAGCCTTAAATCATATAATACTATCATAATATTTTATAGGAGGTAATTTATGAAAAGAGTATTAGCAACACTTTTAGCAGGCGCTATGGTTCTTTCACTGGTTGGCTGCGGCGGCACATCTGCAGTAGCTGAAGCTCCTGCTCCCGAGACAGTTGAAGCTCCCGCTGAGGAGCCCGCTGAAGAGCCCGCAGAAGAGCCCGCTGAAGAGCCCGCTGAAGAAGCAGCAGAGCCTTCAGGCGAGACCGTAGACCTTGAAATGTGGTGTATAGCTACCGAGAGTGATTCAAACCGTCATTCTTACGAAGCAGCTATCGCTGACATGGAAGCAGCTCATCCCGAGATCAACTTCACATGGGAAGCTACCGAGAACCAGGCTTACAAGACAAAGATCAAAGCAGCTGTAGCAGCTGACGAGATGCCTGACATCTTCTTCACATGGTCATGTGCATTCCTTGGCGATTTCGTTGACGCAGGTCGTGTATATTGCCTCGATGATGCTTATCAGAACTTCAAGGACGAGCTTCCTGAGGTTATGATGGCTAACTCCACATATGACGGAAAGCACTATGGTGTTCCTCTTACAATGAACATCGTTGGCTTATTCGCAAACATGGAGATCCTTAAAGAAGCAGGATATGACGAAGTTCCCGGAACATACGAAGACTTCATCGCTTGCTGTGATGATCTTAAGGCAAAGGGAATCATTCCTTTCGGATGTGCAGGAAAAGAGACATGGTGCGTTACCGAGTATCTTGAGTCAGTTATCGAGAAGAGCGTTGGCGCAGATACACTTAATGACATTTTCTTAGGAAGAGCTTCATGGGACAATGCAGAAGTAGCTGCAGCTGTTAACACATTCCAGGAGATGGTTACAAAAGAGTACTTCGATCCCGCAGGAATCGCTCTTTCAAACGACGAAGTTAAGGCTAACTTCATGGCAGGCAAGTATGCATTCTACATGAATGGTACATGGAACTGCGCAGACTTCGCAGCTGATGAGAACGGATTCGGTGAGAAGGTTCAGGTTGCTGAATTCCCCGTTATCAATCCTGATAAGTCAAAGCTTGGCCAGCTTATAGGCGGACCTTCAGATACACTTGCAGTAGCTGCTTCTTCACCTAACGCTGAGGTTGCTGCTAACTATGCATTCGAGCTTGGACGTCTTATCTGCCACTATGGTTATCTTGATGGCTGCGGACTTCCCGCTTGGACACCTTATGGCGACACATCTGCAATCAATCCTCTTACACAGGCAGTTTCAGAGATCTGTGCAAACGCAGACAGCTATGTTCTTTTCGGAGACACAGCTATGAACGCAGATTCAGCTAATACTTACCTTGATTATGTAAGCCAGATCTATGGCGGCGAGATCAACGGTGAAGAGTTCGTTGAAGGCTTAACAAACGATATCGGATAATCTCTTAAAGATATAACGGTAAAGATCGTTTGAAAAAAGCCCGAAAGGGCGGATTTAAGAATAACAAGGCGGCTTTCCCGGGAGCCGGGAGGGCCGCCTGTTTTTTAAGCGGTTGCGGAGACAGGTTTACCCGATCCGGAAGACCGTATTGTCAGGTTAAGTCAGGAAAACCGGGTTATCCGGTTAAGGAAGACCGGTTTTGGGAATAACAAGAAAAGATCTGAAAAAAATTACTCAGTTCTGCATCGAAAACCCCGGATTTATGATCTGATCCGAAGAATAAGATGCAGGGAGGTATTAGGGATAATGAAGAACAAAACAATCATTAAAGGTGTAAACATATTTTTGTTTTTACTGCCTGCATTACTGCTGTTTGTGGGTATCCTCATAGCTCCTATTTTCCTGTCGGGATATTACAGCGCATTCGACTGGAACGGTATGAGCAGCGCCAAGGAATTTGTTGGGCTCAAGAATTATACCGAGATGTTCACGAGCAATTCCATAGGCTTTGCAAAAGCACTTAAGAATTCACTTCTTCTTGCGTTGCTTTCGGTATTCATACAGCTCCCCTTATCACTCGCACTGGCACTTTTGCTTGGAAGAGGGATCAAGGGCGAGAGATTTTTCCTGTCGGTATTTTTTATGCCTGTTCTGATCTCAACGGTTGTTATAGGTCAGTTGTGGTTAAAGATATACAATCCGGACTACGGTATCTTAAACGTTACACTTACAAAGCTCGGATTTGACAACTTACGGCAGCTGTGGCTTGGAGATAAAAAACTTGCTTTGTGGGCCTGCTTTGTGCCGATGTTATGGCAGTATGTCGGTTATCACATGCTGCTTATGTATGCCGGTGTAAAAGGTGTATCCACCGATCTGAGAGAAGCGGCGATGATAGACGGTGCAACTCAGGGACAGGTAAACAGATACATCGTTATACCCATCATCAAGCCGGTACTCAGGGTCAGCGTTATATTCGCGGTTACCGGATCCCTGAAAGCATACGACCTTATCTACGTACTGACAAACGGAGGTCCTTTGCATGCGACCGAGGTTCCCAGTACCCGTATGATCGAGATGCTGTTCCAGCGGAACAGATACGGAATGGGCAGTGCCATGGCGGTTATGCTTATACTTTTATGCTTTGCATTTGCGTTGATAATAAGTGCTATTTTTAAGGAGGACAGATGACATGGCAGATAAAACACCTAAAAATGCACAATTAAACGATGTTGATGCATACAGACTAAAAAAGACCCATCCGGCGCTAAAGGTTCTCATCTATATCTTTCTTGCGATATGGACCTTTGTAAACCTTTATCCCCTGTTCTGGATGTTTACTTTCTCACTTAAGAGCAATGAAGAAATATACGGACTTAACGTGGCGGGACTTCCTACAAAATGGCTCTGGAGCAATTATCCCGAAGCACTTAAGACGGGGCACATGCCCAGGTACTTCTTTAACAGTATAGTCATCACGGTTCTGGCCATGGCCATTACCCTTATTGCGGCCCTCATGGCAACCTATGCCCTGACACGTATTAAATGGCGCGGAAGCAAGCTCATGAATTCCATTTTCATGTTAGGTCTTACCATTCCGTTACATGCGTCGATCCTTCCGGTATACCTGATACTTTCAAAACTTCACTGGCTCAATTCGTATCAGGCGCTGATAATTCCGTATTCGGCATTTTCACTGGCAATGGCGATCCTCATATGTACCGGTTTCATGGTGGATATACCCAAGGACCTTGATGAGGCGGCATATATTGACGGCTGCGGAATGTGGGGCACCTTCATAAAGGTAATACTTCCCCTTACCAAGCCTGCTTTTGCCACCATCGGTATCTACTCATTCTTACAGAGCTGGAACGAGCTGATGTTCGCAAACATCTTTAACAGCAAGGGTGAGTTAAAGACCATCCCCGTAGGTATCCAGTCCTTCCAGGGACAGTACTTAACCGACTGGGGCCTTGTAGGTGCGGTTCTTGTAATGGCAACCTTCCCGACCCTGCTTGCCTATGTATTCCTCAGCAAGAGGATACAGTCGAGCTTTATCGCCGGTGCGGTCAAGGGCTGATGAGAAAGAAGTGAGAAAGAGGGACGGTTCCTCCGTCTCACAAAGAAAACACCAATGTGATATTTGGATCCCTCCGGATCCGGAAAAAGAGCTGTCGTACATTTACGGCAGTGTTCATAAGACAGTAACGCAAAATGAGCACTGTCGCGGTGGATTGGCAAAAAAAGAAGAAGTCTGAAAGGAACATACCTTCCAGACTTCTTTTCTTATCAAAATAATGAGACGGTTTATGCTTTTACATCCACCTCGCCGCCTATTATCT
>JAIKZD010000057.1 GCA_024682555.1 Lachnospiraceae bacterium | reverse complement strand
TCACGGGTTCTTTGACGTTTGAATTGGAATGTACCATAACCGAAGAACCGAGGCCGGCCTCATTTGAGAAAACACCTCTCTTACAGCCCTGGGTGATAACCTGGGAGATCGCAACGCCGGCTGCACCGCCTGCCACTGCTTTTATACCGAATGCAAATCTGAAGATCGCCGCAAACATCTCGCCGACCCTTGATATGTGCATAAGGAAGATTATCAGGGCGCCAAGCACGTAAAGCACTGCCATGAAGGGAACCACCTTTTCCGCAACGGCTGCAATTCTCTGTAATCCTCCGATTATTATGATACCTGCGATCAGCATAAGAACCACGCCGATTATAAAGCTTATCATGGTCACATCCCCGAAAAGTACAGGGGAGTTAATCTTCGAAAAGAAAGCAGATTCAAGGTTCAGGGTGATCTTATTTACCTGCCCCATGTTTCCTATACCAAAGGAAGCAAGCACCGCAAAAATCGAGAACAGTACGGCAAGGAACTTTCCGAGCTTCTCATAACCGGGAATGTTGCCGAGACCGTCCCTTAAATAGTACATCGCTCCGCCTGACCACTCTCCGTCCTTGTTACGGCGTCTGTAATAGATACCGAGCACATTTTCGGAAAAATTGGTCATCATCCCGAAGAAAGCCGCTACCCACATCCAGAATACGGCTCCGGGGCCTCCCAGACAGATGGCTGCCGATACACCCGCAATGTTTCCCGTTCCGATGGTTGCCGCAAGAGCTGTACAAAGAGCCTGGAACTGCGACACGCTTCCTTTTTCATTCTTGTTGTGGGAATCCTTTTTGAAAACACCGCCTATGGTCTTCTGCATCCAGTGTCTGATATGGGTTATCTGGAAAAATCCCAGCAGTATCGTAAGCAGGATACCCGTTCCTATCAGAAGGCCGAGACCTATCTTGACCCAGACAAAGCTGTTGACCCTGTCATTGATGCTTGTCAGATTTGAGATAAACTGTTCCATAATTCTCCTCTTTCTTTTTTCTTCCTCTTAAAACTGCATAAACTATACCAAACCGGCAAAGGATCCGTTCAAAAATATATCCTCTGACCGAGATAAAATATAACAGATTATGGGGTATATCGTCAAACAGAGGTCAGTCCGCACTTCATCCGCGTTTCATCCGAGAAGTTCCATGACCGAAAGGGCGGCTGCCGCCTCAACACAGGGAAGAGCCCTCAGCACTATACAGGGGTCATGGCGCCCTTTTATCTCAAGAATGCCCTCGTTCATCCCGGATAGGGAGACGCTCTTCTGGGGTCTTGCAATGGAGGGCGTAGGCTTGAAGGCAGCCCGGAAAACTATGGGCATCCCCGAGGTGATCCCCCCAAGTGCACCTCCATGATTATTGGTCGCTGTACATATCTTTCCGTCTCTTATAACGAATTCATCATTGTTTTCGCTCCCGTAAAGAGCCGAAGCCTCAAAGCCTCTTCCGAATTCTATGCCCTTAACGGCAGGTATGGCAAAAACAGCCTGTGAGATAACATTTTCAACTCCCGAAAACATGGGATCACCATAGCCCGCGGGAACGCCGTCAATGGCACACTCAATGATACCCCCGACAGAATCAAGACCGGCTTTTGCCTCTTCAATAACCTTTTTCATGGGATTGATAACGCTGTTATCTATAACGGGCAGTTCTTTTCCGCTTACATCCTCAAAAGGTCCCGTAAGCGCATAGGGTGTATCCTTTACATCCTTAATACTGCAGATATGTGAATATATGTTTATTCCGCGTTTTTTTAAGAGCTGTATCGCAATTCCGCCGGCAATGCAAAGCGGGGCCGTAAGCCTTCCCGAAAACTGGCCTCCGCCCCTGATATCGTTAAATCCGCCGTATTTTACATAGGCGGTATAGTCGGCATGCCCCGGACGAGGCATGTCTTTTATATTTGAATAATCTTTGGAATGCTGATCCTTATTTTTGATGATGGCGGTCAATGAAGCCCCGCAGGTCACGACCTTTCGTGTTCCTGTATCCGATGTCCCGGATCCATCGGATGTTTTTTCCACACCCGATGCGGATGATGCATCACAGATCCCGCTCAATATCTCAAAGGAATCCGTTTCCTTCCTTGCCGTGGTAAGGTTACTCTGTCCGGGTGCCCTGCGCTTCATAAATAACGAAAGCTCGTAAAGATCTATCTCAAACCCGGCCGGCAGGCCCTCTATCGTAACACCTATGGCATCCGAATGGGACTGCCCGAAAATACTGATCGAAAGCCTGCTTCCGAAATGATTGCCCATTTTTACTACTCCGATTCACTGATCTGCATACGCAAATAAAGTCGTGATATCATCTCCGCAGCCATAGGCACTCGTCTCGCTTAGCCAGTCTTTCAGATGCTCCCTGACTGTCCTGATACCATGCTGTCTTATCATATCATAATATTCCCTGCATGTCTTGTAGTGAGCCTCTGTATTTAAAAAACTGTTGGAAAAACCATCCGTTGAGAGCATGTACATATATGGAAGGTCACTGTGGATATCTCTGCCGGAGACCGCAGTTACGGCCTTCTTCCAGGCGTCCTTTGAAGAAAGGGAATGAGTTTCCACCCCGAGAAGCTTATCCGCATCAATAACCGGCGCAACCGTCCCGGCATCAACATATATGATATCTCCATCCCCTATCTGAAGTGCAAAAACAAAGGTGTCGGTGATCATAAGTCCCAGAAGGGTGGTACCGTACATCATTATGATGTCCTCATCCTTAAGGGATGCATCCCTGTGCTCCCTTTTATTTAGATCGAGGACCTCCTCCTTCCAGGCCATGTCTATAGTCCTTGGGATCTTGATCTCACCCTCTCTCAGTAAAAAAGTCATCAGAGAATTCAGATCGGGATAGCTCTTATAGTATTCGACCATGAGGTTGCAGAATACCTTTGTGGCAAGCTTTGCCCCGTCGGCACTGAACGGGCATTTTTCGGATCCATGCCCGTCAGCCACCGACAGAACCTTTATCCCTTTGATGTAGTCTATCTTTCTGTAATGATCCTGCCATTCTATTCCCATGCGGTTATGAGACGCACCCTGGGTCCATTCACCAAATACACAGATTCCCATATTTCTCCCGAATACAAACTCTTATTATTCCGCTGTTTCACCGGTTACCCTCCGGCTCACCATACATCCGCCGTGTCTATGTCCCCCGGATCCGGTATGTTATCCATATCAAGCATCAGAAGACCGTTGTTATCACCATCCGCGGTTTTCGTCGTCATATCCGGTCTGGAAGCGGGAGCCGAAACTACGGATGCAACCGTGGAAGCCCACTTGATCATCTTTGTTAGCGTTGTGGCATTGTTGGCCTGAAGCACCAGGTCACGGCTTCCCGTAAACTCCGTAAGAACATCATTATCAGCATCCTGCCCTATGGAAATGGCGATCCTGACGGCCTTTTTCCCCCAGGGAAGCTTTAAGAGCTTATCAAGGGCCGGCTTGTAATTATCCGTGGGACGTCCGTCGGAAAGAAGGACGATCACGGGAGGAAGTGCCCTGTCGGACATGGGCGGTATGGTAAGCTCCGCCGCCAGAAGGTTGAAGGCCTTGCCCATATCGGTAACTCCTATGGCGATAAGATCCTCCCAGGAAAAATCCTCCACATCCACAGGATCGGGATTAACCCATGAAGCCCCCGATGAAAATTTCAGAGTTCTTACAAGAAGCCTTGCATTGGGATTGCCCTCTGCCGCCTCCTGCATCTCCGGTATCGTTTCCTGTATCGCATTGTTAACAGTCCCCATTTTCTCCCCAAACATCGAGCCCGAACAATCTACTACCCAGAAAAAGTGCAGAGGTCTGCTGACAAGCTCCGCTCCGGGTCTTTTTAACTCCATTTTGATCTCCTCATTAACATCCATTAAGCAATCCTCCTTTTCATTTTTACCTGGCCGGTTTTAAAAACCATGTATCATACAAACTCCCCGGTTATCTCCCCAAAATCGATCTTTGCATCCTTCGCGATCGTGGCGGCCTTTCCCGGCGGTACCGGTACTCCGGTCCCGTCACCCTTATAATATGTCCACGTGTTCCTTGAAACATTTCTGATCCCCCATTTGCTGCGGTCATTTGGATTGATCATCACCTCCCCGATCACCGTGCGCATGTCAAAATCATTATTTATATGGTGCATATACAGCTTTGTTCTTGAAGTGATGATGATCCTGTTTTTCCCTATGACGATCTTAGAAGGGACCTTAACCTCTCTTTTACAGTTCCAGCAGACATGCGGCAGCCCTTTTTCCTCTTTGTCCCTGTCATACAGGATCTCAGCGTGGCAGTCGGGACAGATGATGATTCCCGCCATCATATTCGAAAAGGTCTCAAGCCACTTATTCTCCGTCACCCTCTTAGCCGGCTCCGCAAGCCCCGTTGTGAAGGATTTGGTAAAAAGAGCCCTGAGCTGTTCGGGATACAGATCCCAGTAGATTATTGCGTTATCCTGATATCCCGGAAGAGGCCTGTTGGAATCATCATCGGGATCCCAGATAAAAAGAGGCGCAGTGCCGTAAAGCCTGTTCATTGCATGGATATCCATGCATCTTATCTTTGCCTCCAGCTTTCCCTCTAACGGGTGGTTTAACATGAACATGTAAAATAAGAGAACCGCCAGGGAATAGAGATCCGTATTTCTTGAAGATTTTTTTTCACCCCTTACGATCTCCGGAGCCATGAATCTCGGCGTGCCGTATACCCCGCCGTCAAGGGTTCCGTTCGGAACCACGTTATCGTTATCGCAGATCATCACTTCACCGGTATCCGGGTCAAAAAAAACATTTCCGAATGATATGTCCCTGTACTGATAGCCGGCTTTGTGCAGGAGCTGATAGCCCCTTGTGAGATTGTAGGCGGCCTTGCAGAGGTTATAAAATGAAGGCTCGGCCTTTCTCTTCATAAGATCGACTATGCTCTTGTAATGCCCCGGCCTCAAAGGCATTATGTAGCCAAAGGATGCACCTTTTCTCTTTACCAGATCGCAGGGCCACAAAAAACAGTCATCGGGCCTTCCTTTTTCTATGAGCCTTTCAAGGATCTTCTTCTGACGCGGCGTGGCAGTATGCTTGTAGTACCATTTCAGGGCGTATTTATCGCCGTTGCAGGTAACCTCATACACTTCGCCCTGACCGCCCTGGCCGAGCATCTTTTTTACGGTGTAATCATTCTTTCCTGCTGACCTTAACATGGTCCCGGTTTTCAGCATTCCTTCCATTAAATTATTTCCTCTCTGTTTAGTCTTCCGAAGCTCTGCGGTATTTCATTATCTGTGCAAATCTCTTCCCGGGGGGTGCACAGGTGATCCTTCCGTTTCTATGCAAGCAGGTCCACAAGTTCCCTTGCTTCCATGTTTCCGTGATCCAGTGCTCTCTCGTAATAGAGCATTGCATCCTCATCATTCTTCTCCACACCGGTTCCGGTTTTATAGCATTCATAGAGTCTGTATTCTATCGCCCCTATATCAACG
>JAIKZD010000045.1 GCA_024682555.1 Lachnospiraceae bacterium | reverse complement strand
ATGATTGGGGAAGCAATCGCGCTCAGATGATCATCCCTAAACAGAATCTGTTCATCCCCTGCTATCATCTCATGTGCCACTATATCCTCAATCCTGAAAATATGCCAGATGGAATAAGCAAGCGTTTTGCTGTGATATCCCTTTGCACCCGCAAAAGGCATTTGATAAAAAGCCTTCTCGGGATACCCTTCTACGATCCAGGTTATCTGTTGAAACAATTCATCTCTGAATTCTATCAGTTTCCTTATAGTTTCACCGAACGTGACTTCTTTAGATAACAGTTTCTGTATTTCTTTATTCTTTTCCGATCAATCTTTATCCATAAGCTTATTCCGATTTCTTCTCCGATTCTTTGATTCTGTAATAGTCCTCGGCATCTATACCTATTTGCACATAGTCTTTCGGCTTCGAAAAATTGTTGCTCAAGCAAACTACCGTCTCAACATGTGTCGTATGCGGAAACATATCAACGGGACGGATCCTTTCAGGTCTGTAACCCCGCCTGGCAAGGTATTTAAGATCCCTGGCAAGTGTTGCCGGGTCACAGCTTACATATATGATCTTAGAGGGAGAGATCGTTACCACGGCTTCAAGTGCCTTTTCGTCCATTCCCTTCCTTGGCGGATCCATAACCACCACATCTGCCGTCATCTCATCTTTATGTTCCGGAAGATACTCCTCGCAGGGGGCACAGATAAACTCTGCATCATCAAACCCGTTAAGCCGTGCATTTCGCTTTGCATCTTCTATCGCTTCCTTTACGATCTCAAGACCGTGTACTTTAGATGCTTTATCCGCAAGAGTGAGAGCTATGGTGCCTATTCCGCAGCAGATATCCCACACCTCTTCACGGCCGGTAAGAGAAGCGTATTCCTTCACGGTACCGTACAGCTTTTCTGTCTGAAGGGGATTCACCTGGTAAAAAGCATGAGAGGAGATCCTGTATTCGTTCCCCATTAACCGGTCACCTATATCCTGCGTCCCGTATATCGGAATATCCTCATTGCCAAGGATAACATTTGTATTTTTATTGTTTATATTGAATACTATACTCCTTACACCTTCGATACCGCTAAGGCTTTCTACCAGCCTGTCCTGTTCGAATAACAGTTCGGTTTTTTTATTAAATCCTGTTTTATTTTTCCTTGCATTAAGGACAAGGCATATCATAATATCGCCTGTTTTGAATCCTTTTCGTATAATAACATGCCTGACAATTCCGCTTTGGGTTTTTTCATCATAAGGCTCTATTCCATATTTCTTCATATGTTTCAATATGGTATCGATTATTATTTTATTTTCTTTTATGCCGATCAGGCAATCATCGTTTTTTATAATATCATGTGTTCTTTTTGCGTAAAATCCTGATATAATATTGCCGTTTTTATCCCTTCCAACGGGGAACTGAGTCTTATTTCTGTATCTCAGAGGTTCTTCCATCCCCTCTATGGGTTCCATTATCTTTTCTATATAAGCCCTGTCAAAGCCACCGATCCTGACCAGATGATCTGTCACCTTGCGGGTTTTGTACCTGAGCTGGGCTTCATATTTCAGCTCCTGTATCTGACAGCCGCCACAGCTCCTGCAGTTTCTGCAGAAAGGATCGGCCCTGTACGGGGAAGGATCCGGTATTTCAGATGTTATTGCATAGCCGTAATTCTTTTTTACCTTTGTTATCAATGCTCTTACCCTGTCCCCGATAACAGCATCTTTAACAAAAAGGGTATAGCCTTCTGTTCTGCCTATACCCTCTCCGTTTTCACTCATATCTTCAATTGTAAGCTCCACGAGCTGATTTTTCTTATATTCCATTTACAATTCCGTTGTCTTTCTGATATTTGAATCAAGGAGCCTGTTGAATCCAAGCCAGCCGTTATTTGTGGTGGCCCTGAACTGTTCCGATATAGTCTCAAGCTTGGCATCGGTATTATCCGCAAAGTTCAGTGCCAGTGCCTCCATCAGAGCCGGTTTTTTGGGTGATCCGAATTCATATTCCCCATGATGGGCAAGAATGCAGTGCTTTATCTCGCTTGCAAGCCTGTCGGGAAATCCGGGAATCTCATCTATCTTCTTTGAAACCATCTCACATCCCATCACAATATGTCCCAGCAGCTGCCCGTCATCCGTGTAATCGTTTTCGGGAAAACTTGATAATTCCTTTGTTTTTCCTATATCATGAAGCATAGCAACCGTAATCAGAAGATCCTTCTTTAACAGGGGATATGCCCCGGTATAGTACTCGCAAAGCCTTACCACACTCAGTGTATGTTCGAGGAGTCCGCCTATAAAGCCGTGATGTATGGACTTTGCCGCAGAGCTTTTCTTAAACTTTTCGATAAACCCTTCATCATCGACAAAAAACGCCCTGCATAGCTTATTTAAATGCTCATTTTGGATACCGTTAACATACTTAAGAAGTTCCTGATACATTTCTTCGATATTCCGTGATGATACAGGAAGATAATCCGCCTCGTCATATTCACCGGGTGAGGCTTTTCTGGCACGGGTGACGCTTATCTGCAGGGCAGAATTGAATTCCTTGACGGATCCGGTAATCTCTACATAATCCAGGGCATCAAAATCATCTATTCCGCCCGAATTCGGATCCCAGATCTTTCCTTCAATGCTTCCGGTTTTATCCTGCAGGATCACGTTATCATAGGGTTTTCCCGTCTTGGTGACCGCAGATGTTCTCTGTTTTACAAGATATATATCCTTAATATTTTCACTCTCATGAAATGTCTCTATGTATTTCACCGACATTCTGCTCCTTGTCTCTGTATTTTGCGGCTTTCATATTCAGAAAAACCATGTTCTCTCTGCATCATATATGCACATGAAGCCGGACAGCGGTCATTGCCATTTACAGCGTATCCAGCTCTATCTCATAGGAAATATCCACATAAGCTTCCCTCCCCAGCCGCTTGACCGTAACGGTTATGATCTCCCCGGGCCTGAACTTAAGTATGGAGGATTTGAAATTATCAAAGGACTTAATTTCGGAAGTTCCTATCTTGACTATAACGTCTCCGTTCTGTATCCCCGCCTTCATGGCAGGTGAGTCGGTCACGACTTCTTTTACATATGCACCCATGGGAATGTTCAGATCCCTGTTAACCTCTTCCGTAACATCCGTTCCCTTTATCCCCAGAAAAGCTATGTCCTGACCGTTTAATATCTTTTCTATCCTGTCCTTAAGGTCTGATATGGAATATGCCCTGATAAGGTTTTTGGCATCTATGGTGCTTCCATCCTGACAGATGATACCCAGCACCTTTCCGTCAAAATCACACAGGATACCGCTGGCCTTACTGGAACCGTAAATATCGGTAGTAAGTATACCGGCATTTGAATCCTTCATATCCAAAACCACCGCATTTGAAGTGATCTGGCCGATAGCCATTGAATCGGATACTCCTAAGGGATCTCCGATGGCTATTACAGGTTTTCCCTTTATATTCGAAACTCTGCTGTTGCCAAGCTCCGCTCTTTTCATGGTATCGGTGGTGGCGGAATGTAACCTTGCCATCGGGATGGCTATCACGGAAAGATTTGTGTTATTGTCCGAGGTCTTTAAAAAGGCATTATACTGCTCACCGGAACTGAAGGTCACCTGTATGGAATCCGCATTTTTGAGCACGCTCGTTCTGGTAAGTATCAGCAGTTCCTTGCCGTTATCCGCAAGTATCAGACCCGCCGTACTGTCATTGCTCTCATAGCTGTTCATAAACCAGTCCGTGTCCGAGGATATTCCGGCAACCGTAACCATCGAATCCTTGACCGAATCCGCAACGGCACCAATCTTCTTGTACAGCGTGGTATAATCGCTTATTTCGATCTCTCTGTAAACGGTTTCCAGATCCTTTGCATCACCTGCTTCTTCCTTCTCATCGCCTTTTTTCTGCGTGACGGAAGCATCTTCCGGATCCTTTCCCGATGCATTGTTATCAGGTGACAGATCATCCTCTTTGGATTGATCCAGGCTTATCTCAACCGCCGCAGGCTCTTTTGAGGGCTCAACGTCTGAAGCCGCGGCAGTCTCAACCGCAGTCTCATCCGTTTTGTTTTCAGAATCCTTCTTCTCTGTTTCCGTGACCTGTTCTGTGTCCGTTTTATCGTCAGCCATATTTCCGGTGGTTTTGTCAGAAACCGGAGCTTCCTCTTTAACAGGATATTCATCCTGCGCCGACTCAAGCCTGACTTCCACTTCCTCCGTGTCTTCCCTTGCTTCAACCTGTAAAACATCGGATATCCAGGGTCTGAAATATACAAATACCACGGAAGCGACGCATCCGAAAAGAACTGCAAGAAATATGGTAAACAGAGTTTTTTTAATGTATCTTTTTTTATTGACCGGTCTCTTCTTTATCGTTTCCTGAATAAACTCATAATCCTTGTCCCGATCGGTTTTTTCCGGTTTACCGTTAAGATCTTCCATTCATCTACCTCTGCACATTTCCGGGGACCGGCTTTCTGATAAGCCATCCCCTTCATGACTGTACCGATTTATTATACTAGATTAGGAAAAAACAGACAACACCCGGGAGTTTGATTATTACGCGGTTTTCTGCTACACTTTATGCCATGAACACAAGGGTTTTGAGTATACTCGAATTTAACAGGATCACGCAGTTTCTGGCAGATAAGGCCTCATCCCCGGCAGGAAAAAACAAATGCCTTAAGCTTGTTCCCATATCTGACCCGGAAAAGATCGAGATAAACCAGACGCAAACAGAGGATGCTTTGAAAAGGATCATTAAAAACAGCTCTGTTTCTTTTTATGTGGGTGAATCCGTCGGAGATACCCTTCAGAAGATAAAAAAGGGTCAGCTGATCACGGCAGGAGAGCTTCTGTCTGTTGCCGCCGTACTGGGAAACGCTTCAAAGGCGCGTTCTTACGGGCTTCCCTCACAGGATACACAGGAGGATTCCCTTACCGCCCTCTTTGAAGGACTTGATCCTCTTAAGGATATACATAAGGAAATAACAGACTGCATTCTGTCCGAGGACGAGATAAGCGATGATGCAAGTCCGGAACTTCGGCATATCCGCAGACAGATCCTCCAGAATGCCGAAAAGATAAGATCCCAGCTTAACAAGATGGTTAATACCACTTATCGTACCTACCTGCAGGATCCCGTGATAACAATGCGCGGTGACCGTTACTGTATCCCGGTAAAGGCCGAACACAAAGGCAGCGTTCCCGGTATCATTCATGACCAGTCACAGAGCGCCTCGACCTATTTTATCGAACCTGCTGCCGTTGTGGAGCTTAACAACAATACCAGGGAGTTAAGATCAAAGGAAGCCGAGGAGATCGACAGGATCATCCGACGCCTAAGCTCAATGTGTGCCGAACACTCGGAGGAGCTTTCCGCAGATATAAAGATCCTTACGGAACTTGATTTCATCTTTGCAAAGGGCTTCCTTGCCCTTGACATGAACGCGGTAAGACCCGTTTTCAACAAAGACGGCATCATAAATATAAAAAAGGGACGTCATCCCCTGCTTGACAGAGAAAAAGCCGTTCCCATAGACATAAGACTCGGAGAAGATTTCGATCTTCTGGTAATAACGGGACCGAATACCGGCGGAAAAACCGTATCCCTTAAAACCATCGGGCTTCTGACGCTTATGGGGCAGGCGGGCTTACATATCCCCGCCCTTGACAGATCTTCTCTTTCGATCTATGACAAGGTGTATGCGGATATAGGCGACGAGCAGAGCATCGAGCAGAGTCTCTCAACCTTTTCTTCACACATGAAGAATATCGTAGCCATCCTGAAAAATGCAGACAGGAACACCCTGTGCCTGTTTGACGAACTGGGAGCTGGAACGGATCCCACAGAGGGAGCAGCTCTTGCCATGGCTATCCTCTCCCATCTGCACGAAAAGGGCGTAAAGACCGTTGCCACCACCCACTATTCGGAGCTCAAGGTCTATGCCTTAAGAGAACCCGGTGTGGAAAATGCCTGCTGTGAATTTGATGTTGCGACCCTGTCTCCCACCTACAGGCTCTTAATAGGAATTCCCGGCAAAAGCAACGCTTTTACAATATCGTCAAAGCTGGGGCTTAAGGAAAGCATAATAAATAAGGCAAAAGAGCTTATCAACAAGCAGGACGAAGCCTTTGAGGATGTTATAATAAAGCTTGACAACAGCCGTAAAAAGCTGGAAGAAGACAGACTGGCCATGGAAGATGATAAAAACGCCATAGCCTCTCTGCGGGCAGAATATGAAAAAAAGCAGAAAAAACTGGAGGATCAGAAGAACAGGATCTTAGAAGAAGCAAAAAAAGAAGCGGCGGAAATACTGAAGGATGCCAAGGAGACGGCCGACCTGTCCATCAAGACTTTTAATCAGTCAGGTAACATCAGGGATATGGAACAGGCACGACAGAATATCAGAAAAAAACTTGAAAAAGTATCCATTCCCCCCGATGCTCTCGGAAACAGTCATGTCAGGGTCAAAAACAAACGGTCGGATTTTAAGATCGGAAGCGATGTGAGGATCCTGTCCATGGATCTTAGGGGAACCGTTTCCTCCATCCCCGATGATAAGGGTAATCTCTTCGTCCAGTGCGGCATCATGAGAATGACCGCAAATATGGACGATATAGAATTCATTGAGGATAATCATGATAAAAAGAAGGACAGGACATATACAGGGACCGCAGGACTTTCCAAATCCTCATTCATCTCCGCCGAGATAAACCTGATAGGTCTCACAACGGACGAGGCGGTAAACAGGCTTGATAAATATCTCGATGATGCTTATCTTTCCCACTTAAATACCGTAAGAGTGGTACACGGAAAGGGAACGGGGGCCCTGAGAAATGCCGTCTGGAATCATCTTAAAAGACTTAAATATGTGAAGAGCTACAAACTCGGAGAATTCGGCGAGGGCGATGCCGGGGTGACCATTGTGGAATTTAAATGATCAAAGTACTTAACCGGCAGTCCAAAAGATAATAAAAGGGAAGATGTTTGCTTATACTTCCCGGAAGGAATTGATATGGCAGCAAAACAGAAAATACTCATTGTAGACGATGATGCAAACATAGCAGAGATCATCTCACTCTATCTGAATAAAGAATGCTTCGATACCATGATCGTAGGTGACGGCGAGGAGGCTCTCAGAGCCTTTAAGACCTATGATCCGAACCTTATACTCCTTGACCTGATGCTCCCGGGCATCGACGGATACCAGGTATGCCGTGAGATCAGGGCAAAATCAATGACCCCCATAATCATGCTCTCCGCCAAGGGCGAGATCTTTGACAAGGTTTTGGGACTCGAGCTCGGGGCAGATGATTATATGGAAAAACCATTCGATTCCAAGGAGCTGGTGGCAAGGGTAAAAGCCGTCCTTCGCAGAAGTGCTTCCCAGAAGCCCAGAGATGAAGAAACAGAGGTTAAATCCGTGGAGTATCCCGACCTCAAGGTCAATCTGACAAACTATTCCGTATTGTACTTTGGACAGTCGGTGGAGATGCCCCCAAAGGAGCTTGAACTCCTGTTTTTCCTGGCTTCCTCCCCCAATCAGGTATTTACGAGGGAGCAGCTGCTTGATCATATCTGGGGCTATGAGTATATCGGCGACACCCGTACCGTAGATGTTCATATCAAGAGACTGCGTGAAAAGATAAAGGATCACGAACAATGGCATATCTCCACGGTATGGGGAATAGGATATAAGTTTGAGGTTAAATGACTGAAAGGTTTGCCGTAAATGAAAAGGACCATCTACATTAAATTTATCCTTGCATACTTAACCTTCGGTCTCCTGAGCTTTCTGCTCATAGCGGTCATCGCTTCCCGCATGACTCTCAATGACCTTATCCGTGATAACGCCAATACCCTTTTTCGAGAGACCAATCTGATATCCACCAAATATGCGGAAAGCTTTTACAGTGAATCCCTCTCCACGGAGGAGGTTTCCGAGCAGCTTGAAGCCATAGATACCTTTACCTCTTCGATCATATGGATCATCAACAAGGACGGGGAGCTCTTATATAACTCCAGAGAATCCGATCAGGAGGGCGATCATATAACCATAGAGGACTTCGATCCTACGGATACCGGCAGCAAGAATTATATGACCGGTGACTTTTACGGTTATTTTGATGAAGAGATGCTCTCCGTTTTTTCCCCCATTAACTCCGATTTCAGGATAATGGGCTATGTGGTTATACACACTCCCATGTCTGACATTATCAAAAGACGGGATGACGTCCTTTCCATATTTTATATCTCTCTGGCAATAATGTTTGCCTTTTCTCTGATCATTCTCTTTGTGTTTACATTTACGGTCTTCATACCCATAAAGCGCATAAGCATTGCCACCAAGGAATATGCAGCCGGTAACCTCGACTACAAGCTTGAGGTGAAGGCCCGGGACGAAATAGGCGAAATGGCCGATTCCCTCAATTACATGGCTGAAAGATTACAGATGACCGAGGATGACCAGAAAAAGTTCATCGCCAACGTATCCCACGATTTCCGATCCCCCCTTACCTCCATCAGGGGGTATCTCGAGGCCATGGTTGACGGGACCATCCCCGAGGAGCTGCATGAAAAATACATAAAGATAGTACTCAACGAAACCGACAGGCTGACCAAGCTTACCAACAGCCTGCTTACCCTGAATAACCTTTCCACAAAGGGCATGATGCTTGACAGATCCGATTTTGACATCAACAAGGTAATCAAAAGGACGGCGGAAACCTTTGAAGGAATATGCAAGGAAAAAAAGATACGTTTCAAGCTCGTTCTCACAGGAACGGATATGTTTGTTTATGCCGATCTGGGAAAGATCCAGCAGGTATTGTACAATCTTATAGACAATGCCATTAAGTTCAGCGACCAGAACTCCACGATAAAGGTTGAAACAACGGAAAAGAACGAGACCGTATTTGTGTCGGTCAAGGATAACGGAATAGGAATACCCGGGGAGAACATAAAGCACATCTTTGACAGATTCTATAAATCCGATTCAAGCAGGGGAAAGGACAAAAGAGGCACAGGACTTGGCCTTTCGATAGTAAAGGAGATCATAACCGCCCATGAGGAAAACATCAATGTGATAAGCACCGAGGGTGTCGGATCCGAATTCATCTTTACCCTTCCGAAGGCAAAGAATATAGAGGACTGAATTCAATTCCAGGAAAGCCTGTGAAGCTCCCCCTCCCTGGCAAGTCCTTCAAATCCGTTCTGTCTCAGGGCTTCATAAAGCACTATGGCCACGGAATTGGCAAGATTCAGGGATCTGATATCGGACATCATGGGGATCCTCATGCATCTTTCCTCATTATTCACAAGGAGTTCTTCAGGTATCCCCCCGCCTTCACGCCCGAACATTATAAAGGCATCCTTATCATACCTTATGTCTGTATAACACCTCTTTGCCTTGGTAGTTGCCATATAGACGGCGGGATAGTCGTTTTTTTTAAGAAAATCCTCAAGATCATCATATCTTGTGACATCAAGCTCATTCCAGTAATCCATTCCGGCTCTCTTTAAATTCTTATCATCCAGATGGAATCCCAGAGGCTCAATGAGATGAAGCCTCGTTCCGGTAGCCAGACAGGTCCTTCCGATATTTCCGGTATTCGAAGCTATCTCCGGTTCCAAAAGCACTATATTCATACCGTTTATGCCTTGTCCCTGAGCTTTTTCACAAATCTTTCAAGCCTTTCCACGGCGGTCTTAAGCTTCTCTATCGAATATGCATAGGAGATCCTTATGAATCCTTCACCCGAAGCACCGAAAGCCGATCCGGGCACCACCGCCAGATTTTCCGCATCAAGCAGGGCAAAGGCAAACTCCTCCGATGTCATATTGAATTCTTTTATGCAGGGAAAAACATAGAATGCGCCATAGGGCTCGAAGCAGGGCAGTCCCATCTCCCTGAAGGCATGCATCAGAAAATGTCTTCTCTGGTCATAGGATTCCCTCATCATGGCCACATCCGCATCTCCCTTTTTCAGCGCCTCAATTGCGGCATACTGGCTTGTTGTGGGTGCGCACATGATGGCAAACTGATGAATCTTACGCATCTGATCGATTATGGCTGCAGGTCCGCAGGCATATCCGAGTCTCCATCCCGTCATGGCATAGGCCTTCGAAAAACCGTTTATGAGAATGGTCCTTTCCTTCATCCCGGGCATCGAAGCTATGGAAACATGATCCGTTCCATAAGTCAGCTCGGCATATATCTCGTCGGACATAACGAAAATATCCTTTTCGATACAGATCTGTGCCAGCTTTTCAAGCTCATGTCTCTCAAGGATCGCACCCGTGGGATTATTCGGGAAAGGCAGCACGAGGATTTTGGTCCTGTCCGTTACCGCCTGCAGCAGCTCATCGGGTGTGAGCCTGAAATCGTTTTCATTCTTTAATTCTATTATCTTCGGTACGGCACCAGCCAGTATCGCACAGGGTTCATAGGATACATAGCTCGGCTGGGGTATCAAAACCTCATCTCCCGGATCGATCATTGCCCTGAAACCGATATCTATCGCTTCGGATCCTCCCACCGTTATCAGTATCTCGTCTGTGGGATCATAGTCCACCTTCATCCGTCTGCTTATATATGAGGATATCTCCTGTCTTAACTCAAGAAGACCCGAATTTGAGGTATAAAAGGTCTTTCCCTTTTCAAGGGACCATATCCCCTCATCCCTGATATGCCAGGGCGTGTCAAAATCGGGCTCTCCCACACCGAGCGAGATAACATCCTTTCTCTCGTTTGCGATGTCAAAGAACTTTCTGATGCCGGAAGGCTTTATATTTACAATGGTCTTTGATAAGGGATCCCTCATGGTGTAACTATCATCCTTTCATCTTCATATTTCTGATGCAGGATCGTTCCGTGATCCTTGTATTTCTTAAGGATAAAATGTGTGGAGGTCGATATTATGGTATCAAGGGTCGAGAGCTTTTCCGATACGAAGGAGGAAACCTCTTTTAGGGTCTTTCCTTCCAGGGTTACCAGCAGATCATAACCGCCTGATATCAGATAGGTGGCCTCAACCTCGGGATATTTGTATATCCTCTCTGCTATGGCATCAAAGCCGTGGCCTCTCTGGGGAGTTACCCTTACCTCTATAAGCGCGTTGATCCGCTGATCGGTAACCTTATCCCAGTCTATCAGGGTGTGATATCCGCAGATGATCCCTTCCTTTTCCATGGCTTCGAGTTCATTTGCCACATCAACCTGTTCCATACCTAACATTACGGCAAGCTCCGCCAGATCCACGCGGCTGTTTTTTTCGATAAAAGTCAGTATCTTCTCTCTCATTTCTCTTCTCCTCAACTTATGTAATATCCATCAGTTTATCCCATCTGCCCCACTGATGGCAAAATGTTCTGTCATTAAGGATCCATGATCTGCTGTGTTTCGGGATTCCCGAAGATCTTTGACAGCTCTTCATTTTCCGGCGGGATAAGGAAACGCTTTTCCTCACCGTTTATTATAACCCTGTCATTGTTCTTCGTGATCTTACCGGCTAAGGAAGCATTGATCCCCATGGCATTCAGGGCTCTGACCGCCTCTTTGCCCTGTTTTGTCGTTATCAAAAGCGATCCCGTGCCGTCAAGCTCATATGGATTCAGACCGAAATATTCACAGATCTCAACCGTTTCCTGCCTTAAGGGGATCTTTTTTAAATCCACACTCAGACCGCATCCCGATGCTTTTCCGAGTTCCCAGAGAGCCGCAAATATTCCCCCCTTTGAAACATCATGCATAAAACTTACGGGTATAAGATCCTTTACTCCCGCTTCCTTTAAAACACAAAGGTCATCGATAAAATCCGAGACCCTGTCGATAAATGATGATGAAAATCTCTCAAGAAGGTCTTCTTTTCTGTATTCTGCGATAAGATATGTTCCCTTGAGTCCTGTATATCCGGTGATGATGATATCGTCCCCCGGTTCTGCTCCCCCGGTCCTTATGATACGGTCTTTATTTACCCTGCCCATACCGGTTACGCCGTAAATTGGGCATCTGACGGCGGAGGTTATCTCCGTATGTCCTCCCGAGAGTTCAATATCATGAAGCCTGCAGGCTCTTTCAACTCCGCCGATGATCCTCTTAAGATCCTGTTCCCCGTAACCTGCGGGAAGAAGGAGGTCAAGCAGGATGCCTATGGGCTCCGCACCCGATGCGGCAAGATCATTCAGCGCTCCGGAAACGGCCAGATATCCGGCATCGGAATAACAGGCAGGGTCTGCTCCCTCATAAAAGTCCGCGATCAGGGGATCCGAAGTCACTGCAAATACCTCATCCCCGGAAATATCTATAACGGTACAGTCTTCACCGTGTTTTGCACCGGAAAGGATCTCCGGCCTGTTATGCCTGATCTGTTTTATGACGGACCTGTCAAGCACCCTTTCAGGTATTTTCCCTGTTTTCATCCTCTGTCCCGCCGTATCCGTCTATTCACCCTCAGGATTTTCCGCTGCGAAAGCTGCTTCGGCCGGCGGTTCCGGTGCGGGTGCCGGCTCCTCTGCAGGTGCGGGAGGAGGCAGCAAAGCTTCCGGCGGCACAAGGTCCGCAGGCGAGATGGTGCCCGAAGCCAGGGCCTGAAGCTGTGCGATGGTTGCCTTGACATTGTCTATGCTGCCGGTTGCGATGGCAGCCTGTACAGCCTGGGTTATGGCGGGATCATCGGCAGCGGTTCCGACTGTTGCGGTTTTCGGAACCATTTTATAATTGCTCTTGTTGATCTGGGTCCTCTCCGTCTCAACGCCGTCTACCTTGACTATCTTCCAGAGTTCCCCAACATAGCCTGTATGGGCCGACTGTGTTGATATGGAACCTACGGGAAGAGAACTGTCGGCCACAATATTCTCACCTTCAGCCTCCGTTTTGCTGATCTCCACGCTTTCAAACTCCACGGTCCTGTTGGCCGGCCTGTCTTCGATACCGTATATGTTGAACACGATCTGCTTATCGTCCGTCGTGTAGCCTTCTATATAAATGGGCGTGCTCTTTGTATTTGTGAATTTGAAGTCCTTTGTGGTACCTGCGATGGCGGCATCGGAAGAAAGCTTAACGTAGGTCACTATCATTGAATGATTGTATCTTTCATCCACCTGAAGCTCTGCCCGAAGGACCGCATTGTAAAGTGTGGAGCTTACCTGACAGATGCCTCCGCCGAGGCTCTCGACAACTATACCGTTTAAATAGGACCCTGCAAGGAAATAACCGTTTTCCTCGGTGAAGGGGCTTACCGTCTTATACATGGAGAACTGTTCTCCGGGATATAACAGCGTGCCGTTAACCAGCTTGGTTCCATTCCTTACGTTTCCTGACCGGTCTGAACCCGAGGAGGAAAAACTGGTGCTGAAGCTTCCGAGGATATCAGTCATATGGGCAAACTCCTCAACGGTTCCCTTGGGTTCTTCGACATCTATCACCAAATCAACGCGCTTTGATTCACCCTTCCAGCCTGACAGCTCCCTGAGTATCTTATTTACCGACTCTTCAACATCAACGACTATCCCCGTCTGACCTTCCTCGAGCATGACAAAGGCTCCATCGACCCTCTTAACAACGGGGCTTACGGGCTTAACGTTTGTCTCGGCCGCTATTCCTTCAACGATCTGACGTACCTTTGCCCGGTCGAAGGAAAGCTTTATGTCAAATTTCTTCTCATCATGGGCAAGATCCTTGATCTCCTTGTATCTTGACACCAGATTTCCGGACTTGCCAAGGGCAATGGCACTCTCAAGGATATCGGTATTTGCCCAGGAAACGCCAAGATCTCCGGCAGAGACCGTTTTAACCGAATCATTTATGCCGGCAAGGGTTATCTGTCCGGTACGCAGTCCCGTGATGTACCCTGCAATGGCCGTTTCCGCCTGGGTATAGCTTAATCCGCTCAGATCCACCGTATCGGCATATACGTGATCGGTGATCTTATCGGACATGTTTATATTCATGGTGGTATGGCTGTTTGCCAGATCCGGGGCAACGGTGTTATAGCTTGTTCCCAGAGAATCCCTTCCCGTTTCCGCAGGGGCGGGGCTTACGCTCACCGAGGGAGCTCCGATGGAAATATCCACGGACGTATCTCCCGTACCCGGGCCGGTATCATCCTCCCCCGGAACATCCGTGCTCAGACCGATACCCGCTCCCCCTATCTTAATGTCGATACTTCCCGCATATACGGGATCTGCAATAAGACAGACGGCCGTCAGAACAGTCATTATCAATGTAAATATCCTTTTATTCCCTGACATGACCCCACGCCTTTCCTGTCAAAAAATACGCACCGGTTTCGGATAAAATGTCATCTTATACCATATATTGCCGCAGACGGTCCCTTCGAACCACCAGATAAAGTATATCACCTAAATTGACACAATTCCATCGGTATTATAGAATTGATAAAAGACCGGGAACCACCATGGCGATCACAAGTATCACGATAATGACCGCGGATATGATTTTTTTGGTTTTACTGTTGTTAAAATTCATATTGACACCTCTTTTGAAAGGAATTATATATGTTTTTCCCCATTTTTACAACCATTCTGATCGTATTTGGTCTGTTCTCCGTATACATGAAAACCTCCAATAAAAAAATACAGAATTCCGGGGAAGACCTGTGGAAAAGAGAGCTTGAAGCAAACAGGGTAAGACGCCGTCCTCTTGATGACCTTAACATGGTAAAGCTTGACCTTTCCGCCCTTCCCATTGATGAAGATACCGATGATGAGGAAATAAGGGATTATCAGGACAAGCTGAAAGTCCTTGAGAAGAAGGAGATATCAAACCTCTCGGACTATACAAATACGGACCTTAAGTTTAAGTACGGGCCGGCAAATCTTGAAAAGCTGACGGAGCTTGACCAGAATTTCATGGAGCTTGTAAGAGTCCTGTATCAGTGGGCTCACTACATGTATGAAAAGGGCGAAAAGGAAAAATGCATCCGTATCCTTGAATACGGGGTTTCCATCCATACCGATGTTAAGGCTCATTATAAGCTCCTTGCCGATATCTATGCCGCGGATTTTGATTTCGAGGCCATTAAAAGGATAACGGAGGAGGCCAAAAAAACAGAGTCCCCCACAAGAGACTCCATTGTAGAAATGCTTGAAAGCACCGATTATTTCAGGCCTCAGGAAGTGCACCTGTGATAACCGCGGCACCTAGGAAGAAGCCCTGTAATGACCGCAGTATTTCGTGAGCCTGCACCTTTCGCATTCCGGCCTCTGCGCCTTGCAGATATCCCTTCCGAAGGTGATTATCTGGATGTTATAAAGGATCCAGTGATCTTTGGGAAGCACCTTCATAAGCTCCGTTTCTATCTTTACCGGATCCTGCTCTTTCGTAAGCCCCAGTCTTGCCGATATCCTCTTAACATGGGTATCCACCACTATGCTGGGTATGCCGAACACATTCCCCCTTATGACATTGGCGGTCTTTCTGCCGACCCCGGGAAGGGAAGTCAGCTCACCGATATCCGAAGGAACCTCATCATGAAATTCATAATGAAGCATTCTGCAGCATTCAATGATGTTCTTAGCCTTGTTGTGATAGAATCCCGTCGAATGTATATCCTGCTCGAGCTCCTTTAGATCCGCATCCGCAAAGGCAGCTATGGAAGGATATTTGACAAAAAGGTCCTTTGTCACGATATTGACCCTTGCATCCGTGCACTGGGTGCTCAGGATCGTGGCGATCAGAAGCTGCCAGGCGTTGTCATGGTCAAGGTAACATTTAAGCTCCACGGAATACTGATCATCAAGGATCGCAAGTATTTCCTCAGTCCTCTTTTTTGCCATCCTTAAACATCTCCTCCATGGTATGCCAGGAAAGGACCGCACATTTGACTCTTGCGGGCATATGGGAAATATCCTTCAGGACACCGGCTTCATCCAGTTCCTCTATATCCTCTTCGCTGGCCGTTCCCTTTATCATCCTCATAAACATCTCAAACAGTTCCATGGCTCTGTCCTTCGGCTCGCCTATGATGAGATCGAGCATCATGTCGGCGGAAGCCTGGGAGATCGCACAGCCGCTTCCCGTAAATCCGCCGTCCTCGATGATCCCTTCATCATTCACCCTGAGCATAAGCACTATCTCGTCACCGCAGGAAGGATTCTTCCCCTCCAGGGTATAATTGGGGGATTCGATCTCTCTTTTGTTCACCGGTCTCAGATTATGTTCGTTAAGTATCTCGCCGTATATAGAATTAAGACTCAAGGCCTAACCACCTCCTGATATTCTGAAGCTTTTCAAGGAATATCCTTACATCCTCTTCATCATTGTAAAAATACAGACTGGCTCTGGCAGTGGACTGCACCCCCAGATATTTCATAAGGGGCTCGGCACAGTGATGACCTGCCCTTATGGCAACCCCGTCCGCATCAAGAATGGAAGAAATGTCATGGGGATGAACATCATCCATGGTAAAGGATATTATGCCGTTATGTCCGAAGGGATCCTCAGACCCCTGGATATGAACATAGGGAAGCTTCCTCATTCCCTCAAATATCATCTCCGTAAGCCGGTCTTCCGTATTCCTGACAGTTTCATAACCAATGTTATTTAAATATTCTATGGCCGCTTTTAAACCGTATGCTCCGGCTGCGTTCACGGTTCCCGCCTCAAATTTATGGGGAAGCTCCGCATAAACCGCGCCTTTTAGGGAAACGGACTCTATCATCTCCCCTCCGGTGAGGAAGGGTTCCATTTTTTCCAGAAGTTCTCTCTTTCCGTACAGTACTCCGATCCCCATGGGGGCCATCAGCTTATGACCCGAGAAAGCAAGAAAATCCACATCAAGAGCTCTTACATCCACCTTCATGTGGGGAACCGACTGGGCACCGTCGAGAACCACAGGGGCTCCTTTTTCGTGAGCGGCTTTTACGATCTTATCTATGGGATTTTTGCATCCCAGCACATTGGAAACATGTGTTATCGCAACCAGCTTTGTCCTGTCCGTTATTTTTTTCGAGATTTCCTCATCCGTTATCTCCCCGTCGGGACAGGGTTCAATATATACAAGCCGGGCACCTGTTTTTTCGGAGACCATCTGCCAGGGAAGCATGTTCGAATGATGCTCCATGACAGTCGATACTATCTCATCCTCCGGTCCCAGATTGCCAAGTCCATAGCTGTATGCCACTAGATTAAGGGATTCCGTTGCGTTCCTGGTAAAAATGATCTCTTTGGGGGAGTCTGCATTTATGAATCCCGCAACCGTCTCTCTTGAAGCCTCATATGCATCCGTCGCCCTTATGGACAGGTCATAAAGACCCCTTAGGGGATTTGCGTTCATGGTCTCATAAAATGCACGTACGGCATCAATGACCGCCCCCGGTCTCTGTGCGGTAGCCGCGGAGTCGAGATATACACAGGGAGATTTTTCAAATATGGGAAAATCCTTTTTAAAGGGACTGTTACTCATCTTTAAAAGCCTCCTCCATATAATGCTGTATCTTTCCTATGGATTTCTCGTCATTTATGAGATTTCTTACGGAATTTAACTTGCCCTTCGTCATAAGTACCTCTGCTTCGTGTTCGGAAAGGCCTCTGCTCTCCATATAGAACAGCATTTCCTTTGACAGCCTGCCTATGGTGGCGCCATGGGCACCCTCCACATCATCCTCGTCACAGAGTATCACGGGCAGGGTATTATTCCTTACGGATTCGGACAGTAACAGGGTTTCCTCGATCTCTTCCCCCTTTGCCCCCTTGGCTCCGTGCTTTAGGTCTATGGTCCCCCGGAAGGTCTTAAAGGCATTATCCCTTAAGGCACCCTTCACGCTGAGACTGCTTTCCGATCTCTTTCCGCTGTGGCCTATGTACCAGTTCATGTCAAGAAACTGATCATCTATACACAGATAACCCGTATTTCCGGTATATCTGCTCTTATATCCCGAAAGCTCCGCATTAACACCCACATAGCTCTTTTTTCCGCCCAGGATCATCTGTATGGTGTTGATGCTGCCTTCACCGTCACAGTCGGCGCCTATGTTGTCAAAATGAAGGAAACCTCTGCCCAGAAGTTCGATCTTTATGAGATTTATGGTGGCATTTCTGCAGGCATGGAGTAAGGTCTGGATCCCGAAAAACCCGCTGTCACCGCGGCCCGAGGTGTAATCCATGATAACCGTTATCTCGCTGCCTTCTCCCGCTATCACGGCCTGCCTGACGCACTTTTGATCGCCGTCTGCCATATTGTAGCTTATGCATACCGGTTCCGTTATCTTTGCGTTCTTTTTGGACCTTATCACCAGGGTATCTTCACAGGCTTCATCAAAGAATGCCGCAGCCTCCGTTCCCATTCCGGTCTTTATGCTCTTCATGTCAAGGTTTTCCGCCGCATCACAGCCTCCGCATTCCTCACAGCCCGAATTTCCTATTATCACGCCGTTTGGTATATTGTGGATGACGGAAGTCCCCCGTCCGTTTAATTCTATTGTTTCGTTTATCTCTGCCTCATTGATCCGTAAGAAATTCCAGGTTCCCGTCGACAGATTGTTAACCTTCATACCCATCAGCCTATGGCTCCTTTCATCTCAAGCTGTATGAGATTATTCATCTCAACCGCATATTCAAGCGGCAGTTCCTTGGAAACGGGATCCGCAAACCCGCTGACTATCATTGCCTTTGCATCCTCTTCGGATATCCCCCTGCTCATAAGGTAGAATACCGCATCATCACTGATCCTGCCTATTCTTGCCTCATGTCCTATATCCGCCCTGTCCGTTCTTATGTCCATGGCAGGTATGGTATCAGATCTCGATATATCGTCAAGCATCAGGGAAGAACAGGATACCGAGGCCTTGGAATCAACCGCGCTCTTCATTACCTGTATCGAGCTTCTGTAAGTGCTGATGCCCCCTGCCTTTGAAATTGATTTTGTATTGATAAAGGAAGTGGTCCTCTCACCCAGATGGACCATCTTCGCACCGGTATCAAGATTCTGCCCGTTTCCCGCAAAGGTGATGCCCGTAAATTCCGCATGGGAGTCATTTCCCTTAAGAATGCTTGAGGGATACAGGTATGAAACATGGGAACCGAAGGAACCGGATACCCATTCTATCGTTCCTCCCTCTTCACAGATCGCCCTCTTCGTGTTCAGGTTATACATGTTCTTGGACCAGTTCTCTATGGTGGAATAGCGAAGCTTCGCATTCTTTCCTATATAGAGCTCCACACAGCCGGCATGCAGGTTTGCAACATTATACTTGGGTGCGGAACAGCCCTCTATGAAATGAAGCTGTGAACCCTCCGAAAGGATTATGAGTGTATGCTCAAACTGTCCTGCCCCCGCTGCATTCAACCTGAAATAGGACTGAAGCGGGATCTCCACTTTTACGAAAGGAGGTACATACACAAAGGAGCCCCCTGACCATACGGCACCGTGGAGGGCTGCGAATTTATGATCCGACGGAGGCACAAGCTTCATGAAGTGATCCTTAACCATCTGCTCATACTCTCCGGTCAGAGCGCTCTCCATATCGGTATATACAACTCCGAGATCGCTGACCTCACTTTTTACGTTATGATATACGAGCTCGCTGTCGTACTGTGCCCCGACTCCCGCCAGGCTTTTTCTCTCCGCATCCGGGATCCCCAGCCTTTCAAAGGTATTTTTAATGTCATCAGGCACCTCTTCCCAGCTTGCCTTCATTTCGGTGTTCGGCCTTACATAGGTGACTATGTCATCTATATTGAGACCGCTTATATCGGGCCCCCAGTCGGGAACCTTAAGCTTGTTGTAGATCTCAAGTGATCTTAACCGAAACTGCCTCATCCAGTCGGGATCATGTTTTTCTTCCGATATCTGCAGCACGATGTCCTCGGTAAGGCCTTCCTTTACCTTGAAGGAATCCTCATCGGAGTATCTGAAATCGTACATGCTTCTGTCTATGTCATTTACTTCGGTTCTTTCTTTTTCCATAAAAACCTCACATATACCTTTCAAAGCCCTCTTCATTTATCCTGTCCACAAGGGAAGCATCCCCGCTGTCCACTATCCTTCCCTTTACGAGGACATGGGTCCTGTCAACATGAAGGGATTCAAGTATCCTTGTGGAATGGGTGATGATAAGAAGAGCACCGTCCCCGGATCTCTGGTATTCCCTCACGCCCTCGGATACCGTACGCACCGCATCCACATCAAGGCCCGAATCAGTTTCATCAAGTATGGCAAACCTTGGTTTTAACATGAGCATCTGAAGGATCTCGGCCTTTTTCTTTTCCCCTCCGGAAAAACCGACGTTAAGATCTCTTTCCTTATAGCTTTCGTCAAAGCTTAAAAGGGCCATGTTTTCGGCAAGATTCTTTCTGTATTCCGAGAATTTGAGCTTTTCCCCGGTCTGGTTGATGATCGCATTCCTTATGAAAGCCGACAGGCTGATGCCCGGAACCTCCAAAGGGTTCTGGAATGACATGAACATTCCGGCCTTCGCTCTTTTATCCGTGGAATACTCCTTGATATCCAGTCCGTTGAAATAGATATTCCCGCCGGTAACCTCATACTGGGGATTCCCCATAAGGGCATTTCCCAGGGTGGATTTTCCGGCACCGTTTGGTCCCATGAGAACGTGGGTCTCGCCCTTTCCGATGCTTAGGCTGATATCGCTTAAGATCTCCGATCCGTCAACGCTTACACAAAGATTTTTTATTTCAAGCAATGCCATTTACAGTATCCTCCATTCTGCTCTGTTCCTCCTTCAGGCTGTTTTTATCCTCATACATCCTTGCATCGGCACGTTCAAATACCGATGCAACGGTTTCATCATTTTCATAACGGGCCGCTCCGCAGGCTATTATTATCTCTCCTGCTTTAAGGGCTTCTTTGTTCTGCCCCCTGATCCGTTCCATAAGTTCATCCATCCTGCCGTAATCCTCACCTAAGACTATTACGGCAAATTCATCACCGCCGACGCGGAAGACCGGACTTCTCTTGAATATATCACAAATTATCTTACAGGCATCCCTTAAATACTTATCCCCTGCCTTGTGTCCCTCGGTATCGTTGACCTTTTTCAGATCGTTCACATCTAAGAGCACGATGGCAAATTCCGGAGGATCGCCCTCTTTTATGAGACCGTTCAGTCTTTTCTCCTCATCAAGAAAGGCAAGCCTTGTCTTAACGCCTGTCAGAGCATCTTTGTTAGCCCTGCTCTGGGCCTGTGCCAGGCGTATCGCATATTCTTCCTCCTGCCGCATCAGCGCATCTATGTCGCTTATACCGCATACAAGCTTCCGTCCGTCACTCTCATCCACCATGGCGGCTTTGAGCTGCACATATTTCGGTTTTCCGTCGATCATGAACCGGACGCTCAGCACAAAGATCCCTGTCTCCTCGATTCCCGAAAGGATGTTATCCCTGTTGTACATCGAAAGGAACCTGTCCAGATCCTCCGGACATACCAGATCTTTGAGCCTGTCCCGTGATGTTTCAAAGAAACCCTCCCCGCTTTTTTCGAGAGCAAAACCGGCAAAGCTTTCAGAAGTACTGAATTCGCGGTATTGTCCGCTCTCCGGTATCACGATATATACACAGAGGAAATCAACGGCCAGGGAACTGAGCCTCGTATATGCAAGGTTCTCCTCCTTGATCCTCTCCGCCGACTGCCTTTCCTTCATTTCCTCATTTATATCCGTTATCCCGATGATAATAAAGCTGTCATCATCTTTCATGCGAGAGACCTTCATTCCCACATATACCGGTCCGTCCTCCGATAAAAGCCTGTAGGTCATATCGAAGGTCCTTTTTCCCTCAAGAGCATTAAGGAGTGTCTCTTTCCTAAGGGATTCCGTAAACTTTTTCCTGTCCTCGGGATATACATATAAATCCGCTTCTTTCCCGCAGGAATCAAAGAAATTCCGGCCCTTCCTCACCTCTATGAGCCTGTCCGTATCCCTGTCGGTCCTGTATTCGGTATACTCACCGGTCTCCAGGCTTACATAGTACAGATCCTCATATGACCGGGCCAGGGTCCTTGCTATGTTGTTAAAGATTATGCCCGCACCTCTTTCCCTCTCGTATGCCTCTCTGGTGGTGGCGTTCTCCTTTTTTATACGTACCAGGTCGGTGACATCCTGACTCATTCCCAGAATGCAGAGTTTTCCGAGCGCATCCGTATACTTTAACTTTGTCGTCTGAAACTGCTTCTGATGCCCGACGGCATCATGAACATCCTCAAAGAAGATATACGGCTCCTCCATGGACATGGCAACCCTGTCATCTTCGATGAAATGACTTGCGGTGACCTCATCAAAGATCTCCTTATCCGTAAGACCGGTAACCTCCTCGGGAGTTTCTTTGTGGGCGTATTCGGCAAAAGCCCTGTTGCAGGCAAGATACACCCCGGTTTCCGCATCCTTTGAGAAGGTAAGTGCCGGCATATTATCAAGAAGCGATGAGATGGTCTGCTTTAATTCCGCAACCTTTTCGGCTTCCTTAAGCTCATGTCTGTAATCCTCCATCTCGTATCTGATGACAAATGCCCGGATCAGGCTGGTTCCCAGAAGATATGCGATGGAATACATCGGAAGATACGGGAACAGTATCTGGGCAGAGATAACCACCGCCATGATGATGCCGAAACGTGCTATGGTCGAATATCTCTTGGTCTTTACTTCCGCCTGCTGTTTTCCGATAACGGAGCGGAATGCATGGATGGATATGAGTAAAAGAAGAAGTATCTGAACGGTCAGGACCACATATCTCATTGCAAGGGGATAATACACACAGTCCGCATCAATGGTGAACACCACCGGCGTAAATACATTGATCAGAGTGAAAAGCATGACAAGGATAGCCATGATACGGCCGGAATAGACAAGAAACATCCCGAATCCGTTCTTCTCATCAAGGTAGGTGACCACATACTGTGTCCAGTATAAAACGGCAACGGCCATCGCCAGAAAATATATAGAAGTGTCAAAGAAGAGAAGCCCGGGAAGCTTTGCACTTTCCACGATCCCCCACAGAACATCGGTAACATAGTATATCAGGACAGCAAAAAGAAACCTCCTGTATACCTTCCAGGCAGGCAGATCAAACGCTTTATTAACATTTAACAGAATGTCCCCATTCTCGATCAGAAGGATCGCTATGGCGATCAGGCCTATTGCGGAGTAATACATATACGGTATTCATCCCTGTTCATTATCTTGATCACGTTATCCGGAAAATCCCGTGATATTATATAATAACATCACGACCCCTCTCTTGCAATCTGCTATTAAGGGGTTTTTCTGTTTTGTTTTACACGATGTCTGCCACTTGGTATAATTTTTCCGGGAACCATGTTTATCAACAATCCATGAGTATCCGGAGATCGGGTACTGTTACAGGGATCTCATGCATACAATAAGGAAAGGTTTATGAAAAACTGGAAGACCTCTAAGATCATACTGTTTATTTCACTATGTGTCTGTCTCAATCTGGGCGGAAAGTTCATCGCCGTGTGGCTTGAGCTCCCGCTGTGGGCCGATTCCTTCGGTACGGCTCTTTGCGCCTATATAGCGGGCCCCTTCTGCGGTGCCGCAGTGGGTGTCACCGGAAATCTGGCATACTGCCTGATCAACCGTCTGTCCGCAGCTTATTCCATCACAAGCATCGCCCTGGGGATCATAATAGGGGTCGCCGCACGAAAAAAATGGTTCGACCGTTTCTACGGCTTTATGAAAACCGCCTCTTTGGCAATGCTGACCGCACTTGTCCTGTCGGTTCCCGTTAATCTGATCTTTGATGAAGGAAATACCGGATTATGACGATTATGTCCAGTGTATTTACAGCAGCAACAGCGGTCTGCCTTCCGACTCCGTCCGCTGCATCGTCCGTGCATCCGACGGATATTATTATGTGGGTACGACCGACAGTATGCAGATCATTATGATGAATAACGGATTGAAGACTGCCGATACCCTTGAAGAAGTATACTATGCCGACAGCATCACCGCTGACCGGGACGGCCACGTTGCAGCGGTAGCCTCCGACGGACAGCTTTTCCTTATGAATAAGGGAAAGGTCACATCCTCTCTGAGTCTTCCGGATGAGCAGGAACAGTTTAACTGCTGTACCTTTTCCCCGGACGGAATACTCATGGCCGGATCCTCCACGGATAACATATACAGCTTTGACGTTTCGAAGGATGAGCTCAGACAGACAGGATCCCTTACCTGTGAGGGCGTTGCCGGCATCAACAGCTTAAACTACATAAATGACGGAACGCTGTTCATCTCCGCGGACAACGGTGTGGCCTATATGGACATAAACGGCTATCATCTCTTAAACACCAACGATTTCAATAATTCCATAGACAGGATGTTATATGACTATCAGGGAAATCTCTGGTTTACCTCCTCAAGACTGGGACTTTTAAGACTTGCGAAATCCCCTTTCAAGGACGTTTACGGCGCCATCGGGATGAAGCGTCAGGTCGTAAATGCCGTCGTATCCTGGCAGGGCTGCTACTATATCGGTACCGATAACGGGCTTGACGTGGTGGACAAAGCCTGCCGCAGGCAGATCAACAATGACCTTACCGAAAAGCTTTCCGGCAGCCGCATCCGCTGCATGTTCGTGGACAAGGATAACCATCTCTGGGTATGCACTTACGGAAACGGGCTGATGGAATACTCTCCCGACGGAGATGTGCATGCATACAATGCCGAAAACGGCAGTTTCGGAAACAGGGCCCGTATAGTAACGGGTCTCAAAGACGGTACCATCCTTGCTGCCGGCGACAGCGGCATAAGCTATATAAAGGATCATAAGATCATAAATACCATCCGTAATGAAGAAGGGCATATAAATTCCATGATACTGACCCTTACCGAGAGGGATGACGGAACGATCCTTGCAGGAACGGACGGTGACGGTATTGCGGTGCTGAAGGACGGAAAAGTGTCGGGGATGCTCACAAGAAAGGACGGACTCAGCAGCGATGTGATCCTTAGGACCGTAAAGGATCCCAAATCCGACGGGGTTTTCATAGTTACCAGCAACAGCCTGTGTTATCTCGAATCCGACGGTTCCATACGTCTGCTGGAAAAGTTCCCCTATTTCAACAATTATGATATCTGGGTAAAGGATAAGGATACCCTTTTTGTCATGTCGAGTGCCGGCATCTACGTGGTTGAACGTGACGAGCTGGTGGCGGGAGGCGAGATGGCCTGGGAGCTTTTGGATGCAAGAAGGGGACTTGGCACCTCTCTTACAGCCAATTCCTGGAATTATTACAACGGAAAGGGCGAACTGTTCCTTCCCTGTGATACCGGGGTTTACATCATAGACGTGGATAAATACAACAGTGATGTCCATTCATACAGGATGCAGTTAGCCTCGGTACGTATCGACGGCGTTGACCAGCCCCTGTCGCGAACCGGAGTGATCACCGTCAATCGCGGATCCGACCGTATAGAGCTCTCCCCCGAGATCTTAAACTATACGATCCAGGAGCCGAACGTGGGATATTATCTTCAGGGCTATGATACGCAGTGGACCATAATTCCCCAGAACAGTCTGAACAACATCATTTACGTAAATCTGCCCGCGGGCAGTTATACCTTCCGTCTTGCGATATTTGACAGTGCGGGAGAAAAGGTTCTGGAGGAAAAAGAATTCGTGCTGGAAAAAGAAGGTGAACTCTACGAACAGCCGGTATTTCTCTTCTATATGCTGATGCTGCTCTCACTGATCCTTATCTGGTTTACCTGGCTTATCGTGCAGAGACAGCTTAACGAACAGCAGACCAAGCTGAACATGGCCAACGAAACGGTAAAGGCCATCGCAAATGCGGTGGATGCCAAGGACGTCCGCACTCATGAGCATTCCCAGCGTGTTGCCGAGTATTCGGTACTCATTGCGGAAGAGATGAAGAGCTTCAAATGGTGGCAGAAAAGCAGGCTGCTCTCAAACCTTCGCGGAGCGGCACAGCTGCATGATATAGGAAAGATCGGTGTTCCTGACAATGTCCTTAACAAGGTCGGGCGCCTTAATGACACGGAATATGCGCAGATGAAATCCCATGTCGACAGAGGAGCGGACATCTTAAAAGATTTCACCTTAGTGGAACATGTTGAGGACGGAACCAGGTATCATCATGAACGTTATGACGGTAAAGGTTATCCGAAAGGGCTCAAAGGCAAGGAAATCCCCCTGTTCGGAAGGATCATAAGCGTTGCGGATGCCTTCGATGCAATGACCTCCAACCGTGTTTACCGCAATCACATGGACACCGACTATGTTATGAACGAAATGAAACGCGGCCGCGGGACACAGTTTGATCCGGACGTACTGGATGCCTTTTTCCGCCTTGTGGATAAGGGTATCATCAATCCGGATGAGATCTATTCCAGAAAGCAGGCAGAGATACAGCTTGCGGACAAAGAGGCCCAGGATGAACTTGCACGCCGTGTGGAGGAGGACAGGAAGATTCAGGCAGCCGGTATGCAGAATGAAGGAAATGATCTTTCAAAGGATAAGGAGGGGGAGCCGGTATGAAGCGTATATATATAATAACCACACTGACCTGCCTCGTTATACTGGCAGCATTCCTCGGGATCTTTAAGCTTCTGAATCCTTCCGATGTAATGGATCATATCACGGTGGGATTCATATACGACAATGATGAGAGCACGCCGTATACCTATAATTTCTCTCTGGCAAAGGATGCACTGGAAAAAGAGTACGGAGACAGGGTCGATATCCTTACCTGCAGCAAT
>JAIKZD010000035.1 GCA_024682555.1 Lachnospiraceae bacterium | reverse complement strand
TATTATACAATAATACCCGCTATTGCCATGTCGGGTAATTATAAAAGACAGGATGCATTAAAGGATCTTAAAGGAAAAGTGAAGTCCGTCAGGGAGGGAAACGGTGGCGGGTGGTATGTTATCGTTGAATTTCCGTGAAGCCATATTTTTACAGGCTTTGCAGCACTTCATGAATAAATAACAGTCAACTCACGTCATTTTGAAGTTATAATTGCAAACAGTTGAAATAATCCCCCAAAATATCGTAAAATAAACATTAAATAACACCATATTTAGTAGGTATTCCGGATACTATCAGCAGATTGTCCCGAACAGGAAAAAGAAGGAGTATAACAGAAGGAATATGGATCAGCAGCACATCAGAAATTTCAGCATAATAGCACATATTGACCACGGGAAGTCCACACTGGCCGACAGGGTGATAGAGGCAACCGGTCTTTTGACGGAACGGGAGATGCAGGAACAGATCCTTGACAATATGGAGCTGGAACGGGAGAGAGGCATTACCATAAAGAGCCAGGCTGTCCGGACTGTCTACAAGGCAAAAAATAACGAGGAGTATATTTTCAATATGATAGATACTCCCGGCCATGTTGACTTTAATTATGAAGTGAGCCGCAGCCTTGCCGCATGTGACGGAGCCGTGCTTGTGGTGGATTCCTCACAGGGTATAGAGGCCCAGACCCTGGCAAATGTCTATCTTGCCCTGGATAATGATCTCGATGTGTTTCCCGTATTAAATAAGATAGATCTGCCCAGCGCCGACCCGGACAGGGTGGCGGAGGAAATAGAGGATGTTATCGGCATTGAGGCCATGGATGCGCCGAGAATATCCGCAAAGCAGGGCATAGGCATAGAAGATGTGCTGGAAGAGATAGTGCATAAGATACCCGCACCCAAAGGAGATCCGGAAAAACCGTTAAAGGCTCTGATCTTTGATTCCCTCTATGATTCCTACAAAGGGATAATAGTATTTATCAGGATCATGGACGGCTCGGTTAAAAAAGGCGACAGGGTCAGGTTCATGGCTACCGGAAAAAGCGACAATGTGGTGGAAGTCGGATATTTCGGGGCCGGACAGTTCATTCCCTGTGACGAGCTGACAACGGGAATGGTAGGCTATATCTGTGCGAGCATAAAGGATCTTAAGGAAACGAGGGTCGGAGATACAGTCACGAATGACGACAGACCCTGCGATGAAGCCCTTCCCGGATACAGGAAGGTGAATTCCATGGTCTACTGCGGGATTTATCCCGCTGATGCCGCGAAATACACGGATCTCCGTGAAGCGCTGGAAAAACTGCAGCTTAATGACGCATCCCTGGTTTACGAACCCGAGACCAGCGCGGCGCTCGGATTTGGCTTCAGATGCGGTTTCCTGGGTCTTCTCCACCTGGATATAATCCAGGAGAGGCTGGAACGTGAATACGATCTCGATCTCGTAACCACCGCGCCCAGCGTTGTATATAAGGTTTACAAGAATGACGGCACGGTCATGGATATCACAAATCCCGCCAATCTGCCGGATCCTTCTGAGATAGAGCATATGGAAGAACCCTTCGTTGCCGCGGAGATCATGGTGAATACGGAATTCCTGGGGGCGATAATAAAGCTCTGCCAGGAGAGAAGGGGAATACAGACCGGCATGGATTACATAGAGTCCACAAGGGTGCTCTTAAAATATGACCTTCCCTTAAATGAGATAATCTATGACTTTTTCGATGCCCTGAAGAGCAGATCAAAGGGATATGCTTCCTTTGACTATGAGCTTAAGGAATATGTGCCTTCGCAGCTTGTTAAACTGGACATCCTTATAAACCGCGAATACGTGGATGCTCTTTCATTTATAGTCTTTAAGGACAGCGCATATGAAAGAGGAAGGAAGATGTGCGAGAAGCTGAAGGGTGAGATACCCAGGCACCTGTTCGAGATCCCAATCCAGGCTGCGGTCGGCGGCAAGGTCATAGCCCGTGAGACCGTCAAGGCCGTGAGAAAAGACGTGCTTGCAAAATGCTACGGCGGTGATATCTCCAGAAAGAAGAAGCTCCTTGAAAAACAGAAGGAAGGAAAGAAAAAGATGCGCTCCATAGGAAGCGTTGAGGTTCCAAAGGCAGCTTTCTTAAGTGTCCTGAAGCTGGACAGCGAGGATTGAGTTTTAATGGATAAAAAAAGGGGTGTATATATTCATGTTCCCTTCTGTATCAGAAAGTGCAGATACTGTGATTTTCCGTCATTTGAGGACAGAGAACATATCGACAGTTATTTTAAAGCCCTCATTACCGAGATCCGTGATGAAAAAGAGACTGCAGGAAGAATAACAGACACTATTTATATCGGAGGCGGTACACCATCCTGTGTGCCGCCTTTATATATTTCTTCTGTAATGGAGGCACTTTCAAAAACATATGTTATCGAAGATGATGCTGAGATCTCAATGGAGATGAATCCCGGTACGGTGGATCCCGGGGCACTGAAGGTCTACCGGAGCGCAGGCATAAACCGGGTGAGCCTTGGCTGCCAGTCTTTTAATGATAAAAGCCTCAGGACCCTGGGACGCATACACTCGTCCGATGATATCAGAAATACATTTGAAAAACTGAGAGATGCCGGATTTGACAATATCAATCTGGATCTTATCTCATCCCTTCCCGGGGAAAGCGGAACGGACATGGAAAGAAGTCTCCGTAAGGCAGCAGCCCTTTCTCCCGAACACATCTCCGTCTATTCCCTTATCATCGAGGAGGGAACAGTCTTTCACGAGCTTAGCATGAAAAATGAACTGAAGGGTCTCCCGGACGAAGAGGAACAGGCAGAGACCGACCTTATGGTAAGAACGGTCCTGAAGGACTTCGGTTACAGCCGTTATGAAATCTCGAATTACGCAAAAGAGGGCTTTGAATGCAGACATAACATCCGATATTGGAAGAGAGAGGATTACAGAGGCTTCGGTCTCAGCGCAGCCTCACTTATCGGAAACAGAAGGTTTACCAATACACGCAAAATGGTTTACATAAATCAACCGGGCGGATCATTTGAAGAAGACAGGACACTCAGCAGGAAGGAAGAAATGGAGGAATTCATGTTCCTGGGACTCAGGATGACAGAGGGTGTGTCTGCGGATGACTTTCTCAGATACTTCGGCCGTGACATCACCGAAGTATACGGCGGTCAGCTGAAGGAACAGATGGCAGACGGCTTTTTGGAGTACAACGGTAAGAGGTATTTTTACAATGACAGGGGGCTCGATGTATCAAACATTCTTTTGTCTGCGTTTCTTTTCTGATTTTTCGTTATTTTTTTGACGTTTTACATAATACTTGGTACAATGAATAAGATGTCAAAAGTATTGTCACCACACAAGCCTGCTTGTGGTTATGACAGGGACTTTGGACGCAGCCCTACACGAAAAAGGAAGCCTTAGATTTACTGATGGAAACCATAGTATTTGAATATGATATTCAGTCTGATGTGATGAGTTTTTCCAGAAATGTGACAAAATTCATTCCCTGTCAGGTCAAGATATCCAATTACAGTGAATCTCTTGAGATCGCCGGGAAAGTTTGTCCCGACGATGTTAAACGTGCGATCATGTTTTTCCGGCCCATGCGCTATGATTCTCCCGGACGCAGGGAGTTTTTCAGATGCATGGATTTTAACGGTGCTTTCTGCTGGTACAAGGTCAGCGGAAAGACCATTATGGATGAGAATAACAGACCGGCGCTTCTTTACGGTACATTCAAACCGGTAAATATAGACGATGAAGCCGAAGGTTCGGAAATCAGGAACGTTGCCGATGAG
>JAIKZD010000029.1 GCA_024682555.1 Lachnospiraceae bacterium | reverse complement strand
ACGGAAGCACCGTGAGGATGTCTCGATCCGTCGCAGGGTCCCATGGAATTGTACATTTCTTCATCTACAAGTTCGGTTTTTGATCCGCCGCCGCAGGCTCCGGGCTTCATTCCCGAGAGAGAACATACGCTGGCCCTTATGATCCCGGGGGGCTGAACAAAGTCCTTATATTCGAGATCCTTGTGTATCCTTGACATTACGGCTTTCCAGAGGGTCTTTGCTATATTGGTCTCGCCCCAGCCGCTGTTTAAGTGTACGTTATTATCATAACCGGCCCAGGTTGCTGCCGTGTAATAAGGGGTGAAACCGCAGAACCATACATCGACGTTGCTGGTGGTGGTACCCGTCTTACCGGCTATTGCCATGTTTCCGAAGTTAACCCTTGCACCCGTTCCCTTTGTAACAACGTCCTGCATGGCGCTTGTCAGCAGATAAGCCGAGGTTTCCTTGAGAACACGCCTCTGTTTGGGTGTGTTTTCGATCAGTATGTTTCCGTCATGATCGAGGATCTTTGTATAAAAGAGCGGTTTCGTATATATACCGCCGTTTGCTATTGTCGCATAGGCATTTGTCAGTTCAAGATTGGTAACACCGTCGGTAAGACCGCCGAGAGCAAGGGCCTGAGTGATGTCCGAGCTTACCATGCCGTTGCTTTCTGTCCTTTTCTTAACAAGAGTCGTAAAGCCGAAGTTTAACAGGTAATCGTAGGCCAGAGCCGGCGTGATGTCAGTGATGACCTTAACTGCTATTATATTAAGGGACTGTTCTATTCCGTATCTGTAGGTGCAGAGGCCCTTGTAGCCTTTGTACCAGTTCTTTACGGGTCTTCCGTTCTCATAGCTGAAGGGTTCGTCTATATGGGTTGATGCAAGTCCGTAGCCTTCATGATCTATGGCCGGAGCGTAGGCGGCTACGACCTTGAAGGTGGATCCGGGCTGACGCTTGGTATCGGTTGCACGGTTAAGAGTAAGACTGGCTGCCTTGGATCCGCGGCCGCCCACCAGAGCCATGACCTGTCCGGTGGACTGTTCGATCACGGTGATGGAGGTCTGGGGCTGGGGTGTCAGGGAAATGCTCTCTGCCGCAAGCTCATACCCGGGCTGTTCCACATAGGCCTTATATTCTTCGATCGCCGCATTTGCCTCCTCCTCTGATGAGAAGATCATGTTAAAGCTCTTGCCGCGCTGTTCCTTGAAATATTTTTCGAAGGCCTGGGTACTGAAATTGACCGGGTCTCCGTTTGCATCCAGATAGGAAAGCCTGATATCAAGATAAAGTCTTGTATTGGAAGGATAATTCTCTGTATTTGCGAATTCCTCATCACAGATCCTCTGTATCTCGGGGTTCTGGGTGGTAAAAATGCTGAGACCGCCGCTGTAGAGAGAGTTATAAGCCTGAGCATAGGAATAACCCAGCTGTTCCTGCAGATCGACGATAACCTGCTCGGTAAGCTCATCCACGAAATAGGAGTAGATGGTTTCTTTTTCGATGGTCTCATCGATCTTCTTGATACGGTCATAAACGTTATCGGCCATTGCCTCATCATACTCGGCCTGAGTGATATAGCCCTGATTAAGCATCTTTCTAAGAACCTCGGCACGCCTGAGGGCATTGTTGTCCGGGTGGGAGATGGGATTCCATCGGGAGGGGTTCTGGGTGATGCTGGCTATTACAGCGGATTCGGATATGGTAAGTGATCTTGCCGGTTTTCCGAAATATCTGTTGGAAGCGGCCTGGATACCGAGAGTACCCTGTCCGAGGTTGATGGTATTTAAGTAGTTTTCAAGGATCGAATCCTTGTCCATGTATTTTTCCAGCTGGACAGCACAGTACTGTTCCTGGAATTTTCTCCTGAACTTCTCGATAAGTGAGGATTCCTCGGTCCAGTCGGTAAAAACGTTATTCTTTAAAAGCTGCTGGGTGATGGTGGAAGCACCCTGGGAAAAATCTCCGGAAGTGACCGCAACCACACCTGCTCGGAAAATACCGTAGATATCGATTCCGTTATGTGATCTGAAACGCTCATCCTCGATGGCGATAAAGGCATTCTGTGTATGCTCGGGTATCTTATCGAGGGTGACATAGATCCTGTTTGAATTCTCGGCTATCAGCTTGGTAAGCTGGTTTCCTTCGGAATCATACACCGTGGTGGAATATCCGGCGGGAGCAACATCGACGTTTGATACGTCCGGAGCGGTGGCGATAACACCCATAAATGCTCCGACTGCCGCACTCAGTCCCGCGGCACCGGCGGCGATGACCACTAAAACCACTATCTTGAAAGCAGATACCGAAAGAAAATTACCGACTCTTGCGGTAAAAGGATTCAGGCTGCGTTTCCTTTTTATTATCCCATGACGCCCATAATTCATATGAGACGGCCTCCTTTTTGTGTATATCGATTATTCGGGCGGTTTCGGCCGGTCATGATGACCGAAGGAAATCTGTATCGGGTTACCCTGCACCGGCAGATATTATTGCGGTGCAATTCATGTAATTATACCAAATATTGTGTTATATTAAAAGAGGAAATAATGTGCAGAGCCAAAAAAAGAATGAGCAGAGCTTAAAATATATATAAATACGGAGAATAAACATGTCGGAATACAGATCCATCGCCGGTGAGGTCCCGGGAGAATATGAGGAAAAAAAATCCAGGTTTATTGCAACTATCCGGCCCGTATCGTCCGAGGAAGAGGCCGTTTCCTTTATAAATGAAATGAAAAAGAAATACTGGGATGCAAGGCACAACTGCTCGGCTTTTGTGATCGGTGACAGGGGTGAGCTCACCAGATGTTCCGATGACGGAGAACCTTCGGGCACCGCGGGAAGGCCGATGCTTGAGATCCTTACAAACGAGGGTCTCACCTATGTGTGTGCCGTGGTGACAAGGTATTTCGGCGGAGTGCTGTTAGGAACGGGGGGACTTGTGCGCGCTTATCAGGCGGCGGTAAAAGACGGTCTGTCAAATGCGGAGATCGTGGCAAGCAGGGAGTGCTTCCTCTGCGAGCTGTGTTCGGATTATACCCTTTTACAGAAATTAAAGCGCCTCTTTGAGCAGGAACCCTTTATCCTTAAGGATATAATATATGAGGATACCGTAAAATACAGTCTGATGATCCCCTGTGACGAGATAGAAAGGGCAAAAGAGATAGTGACCGAAGCGGTCAACGGAAAAGAAAACCTTGAGATCAGGGGTAAAGAATACTGTACCGTAAGTATACATTAAAAAGAATACTGTATGCATGATTACAGACTCAGGCTTGTACAGAAAACCTATATCCGTAAATACGATCTGCCGGCCTGTTTTAATAAAATGTTTATTATCTCGGCCCGCGGTGTCTATTGAATTATAAGGTTTTGTGGTTTATAATCTATAAAATACAGTAATGAAGGCTATTTACGGCAGATGAAATCATATTTCAGCCGTGGATAAGTTCCGGACGGAATTGCTTCGTCCGGTATATAAAAGGAGGATTTTATTATGAAGAGTTGTCCTAATTGTCATACCGAAGTTGATGACAGCCATGTTTTTTGTCCTGTATGCGGAACCAATATCGATAATCCCGCACAGACACCGGCTGCGATTTACAAGCCTGACTGGGATCATACCGATGAGTTTGATGCGAAGGATGTTTCCGATAATAAGGTTGTTGCAATGCTCATGTACCTTACCGGTCTTACGGGTGCGCTTTTATACTTTGCCATCCTGTGGCTTATAGGAAAGAGCAAATCCGATTATCTTGCCTTCCATGTAAAGGAGAACTTCAAGCTTTCTCTTGTTGAGACGCTGGTTGTACTCATATCCCTGCTGTTATGCTGGACCATAATCGTTCCCATCGCAGGTGTGATATGCGAGCTCATCCTTTGCGTAGTAAGGATCATTGCCTTTGTTCAGTGTGCAAAGAATGAATCCAAGGAAGTTGCGATCATCAGGGGCTTCAATTTCCTTAAATAAACAGATCCCTGCAGTACAGGATACAGAAATTAAAAACAGAGGCTTCGGCCTCTGTTTTTTTGTGGAATGTTCATGTGTCAGGGTATTGCTTCCGGGGATGCGCGCTGCTTCGTTTCTGCGGGATGCTCATGCGTCAAGCTTCATGTCACCGTCCTGTATCAGCCCTTTTCTTCTCATGAAATTGGAGATCGAAAGAGAAAGGATGGCCGGGATCACAAAATGCATCAGCAGTATTTCTATGAGAACAACGGCTGAGGGGACACCTTCGGCCGTCATTGTCTGATATGCGTTTATCTGCCCCACGAGGCCGGCGGTTCCCATTCCCGAGCCTGTAGGATTATTGGTCATATGCACCACAAGGGTGGACACGGGGCCGAGTATGGCACTTGTGATGATGGCGGGAAGCCATATGACCGGTTTTTTTACGATATTGCTTATCTGGAGCATGCTGGTTCCAAGCCCCTGGGCAAGAAGCCCGTTCAGCCTGTTTTCTTTATAGGAAGCCACTGCGAAGCCTATCATATTTGCACAGCAGCCGACAGTGGCAGCACCGGCTGCAAGCCCGTTTAAGCCAAGTATTATGCCAAGGGCAGCAGAGCTTATGGGAAGGGTAAGGATCATGCCCATTAAAACGGACACTACTATACCCATGATAAAAGGAGCCTGTTCCGTACCCCAGTTGATCAGGCTTCCGAGCCAGGTCATGAAGGAGGAGATCGGAGGGCCTAAGATAAGTCCCACAGCCGATCCCGTAAGGATGCAGCAGAAAGGGGTTATCAGGATATCCACTTTTGTTTTTCCTGCTATCAGTCTTCCCATGTATACGGTGACCATTGCCGCGATAAAGGCTCCCAGAGGTTCACCCGGACCCGCAAGCACTACGGAACCATCCGAGAAAACCGTTCCGGCGATTATTTTTGCCGCAAAGGCTCCGAACATTCCGGATACGGAAGCGGATACTATGGTAAGGGGCATTGCCTTAAGTCTTGTGGCACAGCCCGCGCCTATCCCGGCACCGGTAAGGGCCTGTGCGATCTTTCCCATCATTACGATATTCCCGCCTATGCTTCCGGGAATAAGAGTTCCGATCTGTACGATTATCGTTCCTATTATCAGGGTTGAGAAAAGCCCCGTGGCCATTCCGCTCAATCCTTCTATAAAAATCTCATTCAGGATATCCGTCAGCTTTTTCAAATCATGGATCCTCCTCTTAGTTATGATGTAAGACAGCTATGTTTTCTCATTTGATGAGATTGCGAGATCACGGATTTTTCTTATTTGATAAGGTCACTGAGTTTTCTTCCGTAGAAAAAATCATGAACGGTTTTATCAAATTCCATCCACATTGGAAGGGTTTCACAGACACTTCGCCTCGGACAGTCATAATCATCCGATGCAAGACAGGCAACGGATGAGAGGGTACCTTCCATCAGCTCAAGGATCTCGCCCACGGTGTATTCTTCGGGCTTCCTTAAGAGCTTATAACCGCCGCCTCTTCCGCTTGAGCCCGCGATAAGGTTTCCCTTTACCATGTCTTTTACTATGATCTCCAGATATTTTTTTGAAATCTCCTGTCTCTCTGCAATATCCTTTAACGGAACGGCCTGTCCGGGTTCCTGTTTTGCGAGATCGATCATGACACGAAGCGCATATCGTCCTCTGGTTGAGATCATGGGATCATCCTCCTGCTGTCGGTTTAATATTCCGGATCCTTATACCGGTATTATAAATTTGTCCGGATCTTTAAACCGGTATTATAATTCATGGATTCTTATACCGGCATTATACTTTTTTTTGATCCTTATACCGACATAGTATACCGCAAGGTAAACAGGCAAATCAAGCGAGTGTGGAGACTGCCTGCATAATACCTATTGACATAGTAGGTAAATGGTGATATAAAGTATCCAGTAAGCAAACCAAAACAAGACAGGAAGGAATGAAGATGAGAGTATCGACAAGAGTGGAATACGGTCTTATAGCCTTAACGGATATCGTGATCAACAGTGAGAACGGGGAGAGCGTGTCCGCACCGGATATTGCCAAAAGGCAGAACATTTCGCACAAATACCTCGAACATATTCTTCTGTTGTTAAGACAGGCAGGTTTCATAAGTGCCCAGAAGGGTTTGAAGGGCGGATACGTATTAGCCTGTTCGCCGGATAAGATCACGCTTTCCGATGTTTTGAACGCCCTTGACCAGAATATCCTTGCGGACATGGATACAGTCGAGGATCCGGAAGCCCTTGGTTTTGTGATAAATGACTGCTTCTGGGGAAAAATAAATCAAAGTCTGAACCGGTATGTGCAGGGGTTAAAACTCAGCGAATTTGCCAACGAATGCCGCAACAGGTCATCGAAAAACTGGGATCTTTATGTGATCTGAAGGGATGTGGTCTGCGTCAGGCAGCATGAGAAGAAGCTTTTCCCGGTGGAAAGAAAGATTGTAATCCGGGAAGGAAACAGGAAGCTTTTACAGGGAGTAAGGGATCATTTACAGGGAGAAAAATGAAACAGGACTGCGGATTTACTACCGGACTTTTACATAAAGGGCTGAAAAATCTAAAGGGACAGGGGGAAATCCTGCCCGCCATATCACAGGTCAGCGCATTTTCCTATGAGAGCATGGAAGAGCTTGAAAAAGTCTTTTCCCATAAAAGCATGGGGTTTGCGTATACGAGGATCGGAAATCCCACCCTAAGCGCCTTTGAGCAGAAGATCAATATCCTAGAAGGCGGCATAGGGGCCATAAGCTGCAGCAGCGGAATGGCTGCAATATCTTCCACAATCTTCAATGTCTGTGAAAGCGGAGATGAGATAATAGCGGGGAAAGGCCTCTACGGCGGGACCCTGGATCTGTTTCATGATCTTGAAAAACTCGGCATACATACGGTTTTTGCGGATGTTCTTAACGGGAAGACCATAAGGGAACTTGCAAATGAAAGGACAAAGGCTGTTTTCGGGGAGGTAATCAGCAATCCCTCACTGAATGTGCTTGATATAAAGGAGGCCTCGGAAGCGGCGCATGAGGCCGGAATACCGCTTTTTGTCGACGCCACGACCGCAACGCCTTTTCTTGTAACTCCCTTATCTCTGGGTGCCGATGTGGTGATCCATTCGACTTCCAAATATATAAACGGGGGCGGCAACTCAATAGGCGGGATGATCGTTGACGGCGGAAAATTCCCCTGGGATTTCACGAAACACAAGGCCCTTTCGGAATATAAAAAATACGGGAAAATGGCTTTTCTCCTAAGACTTCGTACGGATCTGTGGGAAAACCTGGGCGGGTGTATGTCTCCGGTGAATGCTTATCTTTCCTATATAGGAGTCGAAACACTGGGCCTTCGGATGGAAAGGATCTGTAAAAATGCTGATGCACTTGCACATGCTCTGGATAAAGAGAAGGATATCACGGTAAATTACCTGACCCTTAAAGATCATCCCTTCCGTGAGTATGTAAACAGGCAGCTTAACGGATACGGAGGAGGGATCTTAACCTTCAGGGCCGGCTCAAAAGAAAGAGCTTTTAAGATCGTAAACAGTCTTAAATATTCTTTGATAGCAAGCAATATCGGAGATCTGAGGACACTGGTGATACACCCCTCATCAACACTTTATGCGCGTCTGAGTGAGGAAGAAAGAGAGGCCGCCGGGGTTTATGAGGATACGGTAAGGGTCAGCGTGGGGATCGAGGATATAAATGACCTGACGGAGGATTTTCTGAACGCGGTCAGGAATACGGAAACGGATGATGTCAGGTAAGGAACGCGGAAACGTGGGAGATCCGGTAAGAAATACGGGAACGTATGAGGTCCGGTAAGAAATACGGGAACGTAAGAGGCCCGGTGAGAAGTATGGAGATCAGTAGGGTCCCGCAGTGCCCCGGGAAGAGATAAATGGAGAAAACAGTAATGCCGGAGAGAGCGGAGCTTTCGGAAGAAATATACAGGGAGACGCTAAAAGATGCAGTGATCCGTTATCCGGAGGAATGCTGCGGCCTGTTATTCGGAAGTGTTTCGGAAGACGGGAGTGCAAGGATAACACAATCGGTGAGCATGCGAAACCGGGTCCTTCCGGGACATAGAGGTTCCCATTACGGCATCGATCCCCTTGAGCTTTTCCGAAAGGAGCAGCTGTTTGAAAAAAAGGGACTTGAACTGATCGGTTTTTACCATTCCCATCCAAATGCTGCGGCCGAGCCCTCTGCTGAGGATAAGGGAGACATGATACCCGGTTTTATATATATGATCGTTTCCCTTATGAGTGAAAAAAAGCCCGTGATCAGAGCATGGGTAAAAAATACGGAAGGAGACCGGAACATTGAAAGTTGTGATATCCGCGACCCTGAGATCTTTTTTTGAAAGAAATACGGAGCTTACGGCGGAAGGAAATACCGTAAATGAGATACTGAAAGATCTTACGGAAAGATTTCCGGAGGCAAAAAAAGGACTTTACGATGAAAACGGAAAGCTCAGGAGTTTTATAAGGATCTTCGCAAAAGGACAGGATCTGACGGATGAAACGGCCCGCTTAAAGCCTCTTGACGGGATATCCGAGATACTCCTGCTTCCTTTTGTGGCGGGAGGATCCGGACAGGAAAGCATTATTTCCGATGAGAGAAGAAAAGAAGTGAGCCTTGACGACAAAGAGGTGGAGAGATTCAATAAACACCTTCTGTTAAGAGAGATCGGCGTCAGGGGACAGAAAAGGATAAAGGCCGCAAAGGTGGTCATCGTCGGGGCGGGAGCCCTGGGATCACCGGTGATACAGTACCTTGCCGCGGCGGGCGTGGGTACGATAAAGGTCATTGATTTCGATACCGTATCCGTTGAAAACCTTCAGAGCCAGGTGATACATACCTCAAGAGATATTAAAAGGCCTAAGGTCGCCTCGGCGAGGGATAAGATCAGGAATACTGACAGAAGCATCCGGGTCATCGAGGAAAATGTGAAGATTGATGCGGGTAATGCACTTTCACTCATTGAAGGCTTTGATCTGGTGATCGACTGTACCGACAATTATAAGGCCAGATATCTGATAAATGACGCCTGCGTATTAAGCGGGATCCCGCTTGTGTTCGGGTCCGTCTATCAGTATGAAGGCGAAGTAAGCGTGTTCGGATATAAGGGCGGACCCTGCCTCAGGTGTCTGTTTCCGGAGCCCCCCAAACCGGGACTTGTTCCAACCTGTGCGGAAGGCGGGACCATCAGCCCTCTTGCGGGGATAGTAGGCAGTATTCAGGCTAATGAAGCCCTGAAACTGATCATAGGTATCGGGGAACACTTAAGCGGTAAACTGCTGCACGTGGATACCCTGGGGCTTTCCCCGGATATTCTGACGGTAAAAAGAAACTGCCGCTGTTTACTGTGCGGGGATGAACCGACGATCACCGAACTGACCGATTTTGATTATGAGGAATTCTGCGGCCTCAGGGAAGATGCAAATGAGGTACCCGTGGAAGGATTTACTCCCGAGGAACTGGCGGAAAGGATAGAGAAAGGGGATAAGATCACAATAGTCGACGTCAGGGAACCCCATGAGAGAGCGATACTGCACTTCCCGAATGCCATAGTCATCCCCATAGGACAGCTTGTAAGGAGGCAGAAGGAACTGGATCCGGAGCATGATACGATCTTTGTCTGCAAGGAAGGCAAACGTAGCATACTTGCGATAAATACGCTTCGAGAAGCAGGATTTAAAGGCCCTATGTATAACTTAAAGGGCGGGATAGATGCTATGAAGGATATCATCTTCTCTAACGAGGGAGGAAGACTATAGATATCAAAAAACCTTTGACAGTCTGAACGATACACAGTTTTACACAAGGAGGAAAAGAAAAAATGGCAAAGGAAACAGAAGCAAAGAACACAGGGATCAATGCGCTTTCGGCTAAAGCTGCATATAATCTCGCAAATGTCACAAAGACAAAACCCCAGTACGGTGCGCTGACACCCAAGTGGCTGACGAAATTCCTGGAATTCAAGGGCCTTGAGACCGGAATCTTTCGTGTCAATAAGGTGGTGGAGGGTGAAACACCCCTTGATGTGCTCTGCAGCCAGACCAAAAAATCGGATATAATCCCGGACGGTTATGTGGAGTATGAGACAGAACCCAGGGAATATGTACTTAATTCCATTTCAACGATAATCAACGTTAATACGGCGGTGGAGGATGTTTACAGTTCACCCTACGATCAGGTACAGGAGCAGCTCGGTCTTGCCATCGAATCCTTAAGGGAACGTCAGGAGAGCCAGCTCATCAACAATGATGACTACGGCCTTTTAAAGAATATTGCGGATTCCCAGCGTATACAGACCAGAAACGGGGCCCCCACGCCTGATGATCTGGATGAGCTTATCTCGAAGGTATGGAAGGAGCCTTCCTTCTTCCTTGCACATCCCAGAGCCATCGCAGCTTTTGAGAGAGAATGCACAAAGAGGGGTGTTCCTCCCGTAGTTGTAAACCTTGCCGGCGGAACCTTCTTAACCTGGAGAGGTATCCCCGTTATTCCCACCGACAAGCTTCTTGTTGACGGACTCAAGAATCCCGAGTCACAGAGCGGAAAGACCAATATCCTTCTGATCCGTACAGGCGAAGCAAAGAGAGGTGTTATCGGACTGTTCCAGGCAGGACTCAAGAATGAGCATTCAAGAGGCCTTTCCGTTCGTTTCCGCGGAATAGACGATAAGGGTGTTGCTTCCTATCTTCTGTCTCTGTACTGCTCGGCTGCGATTCTTGCGGATGATGCCATAGCGGTTCTGGAAGATGTGGAAGTGGGTGAATACTATGACTATGACTGATCCCTATGCCGTATCCGAGGAAGCGTTGGGGCTTCCGGGAGCGGATATGTTAACGATCTTAGCAAATGAAATGTTTCCGGATCTTTCGGACAGTGCCGTGTCCGAACCTTCAGAGGCAGCCGTAACCGGACTGTATCCTGCGGACGCGGGTATTTCAGAGTCCTATGTAACGGAAGCGGGAACTTCGTATGCGGATATTTTTGACTGGGAGCATCCCTTTGCCTATGGGGAAAGTGAAGCTGTCCGGTCCTACTCTCCGAAAGTACAGTCCAAAACAGCGGCCGCAGAGAGTGACAGAAGGATCGATGTACCTACTTATCTTCAGGGAGACGGGGTATCGTCATCAAAAGAGGAAGAGAAAACCACAAGAGATGATTCCATCCGGATAGGTTCAAAAACTCTTGCACAGATCAGAAAAGATTTTCCGATCCTTTCCGAGAGGATAAACGGAAACCCTCTGGTGTGGCTTGATAACGGTGCAACAACCCAGAGACCCCGGGCTGTCATAGACCGGCTGTCCTATTATTACGAACATGAAAATTCAAATGTCCACAGGGGTGCGCATACTCTTGCCGCAAGATCCACAGACGCTTACGAGGATGCCAGAAATACGGTAAGAGAATTTATAGGTGCTCCGGATTCCTCACAGATCATATTTGTCCGGGGGACCACGGAGGGCATAAACCTTGTTGCAAACGCCTGCGTTAAGCCCATGCTGACACCCGGGGATGAGATCATCGTGTCGATCCTTGAACATCATGCAAACATTGTTCCCTGGCAGCTGATAGCCGAAAAGACGGGTGCGGTCATAAAGGTGATCCCCTGTGATGAGACCGGCCAGCTGATCCTTTCGGAATATGAAAAACTGTTTACGAAGCGTACTAAATTTGTTGCCGTGACCCATGTTTCAAATGTTCTGGGAACGGTAACCCCGGTTGAAGAACTCATAGCCATTGCCCACAGACACGGAGTAAGGATAATGATCGACGGGGCGCAGTCCGTTGCGCATATTCCCGTGAATGTATCCGCACTTGATGCAGACTTCTTTGTTTTTTCCGGACATAAGATCTTCGCACCTACGGGTATCGGTGTTCTGTACGGAAAGAGGGAGCTTCTGGAGGCAGCAGAGCCTTATCACGGCGGCGGCAATATGATCGCGGATGTGACATTTGAAAGAACGATATATAACGATATTCCCAACAAATTCGAAGCGGGAACGGGAAGCATCGCGGATGCAGTCGGACTCGGAGCCGCCCTTAAATATCTGTCGGAGATCGGAATGCCCTGCGTATACAGATGGGAACATGAGCTCTTACAGTATGCAATAAAAGAGATGAAAGCGATCCCGGGTCTCACCCTTATCGGCACAGCCCTTGACAAGGCTTCGGTACTGTCCTTTAAATTGGACGGTTATTCCGATGAGGAAGTCGGAAAACGCCTTGACAGTTACGGTATAGCGGTTCGCACGGGCCATCATTGTGCCCAGCCGGTACTCAGGCGGTTCGGATATGAAAGTTCGGTCAGACCCACGCTTGCACTTTATAATTCGCCGGATGACATCGATGCGCTGGTAAAAGTACTTAGAACCTTTGCGTGAGGGCTGCCCGGAAACCGTTTCGGGCAGAGATTTCAGAAAAAGATCTGAACGGGGTGTGGATATACAAAAGACCTGAGCGGGGCAGAGATTTCAGAAAAAGACCCAAACGGGGTGTGGATCCGCAAAATGGCCGGGATCAGGAGGGTGAGATCAGATGGAAGAGACTATCAGGGAAACAGAAGTGGATACACTTGTCCGGAAGGTGTTAAAGGATTATGAGGGCGGAAAGAACATAGATGCTTTCAATATCTATAACAGGCCGGACAAGGCGGAGGTAAGAGAGGTAGTCGACAATCTCTTCAGGGTTGTCTATCCGGGTTATTACAGGGAAAGAGCGTTCAAGATATATAATCCGAAAAACACCGCTGCCGTTACTCTTGAGGATATTTATTATCATTTAAACAAGCAGGTGTTCATGGCTCTTGATTTCTGCAGGCTCAGGGGAACCCTTACCGAAGAAGAGAGAAGGGCCGAAAGCTACCGTATCTGCAATGTTTTCTTTGAAAGGATCCCTGTTATCAGGGAGCTTATCGAAACGGATCTTTTGGCTGCCCTTGACGGAGATCCGGCCGCCTATTGTGTGGAAGAGATAATCTTAGCCTATCCCGGGCTCATGGCAGTCACCGTATACAGAATGGCCCACGAGCTTTATCTGCTCAGGGTGCCCGTGATACCCAGACTGATGACCGAGTATGCGCATTCGGAAACCGGTATTGATATACATCCGGGTGCAACGATAGACCGATCGTTTTTTATCGATCACGGAACAGGAATAGTCATTGGCGAGACAGCCGTCATAGGAAAAAATGTAAAGATCTATCAGGGCGTTACTCTTGGAGCGCTTTCGACAAGAGGAGGTCAGAAGCTCTCCGGGAGAAAACGTCACCCCACCATAGGAGACAACGTTACTATTTACGCAGGGGCCTCAATACTCGGGGGAGACACCGTGATAGGCGCAAATTCGGTTATAGGCGGTAACACATTCATTACGGGATCCGTCCCGGAGAATACCAGAGTGAGCATGAAGAACCCCGAAATGGAATACCGTACGAGAGACAATAAGATAGTCACGGAAGAAGTGAAACAGAGCGAAGAGTGGTTCTATATGATATAAGGAGGTTTATGAAGATGAAGATAACAGTTGCGGGCGAGACAAGGGAAGTTCCGGAGGGTATTACCGTAGCAGCCCTCATTGAGAAGGAGCAGGTTGAAACACCGCAGTACGTCACGGTTTCCGTAAACGAAGAGTTTATAGATGCTTCCGCATTTGATTCCCATGAACTCAGGGAAGGGGATGAGGTGGAGTTCCTGTATTTTATGGGAGGAGGCAGATAATGGCTTTTACAGGCGAGCAGCTTGAACGTTATTCAAGACATATAATACTGAAGGAGATCGGGGCAAAGGGTCAGAAAAAACTGCTTAATGCGAAGGTCTTAATAATCGGTGCCGGCGGACTCGGTGCTCCCGCAGCCCTGTATCTTGCGGCGGCAGGAGTGGGGACGATAGGGATCGTCGATGCTGATATTGTGGATCTTTCAAACCTTCAGAGACAGGTGATCCATACAACAAACGATATCGGAAAGAAAAAAGTCGAGTCGGCCGCGGAGACCATGAATGCCATTAATCCGGACGTGACCGTAAACACATATCACGAATTCGTGAGCAGCGACAATATCATGGATCTGATAAAGGATTATGATTTTATTTTAGACGGTACGGACAATTTTCCGGCAAAGTTTCTGATCAACGATGCCTGTGTAATGGCAAAAAAACCTCTGTCCCATGCAGGTATCATCCGGTTTAAGGGACAGCTTACGACCATAATACCGGGGGAAAGTCCCTGTTACCGATGTATCTTTAAGAATCCCCCGCCGAAGGATGCGGTTCCCACCTGCAAACAGGCCGGTGTGATCGGAGCTATGGGCGGAGTGATCGGATCTCTTCAGGCCATGGAAGCCGTGAAATACATAACCGGTGTCGGCGAGCTGCTTGCGGGATATCTGCTGACTTATGATGCGCTGAAGATGGAGTTTCATAAGATAAAACTGCCCCCCAGGGGAAAAGGATGTGCGGTATGTTCGGATACGCCGACCATCACGGAGCTTATAGATTACGAACAGGCTGCCTGTGATCTTAAGCCAGGAGGTCCGTCATGAGGATCACCATAAAAAAATCGGACTTTGACAGGATCTTAAAGCATGCACTCTCCGAAATGCCCGATGAAGCCTGCGGGCTGATCGCCGGCATTGACAGTGAAGACGGCACAAGGGAGATCAGGGATGTTTACCTGCTTACAAATACGGATCATACAAACGAGCATTTTTCCATAGATCCGAAGGAACAGCTTGCAGCCATAAAAGACATGCGCTCAAAGGGATTAAAGCCTCTGGGCAACTGGCATTCCCATCCCGGGACCCCGTCAAGACCGTCGGAAGAGGACAAACGGCTTGCAAATGACAGTAAGGCAAGTTATCTGATACTTTCACTCGAACATAAGGAAGCTCCGGTACTGAATGCTTTCCATGTGGAAGGGGAACAGGATAACAGGAGCGTCCGCAAAGAGGAACTGATAATAATTTAGGAGGAAAGATAAATGGCAGAACCCGGATTTACGGTAAATGACAGGATAGACATAACCGATGTGACATGCCCCATAACCTTTGTAAAGACCAAGGTTGCCCTTGAAGAACTTGAAGAAGGCGAGATCCTGCAGGTTCATCTAAACAGCGGGGAGCCTGCAAAAAACGTTCCCAGGAGCGTTAAGGAAGAGGGTCATGAGATCTTAAGATTTGATGAAAACGGCGACGGAACCTATGAGCTGTATATAAAAAAAGTAGGTGACTGAGATAAATGTTACCGAAGATGAAAATCCCCGGGGCTGAAAGGAGTCCCGGGTCTGAAAGAAATCCCCGGGGCTGAAAGGAGTCCCGGGTTTTTTATGAGAAAAAAGAACAGATCCTTATAGTACGGGTTAAATAATCAGGCCGGAAAAGAAAATTTAAAAAATATCAAAATACCTATTGACATAGTAGGTAAATGATGATAAGCTACATTCAGATTTGAGGAAAGGAGAGCGCAGATAATGTCAATAGAAGCTATCTATGATCAGAAAGACATCATGTGTTGGTGTATGCGAATGTTTAACTCCCGGGCAGGTAATATGGTTTGGGCGACTGCATGCCGATGTTGCGCCTCCGAATAAGTGAAAGAGAACACTTAAGCCAGATGTCCGGGAGTATGAAAGCTTTCGGGCATTTTTTACGGATCAGATATAAACAAAGACTTTAAGAGCATAGGAGAAATTTATCATGAGCGATTACAGATTTGAAACCTTACAGTTACACGTGGGACAGGAAGAAGCAGATCCCGCAACCGATGCAAGAGCAGTACCCATTTACCAGACCACTTCTTATGTATTTCATAACAGCAGGCATGCCGCAGACCGCTTCGGTCTGGCCGATGCGGGCAATATCTACGGAAGACTGACAAATTCCACACAGGAGGTACTTGAAAAGAGGCTTGCGGCTCTGGAGGGGGGAAGCGCAGCCCTTGCCCTGGCATCAGGGGCGGCTGCCATAACCTATACCATCGAGGCACTTGCCGCAAACGGCGGGCATATTGTAGCCCAGAAGACGATCTACGGCGGCAGCTACAATCTTCTTGCCCATACACTTCCCCAGTACGGGATAGAGACGACTTTTGTCGATGCTCACAATCTTAAGGAAGTGGAAGATGCAATAAAGGATAATACAAGGGCCGTTTATCTTGAGACCCTCGGCAATCCCAACAGCGATATACCGGATGTTGATGCCATCGCGGAGATAGCACATAAGCACGGACTTCCCCTTGTGGTTGACAATACCTTCGGAACTCCTTATCTGTTCCGTCCCATCGAGCACGGTGCGGATATCGTGGTTCATTCCGCAACCAAGTTCATCGGCGGACACGGAACAACCCTTGGCGGTATAATCGTTGAGTCCGGCAGGTTTGACTGGAAGGCAAGCGGAAAGTATCCGGGTATCGCAGCCCCCAATCCCAGCTATCACGGCGTATCCTTCTATGATGTTGTTGGACCGGCTGCGTTTGTAACCTTTATCCGTGCCATTCTGTTACGTGATACAGGCGCAACGATTGCACCGTTTTCGGCATTCCTCCTGTTACAGGGTGTGGAAACACTTTCCTTAAGACTGGAAAGGCATGCTGAGAACACCAAAAAGGTGGTAGAATACTTACAGAATCATCCGAAGGTAGTAAAGGTTAATCATCCCTCGCTTCCCGATCATCCGGATCATGCGCTTTATCAGAAGTATTTCCCCAATGGAGGAGCTTCCATATTCACCTTTGAGATAAAGGGCGGACAGGACGAAGCCTGGAAGTTTATCGATAACCTGAAGATCTTCTCCCTGCTTGCAAATGTTGCGGACGTTAAGAGTCTCGTGATACATCCCGCAAGCACCACTCATTCACAGCTTTCGAATGAGGAACTATCGGAGCAGGACATCTATCCCAACACCATCCGCCTGTCCATCGGTACAGAGCACATCGATGACATAATCGCGGATCTTGAGAACGGTTTTTCCGCTATAGGGTGATAACCCGGGCAGAATATTCGGAGTAAAACCGCAGAGGATAGGATACATTAGATATGACCATAAAAATCCGGATCGTATAAGACCGGAATACAAAGAATGATCAATAATAAAGAAAGAAGGAAAATATCATGGCAAACATTTACAAAGGAACATTGGGACTTGTTGGAAACACACCGCTCGTTGAGGTGGTAAATATTGAAAAGGAGCTGGGTCTTGAGGCTACCGTTCTGGTAAAGCTTGAGTACTTCAATCCCGCAGGGAGCGTAAAGGATCGTATTGCAAAGGCAATGATCGAGGACGCTGAGGAGAAGGGACTTCTTAAGGAAGGCTCCGTAATCATAGAGCCAACCTCCGGTAATACGGGTATCGGCCTTGCAGCCATCGCTGCTTCCAAGGGCTACAGGATCATCCTCACCATGCCCGAGACAATGAGCGTAGAGCGCAGAAGCATACTTAAGAGTTACGGTGCCGAGATCGTTCTTACCGAAGGATCAAAGGGCATGAAAGGTGCCATCGAAAAGGCTGAAGAGCTTGCGAAGGAGCTTCCTGCCAGCTTTATTCCCGGGCAGTTTGTTAATCCCGCAAATCCCGCAATACATAAGGCTACAACCGGTCCCGAGATCTGGAATGATACGGACGGAAAGGTTGACATCTTTATCGCAGGTGTAGGAACAGGCGGTACGGTAACGGGAACAGGTGAGTATCTTAAGGAGCAGAACCCTAATATAAAGGTTGTTGCACTTGAACCCGAGGATTCACCGGTTCTTTCCGAGGGCAGGGCAGGTGCCCATAAGATCCAGGGTATAGGCGCAGGATTTGTTCCCGATGTGCTCAATACAAAGATCTATGATGAGGTCTTCAAGGCCGCCAATCAGGATGCTTTTGATACGGCAAAACTTCTGGCAAAGAAGGAAGGTATCTCCGTCGGCATCTCATCGGGCGCAGCTCTCTTTGGTGCCATTCAGCTTGCAAAGAAGCCGGAGAACAAAGGAAAGGTAATAGTTGCCCTCCTTCCCGACAGCGGCGACAGATATTATTCAACCGCACTGTTCACCGAATAAAACCGGATAAAACCGTAACCGGGTCAAGCAGGAAGACCGTTGGACTGTCGTGCAGGAAGATTGTTGGACTGTCAAGCAGGAAGACTGTTGGACTGCTTGGCGGTAAAGCAGGAAAATTGTTAGACTGTTATGCAGTTAAGCAGGAAGACCGGGAGATGATTGGACTGCTATACAGGAAAGTGGTCGGACGATTAAAATGTGATAAGGATACAGGCAATCCGAAAGGTCTGCCTGTATTTTTCGGTATTTTTGATCAAACTTCATATTTACATGCATACCAAATAACTAAAATTTCATTTAGGGATGCATGCCTCCTCTCGGCATGCCCGAACCATGCATCCCAAAGATCTAAAACGCCGTATAGGGATGCATGCTGCAACTTGGGTTAACCTGAAATGTGCATGCCAAATAGCTAAAATGCCGTATAGGGATGCATGCTGCAACATGGGTTAACCTGAAATGTGCATGCCAAATAGCTAAAATGACATTTGGGGATGCATGCTGCAACATGGCATGCCTGAACCATACATCCCAAATAGCTAAAACGCCGTATAGGGATGCATGCCTCCTCACAAAACGGTATTGTAAACGTTGATACACAGAACAGAATGGTATTGCCACGGGAAACATCGGAATGGAATACTTCCATCATGAACAGCATCAATGAAAAAATGGAATTCAGAAGTAGGATTTCGAATAACATTTTAGGAATTGAAAAAAGCCTGAAAAAAGATTTCAGACCGCTTGAATTATGACAGGACAGTCTATACACTGATAAAGACGGAGCTGACACGATCCTGCAGATCAGATCCTATCGGGACATATATCGCGGAAAGATAAAGACCAGATCCGCTCAGGCAGATATCACGTAGAAATGCAGATCAGATCCTATCGGGACAGATACTGCGGAGAGAAAAAGCAGATCAGAAATCACCGGACGTATTTATCAGATCCGATCTGAAATAACCAAGCCAAAACGGGCAATCCGAAATGGAACAAAATAACTGTATGAATAAGGGAAAAATTGTTATAGTAGCAGGGGGAACCTGTGATCTCTCCCTGTACAGGGATATCCTGAAGGATGCATACCTTATCGGAGCCGACAGGGGAGCGCTGTATCTTGCCGACAACGGTTATAAGGCCGATCTTGCCGCAGGTGATTTTGACTCCGTTACGAAGACAGGACTTGACAGGATATATGAGAACTCCTTTAAGGTGGAAACACTGCCGCGGGAAAAAGATGAAACGGATCTGGAGTATGCTGTAAAACATGCTCTCGGCATTCCCGGCGGAACGATCCATATTCTGGGAGCAACGGGTACAAGACTTGATCAGACCTTTTCCGCACTTCACCTTTTAAAGCTGATACATGACAAAGGCCGAACCGCTTTTCTGTATGACAGCCACAACAGGATAAGGCTTATAGAGGGAAAAGTGAGTATTAAAAGGGACAGATACAAATATGTGTCACTGATTCCTTATGGTGACCGGCCGGTAAAAGTGTCATTGAAAGGTTTTAAATACAGCGGGGAGAATATAATTCTCAAGAAGATTTCATCCATGGGTGTCAGCAATGAGATCCTGGAGGATGAGGCTGAGATAGAGAGCGGGGAATGTGTGTTTTTGTTTGAATCGGAGGATTGAGATTTATGAGAGCTTTAAATGAAGAAAAACTGACCGAATATCTGGACAGTCTGCCTGAAACGGGGATCCCGTCGGTTGACTGTATCGTGTTTGAGGATCATAAACAGATCTACAGGCATATGAAGGGAACCGTGGACGTTGAAAAGAAAAAGCCGGTTGCGGCCGATGAACGGTACCTGATGTTTTCCATGACCAAGGTGCAGACCATGACTGCCATGATGCAGCTTATTGAACAGGGCAGGATATCCATGGAGGATGAGGTGGGAAAATACCTGCCTGCATATAATAAGCTGTCGGTAAAGGACGGTGATACTGTCAGGGAGTCAAAGGAACCCATGAGGATATGGCATCTTCTGTCCATGCAGTCGGGGCTTGATTATGATCTTGAGCGGCCGGGTATCCTCAGGGTATTAAAGGAAAAAGGACAGAACGCCACCACAAGAGAACTTGTGGATGCCTTTGCGGAATCACCTCTTGAGTTTGAACCCGGTACGCATTTTCTGTACAGCTTAAGCCATGATGTTGCGGCTGCCGTTATTGAGACGGTATCCGGGATGAGCTTCGGAAATTATTTAAAAAAGAATATCTGGGATGTGCTCGGCATGCAGGATACCTTTTTTGCTAAAAAGCATAATGAAGGACTAAAGCGTCTGGCACAGCAGTTTACCGATGGTGAAAGCGGGATCCTTCCCATGGATCAGAGCTGTGATTACCAGCTGTCCGATGGTTATGAAAGCGGCGGAGCGGGACTTATAAGCTGCACGGAAGATTATGCGAAGCTTGCGGATGCACTTGCATGCGGCGGTGAGACCGCAGCCGGAGGACGGATCCTTAAACCGGAGACAGTGGAGATCATCAAGAAAAATCTTTTAAGCGAAACAGGTCTTAAAGAAATAGAAGAGAACATGGGAAGAAAAGGATACGGATACGGCTGCGGCATGCAGGTATTTCTGCATCCCGAAAAGACAGGTTCGAATGCACCGGCCGGTATTTTCGGCTGGGACGGGGCAGCAGGAAGCTGCGTCCAGATGGATACGGCCTCAAAAAGAAGTTTCGTGTTTGCCATGCACGTAAGAAACTGCGGCAGAGCATATGATGTTATCCACCCTGCGCTCAGGGACATCGTGTTCGGGTAGGGGGATATTTAACAGACCTGACACATCTTTTTTCCAATTGACAGGAATAATGTCCGTACTGAAAGTATGATCGGCTTAAGAGATTAAAGGATCATACAGAAGGAGGACATGAAAATGAAGGAAAAAAAGATGTTTTTATTGATCGGCCTTATCGCAGCCATGACCATCACGGGTTTTGGTATCGGGAAAAACATGGTTTCCGCGGACGAAGGGACAAAGATCCGGACGGATATTAATGAACCTGCTTCAAAGTTTGCAGGTACCTGGTATCTTACGGATGATACGGATCTTGATGAACTGGATAATGCATTTCCCGATGTATTTGCCTTCGGATGCGAAATGGAGATAATGCCTGACGGAAGGATAAACTGGCATGTAGGTGCAAGAGGAGCAGCCGGAACCTATGAGGAATACGGCAATCAGCTGACCGCCAGGGTATCGGATATAATGGAGAACGACGAATATACCGTGGTATTAACAATGGATGATAACGGCATACTCAGTATGAAGTACGATTCTGTTTTGCTTAGGTGGAGCAGTTATTATTAAAAAAGGCAGTCAGTATGGAATGGATGATCGCGATACGTGAAAGTATCAGGTACATGGAAGAAAATATCATGACGGTTACCGGGCCTGAAGAGGTGGCGGATCATGTGAATATCTCAGAAATGTATTTACAGAGAGGTTTTCAGATACTCACAGGATGCTCTCTCGGAGAATATGTGCGTAACCGCAGACTCTATCTTGCTGCCATGGAGCTTGTATCAACAGATGAAAAGATCATAGACATCGCATACAGATACGGTTACGAAACACCGGAAAGCTTTACGAAGGCCTTTGGAAGATTTCATGATGCTTCGCCTTCACAGATCAGAAAAAAAGAAAAAGCTCCGAAGATATTCCTTCCAATGCGTGTCACGATAGAGGTAAAGGGCGGAAACACAATTGACATGAAGCTTGAAGAACTTGAAAGCTTTGAGCTTGTGGGATTTGCAGGGGATTTCATGTTTGAGACACATTTAACGGATATTCCGAAATTCTGGGATGAGTATCTGAAAAAATATGAAAAGCTCTTAAAGGCAGAGGATCCTTCCCTTGCATCAGGAAGCACGGAAAGATTCATATATGATAAGGGCATAGGAAACATTGGTGTATTTACGGATGTCTGTGAGGTAAACGGGGGATGCCGTTATCTTATTGCAGGTGAATATGAAGGCGGGGAGGTTCTAAAAGGGATGGAAGTGTGGAAGATCCCCGGATCGTTATGGGCAAAGTTTTTCTGTGCCGGTCCTTTGCCCACCGCCATGAATAACCTAAACAGGGTCATCTGGTTTGAGTGGCTGCCGGAAAATCCCGAATATGAGCTTGGCGGCAGCTGTATCATAGAAAGATATAACAGACAGGGGAGACGTGATGATATCGATTACCGCTGCGAGATATGGATCCCGTTAAAAAAGCGTCAGGTAATTATTTCTTGACCGTGAAGATATAGTATGCTATTGTGCTATTGTCAAAATATCGAAACAAACCTGTGAAGCGGAAGAAAAAGCATTTTATCGCCGGATGATCAAAGGATCACGGAGCGAGTCCGGGACGGTGAGAGCCGGATGGTATGAGGAATGCGTGAGGGGAACCTCTTATATGGGCCGTTGAGGGCATGGGGAACGGAATGAGCATGTGAATGTGTGTAACGGAAGCATATCAACCAAGTATCCGTGACGTGAGGCAAGCGTTAATTGCCGGAGATATGATGGTATCTCGCTAAGTGCATGGGTCGTTCCATGAATCAGGGTGGCACCGCGGACTGTAACAATTCGCCCCTGACAGAAGCTAGGATCTTCTGTCAGGGGTTTTTTATCGCAGAGCCGCCGATATGAAGATGTCAGCAAGGCTGACCGGCGGCTCGCGGGCGAGCAGGGTGCGATCTCATCTTTCCTGCTCGATTCTCCGGCCGAAGATCTCAAACGGTTTGCTGATTAAAGAGGAGGAAAAACAGATGATCAAAGAAGCAATCGTGAAGATCGTAAACAAAGAGGACTTAAGCTATGACGAGGCCTATACCGTCATGAACGAGATCATGAGCGGAGAGACCACCCCCACCCAGAATGCGGCTTTCCTTGCCGCCCTGTCCACAAAGAGTGCCAGAGCGGAGACCACGGATGAGATCGCCGGGTGCGCGGCCGCAATGCGTTCCCATGCCCTGAAGGTAGATACGGGCATGGATGTTCTTGAGATCGTGGGAACGGGCGGAGATAACGCAAAGAGTTTTAATATTTCCACAACCGCTGCCATAGTCTGTGCGGCAGGCGGTGTGAAGGTTGCAAAGCACGGAAACCGTGCCGCTTCCTCTTTATGCGGTACCGCCGACTGTCTTGAGGCTCTGGGAGTCAATATACAGCAGGATCCGGAAAAATGCATTGAGCTATTGAAAGAAGCCGGAATGTGCTTCTTTTTTGCACAGAAATATCATTCTTCAATGAAGTATGTGGGCCCTATCAGGAAAGAACTCGGATTTCGGACGGTCTTTAATATACTGGGGCCCCTTACAAATCCGGCATCTCCTTCCATGCAGCTTCTCGGCGTGTATGATGATTATCTTGTGGAGCCTCTTGCCCAGGTGCTCTCAAGCCTTGGTGTAAAGCGGGGAATGGTGGTATACGGAATGGATAAGCTTGACGAGATTTCCTTATCCGCCCCCACAAAGCTCTGCGAGATCATGGACGGATGGTATAAGACTAGGATCATAACACCCGAGGAGTTCGGTTTTGAAAGATGCACAAAAGAAGATCTTAAGGGCGGATCCCCTGAGGAAAATGCAGCCCTGACCAGGGAGATATTAAACGGTAAGAAAGGTCACAAGAGGAATGCCGTTCTTTTAAATGCCGGTGCCGCATTAAAGATAGCGGGCAGGGCAGAGGATATGAAGGAGGGCATAAAGCTTGCCGCAGAGATAATTGATTCGGGGAAAGCAAACGAGACTCTTGAAAAAATGATAAGGATAAGCAATTCGTAAATCGCAAAGGAGAGACATGACCATACTCGATAAGATCGCGGAACATGCAAAAGAACGTGTGGCTCTGGCAAAGGAAAGGATACCTCTTTCAGAGCTCAAAAGAATGGCTTTTGATGAGGAAAAAGGAGACTTTGCTTTTTTTGAGGCACTGAAAAAACCGGGACTTTCATTTATACTTGAGTGCAAGAAAGCTTCCCCGTCGAAAGGGATCATAGCCGAAAAATATGACTGGCTGTCCATCGCAAAAGCCTATGAGGCAGCAGGTGCCGATGCAATATCAGTGCTGACGGAACCGAAGTGGTTTCTGGGAAGAAACGAATACTTAAAGGAGATCGCGGCTTCGGTAAGGCTGCCCGTTCTTCGAAAGGACTTTACGGTGGATGAATATATGCTGTATGAGGCAAAGCTTCTCGGCGCAAAGGCAGTGTTACTTATCGTATCCATCCTCTCAAAGGGACAGATCGAAGAGTATCTTGGAATCTGTGAAGAGCTGGGGATTTCAGCCCTTGTGGAGGCCCACGATGAGGCAGAGGCAGAGAGGGCCGTGATGACAGGAGCTGAGATCATCGGAGTAAATAACAGGAACCTGAAAGATTTTTCAGTTGATACGAAAAATGCCGCAAGGCTTAAAGACCTGATACCTCCGGAAGTCCTTTTTGTGTCGGAAAGCGGCGTGAAGGATGAAAAGGATATAAGGGATATAATAAGCTTCGGTGCCGATGCCGTTCTTATAGGCGAGACCATGATGAGGGCAGAGGATAAGACGGCGGCCCTGAAGCGCCTGAAGGGCGGCATGGCATGACGGAAATGCCATGAATGTTAAAGGGTGGCATGGCATGACGGAAATGCCAAAGAGACGGAGGCGTACCATATGACGGAAATAAAGATCTGCGGCCTTACACGGCTCGAGGACATAAACAACGTCAACCTTCTGATGCCTGAATACGCCGGCTTTGTTTTTTACAAAAAGAGCAGACGTTACGTGGGCGGAAAACAGGCGGCAGCGCTGAGGCGGGCACTGTCTGCAAAGATCAGGGCGGTGGGGGTGTTTGTTGATGATGATCCCGGGATGATCGCGGATCTTGTGTCGGAAGGCATCATTGATATGATACAGCTTCATGGTTTTGAAGATGATAAGTATATTGAGACACTCAGGCATTTTACGGATGCACAGATCATTAAGGCTTTTTTGATACATGATGACAATGATCTGAAAAAAGCAGAGACATGCACCTCGGATCATATCCTGCTTGATGCGGGAAAAGGTGATGGAAAGACCTTTGACTGGAGCATCTTAAAGGACATAAAGAGACCGTATTTTCTTGCGGGCGGGCTGAATCCGCAGAACGTCTCCGGGGCCGTAATAAGCCTTGATCCTTTTGCGGTGGATGTGAGTTCCGGTGTGGAGACAGACGGGATCAAGGATCCCGTTAAGATGAAAGCATTTGTAAATGCCGTAAGGAGAGGAAAGGAAAATGGATAACAAAGGAAGATTCGGGATACACGGCGGACAGTATATCCCCGAGACACTGATGAATGCCGTTATAGAGCTTGAAAATGCCTATGACAGGTTTAAGGATGACCCTTCATTTAACGAAGAGCTTACAGAGCTTTTTAACGAGTATGCCGGACGCCCTTCAAGACTCTATTTTGCAAAACGGATGACGGAGGATCTTGGCGGTGCAAAGATCTATTTAAAGAGAGAGGATTTAAACCATACAGGTGCCCATAAGATAAATAATGTCTTAGGTCAGGCTCTTCTTGCAAAAAAAATGGGAAAGAAACGCCTGATAGCGGAAACCGGGGCAGGGCAGCACGGTGTTGCCACAGCAACGGCAGCGGCTCTCATGGATATGGAATGTGTGGTATTCATGGGTGAGGAGGATACAAAGAGGCAGGCTCTGAATGTATACAGGATGCGGCTTCTTGGTGCCGAGGTGATCCCCGTAAAGACAGGGACCGCTACACTTAAGGATGCGGTATCCGAGGCAATGAGAGAGTGGACAAAGAGGATAGATGACACACATTACTGTCTCGGATCGGTAATGGGTCCCCATCCTTTTCCCACAATCGTAAGGGATTTTCAGGCTGTGATATCCAAGGAGATAAAATCCCAGATGCTAAAAAAGGAGGGCAGGCTTCCCGATGCGGTACTTGCCTGTGTCGGAGGCGGATCCAATGCCATCGGAAGCTTTTATCATTTTATCGATGACAAAGAGGTAAGGCTCATAGGCTGCGAAGCTGCGGGAAGGGGAGTTGATACCTTCGAGACAGCGGCTACCATAGCAACGGGAAAAACAGGGATCTTTCACGGCATGAAATCATATTTCTGCCAGGATGAGTTCGGACAGATAGCACCGGTTTATTCGATATCCGCAGGCCTTGATTATCCGGGCGTCGGACCGGAGCATGCCTACCTTCATGACATCGGCAGGGCAGAATATGTTCCGGTCACGGATGAGGAAGCGGTTGATGCTTTTGAATATCTTGCAAAAACGGAAGGGATAATCCCCGCAATAGAATCAGCCCATGCGGTTGCTCATGCAATTAAGATCGCACCCGAAATGAAGGGAAAGATCATAGTCATAACCATATCGGGAAGAGGCGATAAGGACTGCGCGGCCATTGCAAGATACAGAGGGGAGGATATCCATGAGTAACATTTATAAGGCATTTGAAAACGGAAAGGCATTTATACCCTTTATTACCTGCGGTGATCCGGATCTTGAGACCACAAAGGAATGTGTGCTTCGGATGGTTGAAAACGGGGCGGATCTTATTGAGCTCGGCATCCCTTTTTCCGATCCGACGGCAGAAGGGCCTGTAATACAGGAAGCAAATGAAAGAGCATTAAAGGGCGGTGTGACCACGGATAAGATATTTGATATGGCAGGGTCCCTGCGCTTAAAGGTTAAGATCCCCCTTGTGTTCATGACCTATGCAAACGTGGTTTTTTCATACGGTGCGGAAAGATTCATGTCAGCCTGCAGGGATACGGGGATCGACGGGATAATACTTCCGGATCTGCCCTTTGAGGAAAAAGAAGAGTTTCAGCCGGTCTGTGAAAAATATGGTATTGACCTCATCTCACTGATAGCTCCCACATCAAGGGAGAGGGTCTCAATGATAGCAAAGGAGGCGGCAGGCTTCCTCTATATCGTATCAAGCCTCGGGGTCACGGGAACAAGGACAGAGATCACAACGGATCTTGCTTCCATAATAGATGCGGTGAGACAGAATACGGACATTCCCTGTGCCGTAGGATTCGGTATCTCAAATCCCGAACAGGCACGTAAGATGGCTGAGATCTCGGACGGTGCCATAGTCGGCTCCGCCATTGTACGTATCGTCGGTAAATACGGAAAAGAAGCCCCTGAAAAAGTGGGAGAGTTTGTGAAAGAGATGAAGAAAGGTCTGAACGGTTGACAAAAAATATCTGTTTGCTAAACTATACAGGTAACGGTGATCCGGGAATCCGGTGATCCATAATATACAACATTAGAAAGGTGGTGGTTATTAATGAAGAAGATGACAGCTCAGACATCATCTGATGTTCCGGGTCGATCTTGCTTGAATCATATGGCCGCCGCTTATCATATCTGATCGTGAATGCTTTTGAATGCTTTCATATGAAGAACTGATCTTTATGATCTCCAGCAGATAAAAGACCGATCTTAAACGGAGATGATCCTGTATTTTCGTTTGTCCAATATAATACGCGGTGACGCCGGTGAGATGTATGCGATCGCAGCCCGGCCAGGGATGCGTCGCCCGCAGGCGGTTTTTTTGCCTGTAATGATCTTTGCAAAAGGAGGGCGTTACTATGTCTAAAGAATACTCGATGGAAGAGATCCGTGAACTGATCGATACAAGACAGTATACGAAGCTCCGTTCCGAGCTTATGGAGTGGAACGAGGCTGATATTGCCGCGATCATTGAAGAGCTTCCCAATGAGGACAAGATCAAGATATTCAGGATACTTCCGAAAACCATGGCAGCGGATGTTTTTGCCTATCTGGATATCGATACCGAGCAGACGATAATCACCTCGGTAAACGACCGTGAAGCCGCAGATATCATAAACAATCTTATGGCCGATGATGCTACGGACCTTATGGAGGAAATGCCGGCAGGAGTGGTCAAGAAGCTTCTTGCAAATGCCAATTCCGAGACCAGAAGAGACATAAACCATCTTCTCAGGTATCCCGAGGATTCGGCCGGAAGCATCATGACGGTGGAGTTTGTGGACTTAAAGGTTCACCTTACCGTCAAAGAAGCCATAGAAAGGATCAGAAAGGTCGGTGTTGACAAGGAGACCATCAACATCTGCTACGTTCTTGACAATGAGAGACATCTTCTGGGAACGGTGGCTCTGAGATATCTCCTTTTAAAAGAGGATAATGAGATAATCGGGGATATAATGAATGACAATATCATCTCCGTGAACACCCTTACCGACCAGGAAGAGGTTGCAAGACTTTTCCAGAAATACGATTTTACAACGATGCCCGTTGTTGACAATGAGAACAGACTCGTCGGTATCATCACCATCGATGATGTAGTCGACATCCTGCAGGAAGAGGCTACGGAGGATATCGAAAAGATGGCAGCTATCGTGCCTACCGACAAGCCTTATATGAAGACGGGGATCGTGGAAACCTTCAAGAAAAGGATACCCTGGCTCTTACTGCTGATGATCTCCGCAACCGTGACCGGCGGTATCATCACTCATTATGAAAATGCCCTTGGAACCTATGTGGTTCTTACATCCTTTATCCCAATGTTAATGGATACCGGAGGAAATGCGGGAGGACAGGCCTCCGTTACGATAATCCGTGGACTTTCGCTTAATGAGATAGAGTTTTCCGATATCGTAAAGGTTATCTGGAAGGAGATACGTGTGGCGGTTCTGTGCGGCATCACGCTTTCCGTAACAAATTTTATCAAGATGATGATAGTGGATCATGTGAGCATGTCCGTGGCAGCGGTCATCTGTTCCACTCTTGTGGTTGAGGTCACCATCGCAAAGGTGGTAGGCTGCACCCTTCCCATGCTGGCAAAGAAGGTGGGCTTTGACCCGGCCGTTATGGCAAGCCCTTTCATCACGACCATTGTGGATGCGCTGTCACTTATGATCTATTTTTCATTTGCGACTCATATTCTCGGGATATGACATTGAAATGCTTTTGATCCGCCGGAATATGAGGATAAAAAAACGGGAGCTTTTCAGGCTCCCGTTTTAAATAACGATATGATCAATAAAATCTGTTCTTTATAAATTCCTCGGTCTCCCGTACATATTTCTCACAGTCCGCATCGCTCTGGGCTTCCACCATGATACGTACCACGGGCTCGGTGCCGCTCTTTCTGAGCAAGAGCCTTCCCGTACCATTAAGCTTTTTGTTGAGTTCTTCGGCATACTTAAGGACTTCGGGATCTTTCATGACCGCATCCTTATCGGGAACCGCAAGGTTTTTAAGCTTCTGGGGCAGTATGGTAAGACCTCTGGTGAGGTTTGAGAACATGGTCTTTTTGGCCACCATGATGTCGCACATTATGATCGCGGTAAGGATACCGTCTCCGGTAGTTGCATATCTGTCAAAGATAACGTGTCCGGACTGTTCGCCGCCGATGCTGTAGCCGTGTTCCTGTATCTCCTTTGAGATATATTTGTCTCCGACATCGGTGATCACGGTCTTGATTCCGAGATCCTTAAGGGCATTTAAGAGACCTAGGTTGCTCATGACGGTAACGACCGCGGTGTCATCCACAAGGTTGCCTTTTTCCTTGAGATATCCCGCTCCTATGTAGATTATCGCATCGCCGTCCACCACATTTCCTTTTTCATCCACGCCGAAGCATCTGTCCGCATCACCGTCGAAGGCGAAGCCTGCATCCAGATTATTTGCCTTTACAAATTCCTGAAGAGAAGCTATGTGGGTGGAACCGCAGTTAACGTTTATATTTGTTCCGTCAGGTTCGTTTCCCATGACATAGGTGTCGGCGCCGAGCATGTCAAATACGGTTTTGGCGATGGTGAATGCGGATCCGTTTGCGCAGTCGAGTCCGATCCTGTAGCCCCTCAGGGAATGAAGAGGAACCTGTGAAAGATAGCTTATATACTGGTTTCTGCCCTGCAGAAAGTCCGTGCATCTTCCCACGTTATCGGCGCTGAAGGGGATCTCGATCTCGCCGTCTATGTATTTTTCTATCTCGGCAAGAACCGAATCATCCATCTTGTATCCGTCCGAATCGATGACCTTGATGCCATTGTCGTGGTAGGGATTGTGGCTTGCGGTGATCATGATGCCGAAGTCGAATTTACCCGTTCTGGTCACATAGGATACGCTCGGGGTGGTCGTTACATGGAGAAGATGAACATCCGCTCCCGTGGATGCAAGACCCGCCGAGAGACCGTACTCGAACATATAGCTTGAACGCCTTGTGTCTTTTCCTATAACGCAGCAGGGCTTTCTGCCAAGCTTCGTTCCGAAATACCAGCCGAGAAACTGGCCGATCTTTAATGCATGTTCAACTCTTAAACTCTCGTTTGCCTTACCTCTGAAGCCGTCAGTACCGAAATATTTCATTTTTTTCATCCTTTTCCGTATTATTGTTGTCCGCAGATCCCTGCCGCCGGGGCTTCCCTTTACGGTCTTCCTGTCGTATCCGTCCCGGAAAAGACCCTGTTCCCACCCGTATATCACGGGACCCGTGTATGCTTATGGTAGTATAAATGATAAAAAAATACAAGTATACATGGAAAACAGGAACGAAGGCTGATATAATGTATCGGGCGAACGGAACCCTTAAGTTTCTTATACCTTTGGACGGGCCGGGTTTTGTACGCTAATATTCGACTTTACAGGAGATTTCCAATGTTACAGGAGAGGAAAGACATAAGAAATATAGCCATAATCGCCCACGTCGATCATGGCAAGACAACGTTGGTTGATGAACTTTTAAAACAGAGCGGAGTATTCCGTGACAATCAGGAAGTGGCGGAACGCGTCATGGACTCCAACGACATAGAAAGGGAAAGGGGGATCACCATCCTTTCCAAAAATACGGCAGTTACCTATAAAGGAACAAAGATCAATATCGTTGATACCCCGGGGCATGCCGATTTCGGCGGCGAGGTTGAGCGCGTGCTCAAGATGGTGGACGGCGCCGTTTTGGTGGTTGATGCCTTTGAGGGAACCATGCCCCAGACAAAGTTTGTGTTAAAAAAAGCGCTTGCCCTGAAGCTTCCGGTGATCGTCTGCGTCAACAAGGTGGACAGGGAAGAAGCGAGATGCGATGAAGTAGTGGATGAGGTGCTGGAGCTATTTATGGATCTTGATGCCGATGACAGGCAGCTTGACTGTCCGTTTATCTTTGCATCCGCCAAGCTCGGAAGATCGGGGACTTCACCGGATAACATAGGACCGGATCTTGTTCCTCTCTTTGAGGCTATCCTTGATTTCATACCCGCACCCAAGGGTGATCCGGAAGCAGGGACCCAGGTCCTTATCAGCACCATAGACTACAATGACTATGTGGGCCGTATCGGAGTCGGAAAGGTGTCAAACGGAAAGATTTCCGTCAATCAGGAGGCAGTCATCGTAAATGCCCATGATCCCGATAAGCTTCGTAAGGTCAAGGTATCCGCGCTTTATGAATATGACGGACTTAACAAGGTAAACGTAAGGGAAGCGACAATCGGTGCCATAGTTGCGATATCGGGCATATCTGACATTCATATAGGAGATACCATCTGCGATCCTGCCGACCCGAAACCCATCGAATTCCAGAAGATCTCCGAGCCTACCATAGCCATGCAGTTCATGGTAAATGATTCACCCCTGGCAGGCAAAGAGGGAAAATATGTTACTTCCAGACATATAAGGGACAGGCTTTTCAAGGAACTCAATACCGATGTTTCCTTAAGGGTGGAGGAAACGGATTCCACCGAGTGTTTCAAGGTTTCCGGAAGAGGCGAACTGCATCTGTCCGTTCTCATAGAGAATATGAGGAGAGAGGGCTATGAGTTTGCGGTGAGCAAGGCCGAGGTGCTGTACAGGGAGGATTCAAAGGGCAGAAAGACCGAGCCCATGGAGCTTGCCTATGTTGATGTTCCCGAGGAGTTTACCGGAATAGTGATAGAAAAGCTGGGAAGCCGAAAGGGCGAGCTCCAGAACATGTATCCCATAACCGGCGGATATACCAGAATGGAGTTTTCAATACCCGCAAGAGGCCTCATCGGCTACAGAGGCGAGTTTATGACCGATACCAAGGGAAACGGCATCATAAACACCGTATTTGACGAATATGCTCCCTATAAGGGTGACATACAGTACAGAAAACAGGGATCCCTGATAGCCTTTGAAAGCGGGGAATCCGTTACCTACGGGCTCTTCAACGCCCAGGAAAGGGGAACTCTCTTCATAGGCCCCGGACAGCAGGTTTATTCGGGAATGGTCATAGGACAGAACGGAAAACCCGAAGATGTGGAAATAAATGTCTGCAAGAAAAAGCAGCTCACAAATACAAGGGCATCAGGATCCGATGAAGCTTTAAGGCTGACGCCTCCGAAGATCTTAAGCCTTGAACAGGCGCTTGAATTCATAGATTCGGATGAGCTTCTGGAAGTGACTCCCGAAAACCTGAGGATCAGAAAAAAGATCCTTGATCCCACCCTCAGAAAGAGGGCGGGCTTCAGGAAAGAATAGGCTTCAGGAAAGAACAGGTTTGTAAAAATGTTAAAAACTCTCGGAGCACATATAAAAGAATATAAGGGAGCGGCTCTCATAACCCCGGTTTTCATGGTTCTTGAGGCATTCTTTGAGATGATAACACCTCTCCTCATGGCGGAGCTTGTGGATAAGGGAGTCGAGGCCGGAAACATGTCCTATATATACAGGATAGGTTTTCTGATGCTTGTCTGTGCCGTTCTGGGACTTCTGTCCGGAATGGCCGCGGGTGTAACGGCTGCTAAGGCCTCCACGGGATTTGCAAAAAATCTCAGAAAGGCCATGAACGACAATATCCAGACCTTTTCTTTTTCCAATATCGACAGATTCTCAACGGCAGGTCTAGTGACAAGACTGACAACGGATGTGACTAATATCCAGAATGCATTTCAGATGATCCTAAGGATGTGCATCCGTGCACCTTTTTCACTGATATTTGCGATGACGGCGGCTTTCATAGTATCCTCCCGGGTGGCCAGCGTGTACCTTGTGGCGATCCTGATCCTTGCGGTCATCCTTTCGATGATAGTAAGGGCGGCAATGGGATCCTTCAGGAGGGTCTTTGAAAGATATGACGACTTAAATTCCACCATTCAGGAAAACGTGAGATCCATAAGGGTCGTAAAGTCTTTCGTCCGTGAGGATTATGAGATAAGCAGGATGGAAAAGGCCGTGGAGAACATCTATAAGCTGTTCGTAAAGGCTGAGAGCATCGTTGTTCTCAACGGCCCCATAATGCAGCTTGCCATCAACACCTGCATACTTGTGATAGCCTGGATGGGAGCAAGGATGATAGTAGGAGGCGAGCTGACCACAGGCGATCTTATGGCACTTCTTGCCTACTGCATGAACATACTGATGAACCTTATGATGCTTTCCATGATCTTTGTGATGATCTCCATGTCCGTTGCCTCCGGTGAAAGGGTGTGTGAGGTGCTCAATGAAAAGCCCGACATAGTCAATCCCGGGAACCCTGTAAAGGAAGTAAAGGACGGAAGCATCAGATTTGATGATGTGGATTTTGCATACAATAAGAGCGGAAGCGGGGCACCGGTACTTAAGGACATTAACCTTGACATACATTCCGGGGAGACGATTGGGATCATCGGATCCACCGGATCGGGCAAATCTTCTCTGGTAAATCTCATAAGCCGTCTCTATGACGTGTCCCAGGGGACGGTTTATGTCGGCGGAAGAGATGTGAGGGATTATGATCTTGAAACACTCAGGACAAAGGTGGCAGTGGTGCTTCAGAGCAATGTTCTTTTTTCGGGAACCATCCTCGATAATCTGAGATGGGGAAACAGCGAGGCAACCCTTGAAGAGTGCAAAAACGCCTGCAGGCTGAGTCAGGCCGATGAGTTTATCGAGAATATGTCCGATAAATACGACACATATATTGAACAGGGCGGGACGAATGTATCCGGAGGACAGAAGCAGAGACTCTGCATTGCAAGGGCTCTGCTCAAGGATCCAAAAGTCCTGATCCTTGATGATTCGACTTCTGCGGTTGATACGGCTACGGATGCAAAGATAAGAAAAGCTTTTCTTGAAAACATCCCCGATGTTACCAAGCTTATCATTGCCCAGCGTATTTCTTCGGTTGAAAGCGCCGACAGGATCCTGGTGCTTGATGAAGGCAGGGTGTGCGGTTTTGATACCCACGAAAATCTTCTTAAGGATAATGAGATATACAGGGAAGTATATGAATCCCAGAACGGAAACGATGCAGACTTCGACCAGGCGGGATAGTGAAACCCGAAAAAAGACCGGGGACAGCGAAGCCTGCGGAAATAAAGGGTGAAAAGTCAGATATACAGATATTAAGCTGCGCATAAGAAAAGGATAAAACATGGCTGATAACGGAAAAGTCCGCGAAGTGAAGATGGGCGGTCCCGGCAGGAGAGTGATGGGGAAGCGTCCGAAGATAGAGGATCCCAAAGGAACCTTTATAAGACTTATCGGATATGTGTTTAAGAATTATAAGATCCATCTGATACTGGTTGTTATCGGTATCGTCGGAAATGTGCTGGCAAGCGTAAAGGGCATGATGTTCACAAAGACCCTTGTGGATGTCTATATCACTCCGATGATAGGCGTTAAAAACCCCGATTTTGCACCTTTACTCTCTGCCATAGCAAAGATGGCGCTTATATACCTTGCCGGGATGACCTGCAGCTTCGTATATTCGAAGCTCATGATATATGTTACCCAGGGAACCTTAAAAAGCATCCGGAACACGCTCTTTGCAAAAATGGAGAAGCTGCCGGTCAGGTATTTTGATACCAAATCCCACGGTGATATAATGTCCGTATATACAAATGACGTGGACACCTTAAGGCAGATGATATCCCAGGCCATGCCGCAGTTTCTGAGCAGTCTTATAACCGTGGTGAGCGTTCTCTACAGCATGTTTACCCTGAGCCTTCCCCTGACTCTCCTAAACCTCTTAATGGTGGCTCTGATGCTTTTTGTTACGGGAAAGGTTGCGGGAAAGAGCGGTGAGAACTTCATAGCCCAGCAGAAGGCCCTCGGAGAACTTAACGGTCATATCGAGGAGATGATGAACGGGCAGAAGGTCGTAAAGGTATTCTGTCATGAAGCCGAGAGCATCGAAAGATTTGATGAGCTGAACGAATCTCTTTATGAGAGCGCTAAAAATGCCAACCGGTTTGTAAATATCTTAGGCCCCATCAATTCACAGCTGTCAAACGTAGGATATGTGCTGTGTGCGATCGTGGGAGGACTGCTTGCCCTGAGCGGATTTCACGGTTTTACCCTTGGATCCCTTGCCAGTTTTCTCACCTTAAATAAAAGCTTCACGATGCCGATAAATCAGATAAGCCAGCAGTTTAACAGCATTGTTATGGCCCTGGCGGGAGCGGAGAGGGTATTTAAGCTCATGGATGAGAAGCCCGAGCCCGATGAGGGATATGTGACCTTAGTCAATGTGAGACGTGAGGGAGATGAGCTCATAGAATGTGAGGATCGTACGGATATCTGGGCCTGGAAGCATTATCATAAGGACAACGGCACCACCACCTATACGGAGCTTAAGGGCGATGTGGTGTTCGATGATGTGGATTTCGGATATAACGACGATAATCCGGTGCTTCATAACATCGAGATGTTTGCTACCCCCGGACAGAAGATCGCCTTTGTGGGATCAACGGGTGCCGGAAAAACAACGATAACAAACCTTATCAACCGTTTCTATGATATACAGGACGGCAAGATAAGATATGACGGCATAAATATCAATAAGATCAAAAAGGCGGACTTAAGAAGATCCTTAGGGATGGTGCTCCAGGATGTGCATCTGTTCACGGGAACCGTCATGGAAAACATAAGATACGGAAGGCTTGATGCCACGGATGAAGAAGTGATACAGGCCGCAAAGCTTGCTAATGCCCACGGATTTATCTCAAGGCTTCCCGACGGGTATGACACAATGCTCACCGCAGACGGTGCCAGCCTGTCACAGGGACAGAGGCAGCTTTTGTCCATAGCAAGGGCAGCCATTGCCGATCCGCCGGTACTTATACTGGATGAAGCCACTTCATCCATTGACACACGAACGGAGAAGCTTGTGCAGAAGGGCATGGATTCTCTGATGAAGGGCAGAACCACCTTCGTTATTGCCCACAGGCTTTCCACCATCAAAAACAGCGACTGCATAATGGTCCTTGAAAAAGGGCGTATAATTGAGAGGGGCACCCATGATGACCTTCTGGAACTTAAAGGAAAGTATTACAGCCTGTATACGGGCAGATCGGACAGCAGTCAGGGAGATACCGCCTGATCCGCAGTGCGGTCCGACATGGTAACGGAATGACAAACACCTATTTCTTTTATATCTGCGCCATAGCCAATTACATACTGTGCTTTGTGCTGATGAAGGGCAAGAGCTTTAACAGGCGGAAAAATCTTGTTATGCTCTTGATGGTCATCAACTGTCTGTTGTGCACTCTCGTTTCCTTCACGGGAAACAAACAGGTTGCAAAACTGTTCTTTTCTTCCATGGGCGACGGGATGATCTGGGTTTCGAACTATTTTTATCACGGACTTCACTGTTCGCTTCCCTGGCTTGTATTTTTGTATGTGGTGCATCTTGCGGGACTTCGGAGCCATATCACGAAAAGATGGCAGACACTCTGTCTGCTGCCGATGTTATTCTTTTACGCCCTGCTCATATTTAATCCCGTAACCGGATTTGTGTTCAGGGTAGAAGACCACGCTTATGTCAGGGGTACGGGAATACTCTTCGAGTACGGAGTGGCGGTCATTTATCTCTTTATGATCCTCGGGATAATCATAAGATACCGAAAGGCCATAGGAAACAAATATCTGGTGGGCCTTGTCTTTTTCATCGCGGCAAATGCCGTCGGAGTCCTTTTGCAGTTTGCTTTTCAGGGCCTTACGGTTGAACTGTTTACCGAGTCTCTCGGTTTCCTCGGTATTCTGGCCACCTCGGAAAATGAGTCGGACTTAAAGGACAGCGTTACGGGACTTTATAACAGAAATGCCTTTGAGGAAGACTGCGGAAGACTCATAAATGCATCCGTCGAGTTCAGCGCCATTGTTTTCAGGTTTGCAAATTACAATCACGTAATGACGACCATCGGGATCAACAACACTAACGATATCCTGAAGGAAGTTGCCACATGGATCATGACCTATGCGGGCAGACGTGATTATCTGTATCATATCGGCAACGGTGAATTTGTTGTCACCAGGATGAAAAAAGACGGGACGCTTAATTATCTCGCCAACAGGATCCATGAGAAATACAACACCTATGTACAGCATAACGGCATATCCGTATCTCTGGTCCCGGAGATCTTTGTGATCCGTATCCCCAGGGATGCAGACACTCTGGATGCGATGATAGCCATCTGCGAAACCGATTATGTATCCAGGCAGGAAGGCGGATTTGTTTTATCCGGCGATAATCTGAAGGTCACAAAGAGAGGCTACGAGGTTGAGGCGGCCATCAGAAGAGGCCTGAAAAACAAGGCATTTAAGGTATTCTACCAGCCCATATATGATGCCAAAAACAAAAAGATTAATTCCGCGGAGGCACTGGCAAGGTATACGGACCCGCTGCTTGGATTTATCGCTCCCGAGGAGTTTGTATCGGTGGCTGAAAAAGCGGGACTTATCCCGGATATAGGACTCAGTGTGTTTGAAACGGTATGCAGGGATCTTTCGGACGGTTCCCTTGACCGCGCCGGAATAGAGTTCATAGAGCTTAACGTCTCCCCGGTACAGTGTCTTAAGAAGGATCTGGATGCCGATTTTCTTGCGGTAATGAAAAAATACGGAACCGATATTGACAGGATCAATCTTGAGATCACCGAATCCGCTTCGGATATGGGTTCCGCGCTTTCGAAGGAGAACATAAGAAACTTAAAGAAAGCGGGCTTTAAGTTCTCGCTTGATGATTACGGCACGGGTATTTCGAACATATCCTCGCTTTATGAGCTTGATTTTTCCATTATAAAGATAGACAGGACCATCCTGTGGAATGCAAGGTTCGATGAGAAGTCCAAACTGATCTTAGACAGCATCATAAACATGATCCACGGTCTGTCTCTTGATATAGTTGCGGAAGGTGTGGAAAGCGAGGAACAGGTCAGGTATTTAAAGGACAAAAATGTGAAATACCATCAGGGCTTCTATTATGCCAGACCCCTTGAAAAAGAAAAGTTTGTAAGATTCTGTATGGAGTACAACACAAAAAGAGACGATCATGACGGCAGATCCGATAAAGATATGAAAGCCCCGGACCGTTAAAACCGGGGGAACCCGGCCTGCGGGTGAGAACGAAGGGGCGTGAGCTGCAGCCGTGTTTTCCTTGACACGGATAATAACAGGGTGTTATCATCGATATGATAAAGGATACGGAAGGATCTCTTTGAGATGTTTCCGGCACCGGAGGATTTCTCCGGAAATTTACGTAAAGGTAGAGGTCGCGCTTTTTATAAGTAGCATCCCGGACGGAGCTTAGCCGGTGGAAAGGATGTAAAAGGAAACGGCGCCGAAGGGATGAAGGTAAGCAGTTTATCCCTGGGCATGCATTTAAGAGATGCATGACTGTCATCAGAGCAATGCGGCATATAAGCCGCTTTCCCGGATGGAGAGCTATCTGATCAACAATATTTGGGTTTATTTGATATTGTGATTTGGGTCGGCCATCGGGAGGTCGATTTTTTATTAGGAGGTATAAGAAATGGCAGTTTTTAAAGGAGCAGGAGTAGCAATTTGTACACCCTTTAAGGAGGATTTTTCGGTAGACTACGATCTTTTCGGCAAACAGATCGAATACCAGATCGAGAACGGAACGGATGCCATCATCGTATGCGGGACCACCGGTGAATCCGCCTGTCTTGATATCGATGAGCATCTGGAAGTGATCAAATACTGTGTGGACAAGGTTAACGGGAGGATCCCCGTTGTTGCGGGCGCGGGTTCAAACTGCACCCATACGGCTGTGGATATTTCAAAGGAAGCACAGGCAGCAGGGGCCGACGGACTTCTCCTTGTGACCCCTTATTACAATAAGGCTACCCAGAAGGGTCTTATAGAGCACTATACAATGATAGCAAAGAGCGTTGATATTCCCATCATCCTCTATAACGTACCGAGCCGTACCGGAACGAACATTGAAGCAAAGACGGCGGCAACTCTCTGCAAAACCGTTGACAATATAGTGGGCGTAAAGGAAGCAAGCGGAAACTTTTCACAGATCGCAAAGCTCATGCATCTGACAGACGGTGACGTGGAGCTTTATTCCGGAAATGATGACCAGATCACTCCCATACTTTCCCTTGGCGGAATAGGAGTTATCTCTGTACTTTCAAATGTTGCACCCAGACAGACCCACGATATCGTTGCAAGCTATCTCGAAGGGGATACGGCAAGGAGCGCAAAGCTTCAGTTAGATGCCATTCCGTTATGCAATGCCCTTTTCTGTGAGGTAAATCCCATACCCGTCAAGAAGGCTATGCAGCTTCAGGGAAGGGACAGAGGAATCTTAAGGAGACCTCTCTGCGAGATAGAGAAGGATCATGAAGAGCTTCTTAAGAAAGCAATGCAGGAGTACGGGGTATTATAATATGGTAAAAATAATATTACACGGCTGCAACGGCCGTATGGGAAGAATGGTGACCGATATAGTCAATGACGATCCGGATGCCGTGATTGCGGCAGGTGTGGATATCGCCGGGGAAGGCAGCGGAGGATTTCCGGTTTTTCGTGACATCTCGGAATGTGATGTGAGTGCCGACTGCGTGATCGATTTCGGAGCGGCACCGGCGGTGGATAAGGTGGCTGCTTACTGTCTTTCAAAGGATCTTCCCCTGGTTGAATGCACAACGGGCCTGTCCGATGAACAGCTTAAGAGCCTTAAGGATGTATCGGAAAGGATCCCTCTGCTCAAATCGGCCAATATGTCTCTCGGGATAAATATCCTGCAGAAGGTTCTGAAACAGATAAGCGGAGTCCTCTATGAGGCGGGGTTCGATATAGAGATCGTTGAAAAACACCACAGGACCAAGGTCGATGCCCCCAGCGGGACGGCACTGGCTCTTGCGGATACCATCAGGGATTCCCTTAATGACAAGATGGAATATGTATATGACAGAAGCCAGGTGAGACAGAAGAGGGATCATGGTGAGATCGGGATATCCGCAGTGAGAGGCGGGACCATTGTTGGAGACCATGATGTGATCTTTGCGGGGCATGACGAAGTTATTACCCTGTCCCACAGGGCCTATTCCAGAGGAGTGTTTGCCAAGGGAGCGGTTCTTGCCGCAAAGTTTCTGAAGGATAAAGGACCCGGATATTATGACATGTCCGACGTCATAGGATAGAAAACACAGCCTGCGGGATTTATAGGCCTGCAGGCTTTTGATACCTGAGACATTACAGTTTTGGTGAAACCGGGATATTTTCCTTTGGGATAATATCAGGGCAGTGAGGAAGAGATGGACTATACGGAACTTAAATATCTGAAAATGCTTGCAGAACAGTATCCTACCATTGCCGCAGCATCGACTGAGATAATAAATCTCCAGTCCATACTTAACCTGCCCAAACCCACCGAGCATTTCATGACCGATATACACGGTGAATATGAACAGTTCATCCATGTTCTCAAAAACGGTTCCGGATCCATAAAGAGAAAGATCGATGAAGAATTCGGAAATACCCTGAGCATTAAGGATAAGAAGAGCCTTGCGACTCTCATCTATTATCCGGGAGAGAAGCTTGAAATGGTGATCAGGGATGAGATGGAGGCCACGGGGCATTCCGGAGAATATGAAGACGAATATCTTCTCGACTGGTACAAGATCACGCTGCACAGGTTAGTGAGGATCACAAAGAGAGTTGCTTCCAAATACACCAGATCCAAGGTCAGGAAGGCCCTGCCAAAGGATTTTGCCTATGTTATCGAGGAGCTTATCACCGAAAAGGTAGAGGTCGAGGACAAGGAAGCCTATTACAACGAGATAATACATACGATAATAAGGACAGGGCGCGCCCAGGAATTCATCATCGCGATCTGCGATCTTATCAGGGTGCTGGTGATAGACCATCTGCATATAATCGGCGATGTTTTTGACAGGGGGCCCGGGCCTCATATCGTGATGGATGCCATCAGGAATTATCATTCCGTCGATTTTCAGTGGGGCAATCATGACGTTGTATGGATGGGTGCGGCGGCAGGCAGCAGGGCATGTATCGCCACCGTCATAAGAATGGCGGCAAGATACGGGAACCTGGATACCCTTGAGGAAGGCTACGGGATCAATCTCGTTCCTCTGGCCACTTTTGCGCTTGAAACATACAAGGACACGGACTGCGAGCTCTTTGGCATAAAATATAACAAAGACTACAATAAGGAAGATCTGGAGCTTGACAAGAAGATACACAAGGCATCGACGATATTACAGTTCAAGCTGGAGGGGCAGCTCATAAAGAGGAATCCGTCCTTTAACATGGAGGACAGGCTCCTTCTTGACAAGATCGATTTTGAAAACAGGACCGTTACCCTTGACGGCAGCATCTATCCCATGCTGGATGTTGATTTTCCCACGATAGACGGGGAGGATCCCTATAAGCTTTCCGATGAGGAAGAGCTTGTTATGGAGAGGCTTGAGCATGCTTTCAGAAGGTGTGAGAAGCTTCAGAAGCATGTGCGTTTTCTTTTTGCAAAGGGGAGCCTTTATAAGATCTACAATTCCAATCTGCTGTATCACGGCTGCATGCCTCTTGACGAAAACGGAGAGTTCCTAAAGGTTGATGTCTTCGGAAAAAAATACAGCGGAAAAGCCCTGTATGATGTTCTGGAGGAATATGCGAGGAAGGGCTATTATGCCAAGGATCATGCCGAAAGGGAAAAGGGACGGGACATCCTGTGGTTTATCTGGGCAAATCCCGGATCACCCGTCTTCGGAAAGGACAAGCTGGCCACCTTTGAACGCTATTTCATTGCGGATAAAAATACCCATACCGAAAAGAAGAACAGTTATTACGAACTCTTAAACGATGAAGCGGTAATAGGAAAGATACTGCGGGAATTCGGGCTTGATGAAGCAAATTCCCATATAATAAACGGGCATGTCCCCGTTGAGCAGAAGAATGGTGAATCTCCCGTGAAATGCGGAGGAAAGCTGCTCATCATAGACGGAGGGTTTTCAAAGGCTTATCAGGGAAAAACAGGTATAGCGGGCTATACCCTGATCTATAATTCCCACGGACTGTGGCTTGCAGCCCATGAACCCTTTGAATCCAAGGAATCCGCCATCAGGAACGAGACAGATGTTTATTCCGATTCGCTGAACGTTGAGACCGTAAGCTACAGACTCAGGGTTTCGGATACGGATACCGGCTGCGAATTAAAGGAACAGATATCCCAGCTTGAGGATCTTCTGGAAGCCTACAGGGACGGTATCATCATGGAAAAAGAGGCTTAGAATTGGAATTCAGACCCTGTATAGACATTCATAACGGCAAGGTGAAACAGATCGTGGGTGCAACCCTTAGGGATGACGATAAGGAGAGCCTTCAATCCAATTTTATCTCCGACAGGGGAGCGGACAGTTATGCCGCACTCTATCGCGATCATGGTCTGAAGGGCGGTCATATTGCTCTTTTGAATAAACGGGGTACAATGGAATATGAGGATGACATAAGGGAGGCCGGAAAAGCCCTTAAGGCATACAGGGGCGGAATGCAGATCGGAGGCGGCATCACGGACGAGAGTGCCTTAAGATTCATAGAGGACGGGGCTTCTCATGTTATAGTCACTTCTTATATTTTTACCAAAAAAGAGCTGGATATGAAAAAGCTTTCAAGGCTCAGGGCTTCTGTGGGGAAGGAACATGTGGTGATCGACTTAAGCTGCAGAAGAAAAGACGAAAGCTATTATGTGGTGACCGACAGATGGCAGACCTTTACGGATGCTAAGGTCACGGAGGATCTTTTTTCCGTACTTTCGGATTATTGTGATGAATTTCTGATACATGCTGCGGATATAGAGGGTAAGAGAGCGGGGATAGACGAAAACATCGTGGCGCTTCTCGGAAGACTTCCCTATGTATCCACCTATGCGGGAGGGATCGCTTCCCTTTCGGACATCCTGAAAATAAAGGAACTCGGGTCTTCAAGGGTGAACTTTACGGTCGGCAGTGCCCTTGATATATTCGGGGGGAGCTTAAAGCTCCCGGAGGTGATCGCTTGCACTCAATAATGATAGTGGACAGTAACGATACCGAACTTATGGCAATGCAGAGGGCATTCGAGCAGAGCTGCTCCGTTGTTACCATGAGCAATGCAAAGGCTGCACTGGGAAGACTCAATAAAACAACGGTTTTGCCTGACCTTATGATAATAGACCTTGAGATAGTGGGTATCCCCGCCTTTGAGTTCATGGGAAGGTTAAAGAGCAACGATAAGTTCAAGGAGATATCCCTTGTTATCATTTCGGGAGACAAGGATACGGCAACGGAACTTGAGGCATACAGGCTTGGAGCTTCCGACTTTATCCATAAACCGGTCAATGTCACACTTCTTAAAAAACGGGTGGATCTGCAGCTTGAGGTTTTAGGCTATAAGAAACAGGTGCATACGCACATGACGCAGCTTGCGCAGAACGCAAGTTTTCATGCGCAGAATTCACTGAGGCTTGAATACTTTCTGATAGGCATCATCACGGATATGATCTCCGTCAAGGACGGATTTACCGGGATGCATTCCATCGCTGTTTCCAGATATATGGGCATCATCCTTAAGGATATGATGATGTCAGGTATAAACTACGGGATCGCTGCGGAGGATTTTGAACTCATACTGCTCTCCGCACAGCTCCATGATATGGGAAAGATCGGGGTGCCCGACAGCGTCCTGAGAAAGGAAGGCAAATACACGGATGAGGAATTCATTCAGATGAAGAACCATACCGTTTATGCCTCGAATGCCATAGAGAGATATGCCTACCTTCTTCCGAACAATAAATTCATCATCTATACCTATCAGATGGCAAGGTATCATCATGAGAGGTTTGACGGAAACGGATATCCCGACGGACTTGCCGGCCAGAACATCCCCTTCCTTGCAAGGGTCCTTGCCGTTGCAGATGTATATGATGCGCTTATATCAAAGAGATCCTACAAGCAGCCCATCACTCATGAACAGGCATATAATATCATAAGTCAGGGGGCCGGCGTTCAGTTCGATCCCCAGGTGGTGTCTGCCTTCCAGAGAGCCCAGGCCGATATCTTCGAGGCTTCCAGACAGCTGCAGGCACAGTCTCTTGCCATGCAGGCAGGGCAGCAGGATCAGTCGGAGCTTCACAAGAGCATGGAGCTTAAGTCAAAACAGATGAACGGTGATAACTGATCAAATAAAAAAGAGATGTCGAAACATCTCTTTTTTTGATCTTTTCTAATCCGGATTATTTTACTACGAACCAATTCCCCTAACAATATCACTGAAATATATAGCAGAAACGTCTTAATAAAACTCTTAGATTAAGATTAAATCTTTGTTACGTTTGTTGCCTGACGTCCCTTTTCGCCGTCGACAACGTCGAATTCAACAGCCTGTCCTTCGTCAAGAGACTTAAAGCCTTCCATGTTAAGTCCTGAATAGTGTACAAACACATCCTGACCATCTTCAGTGGATATGAAACCGTATCCCTTCTGGTTGCTGAACCATTTTACTGTACCCTTCATCACAGATACCTCCAATCAATATTGATGCCAAGCATCAAGGTTATATTATCATAGGAATTATCGAAAGTAAATACCCCTGTCGGTGTCATACGGCGGACACTTACCCGGAAATCATAACTTTTGTTGAAAAAAAAAGGTTGTTATAGTATCATTTAGGTTTGTAAGTGATATTTTTTTATTCTTTGTAACTGTTATTCGCCCCCGTGCGTAACTTTGAAACAATTATGTATACGGGGTATCTGTGTTGGGAGACCGGTGAAAGCAAAAAAGGAAAAGAAAAAAAGGAAGAGAAGCCTTATAAGCAGCTATACGGTGATGTTCATCCCCGATACTACCGACAATGCCAGATCCTTTGAACTGAGTCTGGATACGGTGGCGAGATGGGTCGTGACCATCACTGCGGTAGTGGTCATCGTTATCTGCCTTTTTCTGTCCCTGCTGCTTAAGAGCCATAAGAGCATTTATTCCGAAGACGGGTTCATAACAAGGATCGAAACCCTTGAGGCCGAGAACAGGGAACTCAAGGCAGAGCTTGGAAGATCCGAGGCACCTGTATCCGGGGAGAGCGTGGAAACCCGGAGCGTGACATCGGATAAGAAACAGGAAAGAAGAGTACGTACCGACGTGCCGGGTGTTCTGCCCATTGACGGAAAGGCCACCATAGTAAAAGACCCCTTTGATGATGCGGACGAACACAAAGAAAGGCTGGTATTTATGAGCCTTGCGGGCAGCAGTGTCATCGTCACTGCCGACGGCACGGTCCAGGAAATATCGGAGGACGGAACCCTGGCTTACACCGTGACCATAGACCATAAAAACGGATACAGATCGGTATACGCTTTTGACGGGACGCCTTTAGTCACGGAAGGAAGCGAGGTTAAACAGGGTGATAAGCTCTTTGTTTCCGAGGATGAGGATTTTCTTTCGGGTTACGAGATCATATTCGGCGGCGACCCTGTGGATCCCTCACAGATAGATTAGTTATCCGTAAGAAGCGGGAGGTGTCTATGTTTTTTAATGAAGATAAGGTAAGGATAAATGTGAATGCCATATCCACCGTTGTTTCGGCGGACACGGTAGTTCACGGAGGTATAGAATCGGAAAGCGCCATAAGGGTCGACGGAAAGGTATACGGTGACATCTCCACCAAGGAGGCCGTTGTTGTCGGGAAAAATGCAGAGGTGCATGGAAACATTAAGGCCGAGAGTATCATACTTGCGGGGGTGGTACAGGGAAACCTTACCATTGACAATAAGACCAACATAGAGGCAACTGGCGAGCTTTACGGTGACGTGGAGACCGACAGGCTCTTAATAGATGAGGAATCCGTATTCTTCGGAAACTGCATAATGAAAAGGGAGAATAAGGCAAAGCTTGCGGAGATTAACAAAAAAAAGGCGGCGGTCGCAAGGAAGAATGCAAAGGAAATGGTGAAGAAAAAAAGTCTTGAAAATGCCGCGCCGTCCGACGAAAAGGATAAGGGCAGTGATACTTCCGAAAAGGAAGAAAGCCCGGAAAAAAGACCTAAATGATGACCGGATACGGCATAGAAGGGTGAAGTCTGCAGGGGAGAGAAGTGAAGAAAAAGGGACAAACAGGATTAATACTGATAATCATATTTCTGGTGATCACCATGTTCGTGCTGGGATTTGTATCGGGCATGGTAACCGTCCATGTTAAGGATCAGGAGAGGATCGCGGCGATCAACTCCGCCCATGAAGAGGAATTAAAGCGCTTAGAGGCCACCAGGGATGATATAACCTATATCCATGTGCCGGAGAGGAAGAGGGTATACGGAAAGATTCCCATTAATTCCTATATTCAGGATAATTTCGTCATCGAAGACGGGTTTATGGCCTATTACGACGAGAACGGGAAAAAGATATCAAAACTCGGGGTGGATCTGAGTTATCACCAGCAGTATGTTAACTGGGATGAGCTTGAAAAGGCAGTGGACTTTGTGATCTTAAGATGCGGATACAGAGGATATTCCGAAGGCGGTCTTGTAGAGGATGAGAAATTCCGCCAGTATGCTTCCGAATGCAATAAAAGAGGAATACCTCTCGGAGTATATTTTTACACCCAGTCGATAACCGTTGAGGAGGCTGTTGCCGAGGCTGAATTTGTCATAAGGACTATAGAGGGTTTTGACATATCCTATCCCGTTGCCTACGATACGGAATATGTATCGGACGCATCCGCAAGGACCCGGATCACCGAGATATCGAAGGACCTAAGGGCCGATATGGCAAGAGCCTTCTGCGAGAGGATCAGGGAGGAAGGCTATTATCCCATGATATACGCCTCGGAGAACTGGATGAGGAGAGAGTTAAATCTCGAGACTCTTCAGGAGTATGACTTCTGGGCACCCCAGTATCTGGAAAAAAATGATTTTATGTTTGATTTTACCATATGGCAGTACACCGATTCGGGGTATATACCGGGAATAGATACCGAGGTGGATCTTAATATCTGTATGGTGGACTATCCGAGCTTTGTTCCGGAATTAAGGGCTGCCGCCTTAGAGGACAGGATAAAGAATGTCAGCCCTTCTGCCGACAGTGTGGTGATAGAGGAAGACGGGGAGCTTCCGGCTGAAGAGTGATACAGAACAGAAAATGAGCTTGCAAAGGAGTGTGTAATGGGCTCAAAGATAGAAGCGTCAGACACCGCATTGTTCTGCGGCCAGTTTGCCGGGACCTTAAAGGCCGGAGTCGGATACCTGAACGCGTTAAAGATCCTGCACGGGCAGCTGGAAAACAGATCTTTGAAAGCAGCTGCGGAAACCGTTATAGATTCAATAGAGGAAGGGGAGAATATCTCCGATGCGCTGATCCTTTCCGGGGCCTTCGATGAATGCTTTACGGCCTGTGTGAAAAAAGCCGATGAGAGAAACAGACTGTCGGAATGTCTCAGGGAATTTGAAACGATATATAAAAACGAAGACAGGAGAAACCGTCTTTTGAACAGGGGGATCCGGTATCCCATGATGATGACGGTATTTGTGCCAGTATTTGTTTTTCTGCTCATGGCAGTAATATATCCGCATTTTATCGCCATGTTTTCCGGGATAGATATCGAAATACCCGTGTTCACCCGGAGAATATTCATGATATGCGGATTTCTGTCGGACAACATGCTGATAATCCTGCTGATCTTTACGGCGCTCCTTGCCGTTCTTATCATCATAGGATGCAGCGGATTTGGCGGAAAGAGGCTTTCCGGGGGACTGTTTAAGAATACGGTATATGGAAAGATAAGGAAAAAAATACTGTATTCAAGGTTTTCCGAGTATATGGCACAGCTTCTGAAATACGACCATACAAGATCCGAGGCGTTAAGGATACTTTCCGGTGTGTTTAAGAATGATCTTTTCTTTTCGACCCTGCTTGAAAGAGCTGCCGGGGAATGCGATGACAATGTTCTGTTGTCTAAGGCCCTTGAGGATTCGGGGTTTTTCTCGGATGTATATTTAGAGCTTGTATCCCTTGGGGAAGAGATGGGGAATCTGAGCGAGTGCCTTGATAATGAGCACAGGCTGAACCTCGATGAAGCACAAAGGCTTGCCGAAAGGAATCTGAACATAAAAGAACCCTTAATGTTCTTCATAATGGCGGCGGTTCTAATAACGGTGATCCTGTCGATGATACAGCCGCTGATCAGCATGTTTGATGCGGTAAGCAGCATTTAGGAGCCAGAATGAGCAGGACAAAAAGTTATTTCTATGCATTGAATCTCCTGGTCATGATCCTTTCATCCGTTCTTATGCTGGTTATGATCGTAAGAGGCGGGGCCCTTTCAATGCTTCTTATGGAAAAACATAAGAAACTGGATGCTTCGGAGTGCCTTAAGGAAACCGAAGGAAAACTGATCGGGCTTATCAATACAGAACTGAAGGAAACGGCGGAAGAGGAATATGAACCGATCCTTAATATGTTGAGGAATTCGGAAGAACTGTACGGCAATACCGAAGCCTGCGCGCTTTTTTACGAAAGATACGCAAGGGCCCTTTACGGATCCTTCGATGAAGATAACATCGGTTCCACCATTTCCGGATATCTGAAGACCCTTTCGGGGGATGATGAAGCAGTGGGGAACATTCGTTTAAACGGTACCCCGGTGTTTGATATAAAGCATGATAAGGACGGGAGTATCACCGGGTGTTCCATCAACAGGCTCAGGCTTGAATATGCGGAGGGCGGCGAGGTGATAACCGCCGCAAGGTATGACAGTAACTTAGATTACCCCAGAGCCTATTTTACGAGCGGAAGCGACGGACTGTTTGACTATTCCCTTGTTGCCATGAAGGGTCTGTATATAATGGGCGACACTTCCTCCGTCATAGGAAATGTTTACGCAGGATCCCATTCCCGCGACGAGAGGCGCGGAGCCGAGGGAATGTACGGTGAGGTCGGAAGATACGGAGGCATAAATATCCTGTCCACCCAGATAGCCTTCAACTCTGAAAAGGTGATATCTCTGTCGGATATAAACATAAAGAGTTCTTATGTGGTCTTCGGGACCGAAAGCGAGCCGGTGAGGATCTTCGGCCAGGCAATAAATGAGATCGAAGGATACAATCTGGACAATGTGGTAAATCTGAACGGAGAGTTTTCGGATGATCTGAAGGACGCAGAGCTGTTAAGCGAAAAGCAGAGCATCCTGTCGGATACGGAAGGTCTTTTAAGCCTTTATGATTATTATGATTCCGATAATGACAGTGATTACGGGGGTCCCTTCCGCAAGATACTTTCCAACTATGATGTCATCCTCTCCGATGATTTCACCGGAGTGGTCATCACAAGCGGAAACGTGATAATCGAGCCGGATACCAACGTGGAAGGGAGCATAATAGCACTTGACAGGATATATGTCAGGGGAAATAACAATCTGGTGGCCAACAGGGACATAGCGGCCGCATTGATCGACTATGAAAGAGACGGAGCCGGAAATGAAGCCGGAAACAGAGCCGAAAACGAAGTCCGGGCGGATACATATGAGGATGAAGCGGTAATATCGCACGATATTATGGATTATATAAAGAATATACAGTATCAGGGATTGTTTATGCAGGATGGAGGATGAAACATGGCGCAGATAACAATTAGGCTGTTGGGAGGTCTGAAAATATTACGGGACGGCGAGGAGATACTTGACAGCCTGAATCATACGAGAAAGACCAAGCTTTTAGTGTCATACCTTTTATTGAACAAGGGCAGGGCAATACCGCACTCGGAGCTTTTTGAACTGTTATGGTCGGGGGAGGATTATTCCAACCCGGGAACGGCTTTGCGTACGCTTCTGTACAGATACAGATCGCTTATAGATACCGTGGGCGTGGAAGAACTCTCGGATTCCATAATCAGCAGGAGAGGCACATACCAGTGGAATCACAAGCAGAACATAGACATAGATATCTATGATTTTGAGGATTATTCCAACTTAGGCATCAGCAGCATGGCCGACAGATCCGTGCGTGAGGAATACCTTAAGAGAGCCATAGAGATATACAGGGGCAATCTCCTTCCCGATTTTGAAAGAGAGCACTGGGAGGTCCCGAAGGGGGTATATTACAGGGATCTGTACGTAAATACCGTTTTAGCCTATGCGAAGCTTTTAAAGGAAGACGGCAAATATGATGATGTGATAAAGATCTGCAAAAAGGCCATTGACATTTGCGGCGACACCATTCTGCTAAGAAATGAGCTTAAGCTTGCGGAGCTTAAAGGCGCGGAGGATGATGAGCTCGAAAATGAATACAGGGTGATCACCGCTTCCTGCAGGGACATGGAAAAAAAGATAGACTATCTGCAGAATGACATGGAAAAGGGCGGCATGGAGCAGACGGCCTTCATCTGTGACTACGAGATGTTCAAAGAGGTCTATAAGCTACAGAGAAGGCTTCTGTTAAGGACGGGAGAGACCATGTTCTTATCCATGGTGACCTTAAGAAGTCTCGGAATGGAGAGGGATCCTCTTAAGGATGAAAGAGCGATGCAGGCCCTGCAGAGGTGCTTAAGTCACGAGCTGAGACTCGGTGACAGTATCTGCAGATATTCCGAGGATCAGTTCCTGATCATCTACCCCGTGGATGCATACGAGGATGCAAGAAAGGTCATGGAACGTGTAAAAGGAAGGTTCTTCGTGAATTCGGGCATCGATGACTACGCCCTTGTATATAAAGTAAGACCGCTTAATAATTCAAAAGAATAAAGCTCGCACAGAATCTTTTGCACCGGCGGTTTCCCGAAATAAGACCGGTGCCCGGGAGGTGTATATAAAATGGAAACATATATGATATTCAGGAGTCTGGCGATAATCATCATCTGCGCAAAGCTCATGGGTATCCTGGCAAGAGCCTGCAAGGCCCCTCAGGTGGTGGGGGAGATCCTCGCAGGTCTTTTGATAGGTCCGAGTCTTCTCGGATGGGTGGAACCCAATGATTTTCTTGTAAAGCTTGCCGAGATAGGCGTGGTGATCCTTATGTTTGAGGCAGGAGTCACCACGGATCTGAGACAGCTTCTTAAAACCGGCCCCTTAGCCTTTCTTATAGCCTGTGCGGGGGTTTTTGTTCCCCTTCTCGGCGGAACTCTTCTGCATATGGCTTTTTACGGCTTCAGTGCCCCTCCGACCCCGGAGTTTTACAAGTCACTCTTTATAGGTGTCATACTGACGGCCACAAGTGTTTCGATTACCGTGGAGACCCTTAAGGAACTGGGACATTTAAAGAGCAAGATCGGTACCACCATACTGGCGGCAGCCATTATAGATGATGTTATAGGTATCGTTGTCCTGACCTTTGTGATAGGTTTCCGCTCGGATAACACAAAGGTCAGCCAGGTGATAATAAACACTATCCTTTTCTTCATATTTGCCATAGTTGTGGGATTTATTCTGTACAGGCTGTTTAACAGGGCAGACAACAGATTTCCGCATACCAGAAGGATACCCATAGCCGGACTTGCCCTCTGTTTTGCTTTTGCTTATATAGCCGAAAGGTTTTTCGGCATAGCGGATATCACGGGAGCCTATGTTGCGGGAATAATACTATGTTCCCTGCACGATTCGGATTATATCGCAAGAAAGATGGATGTGAATTCTTATATGTTTTTCGGCCCAATATTCTTTGCCAGCATAGGCCTGAAAACCGATCTTTCCGATTTTTCCCTGAGCATACTCTGGTTTTCCATCGCTTTTGTCCTTGTGGGGCTTTTATGCAAGATCATCGGCTGCGGACTTGTGGCAAAGATTGCGGGATCGAGCTTTCAGGATTCGCTTAAGATCGGCGTAGGTATGATGACCAGAGGCGAGGTAGCCCTGATCGTATCCCAGAAGGGACTGGCAGTGGGACTTCTGTCACCGGTATATTTTACCTCGGTGATACTTCTGATCATAGTTTCCTCCATAGCCACGCCGCTTTTGCTCAAATTTCTCTTTATCAGGCATCCGATAAAGGAGGGGTAAATATTTTTTTACAAACATAGGCGTTTTTGGTATAATAATTTTTACCGACACATCAGATATAACTATTGAGCAGGATTTCAGATGGATACAAATGCGTTGACCGAAATGCACATTTCGGCTTTAAAGGAAATAGGAAACATAGGCGCGGGCAATGCCTGCACGGCTCTTGCGACCTTCATAGGCACCATGGTCGACATGACGGTTCCCAATATAAGGATCCTTGATTCATCGACAGTGGAGAAGCTTATCAAGGTTGATAAGGGCGTGGTTCTGGGGATCAAGGTCGGCATCAAGGAAGATCTGACCGGGATGATAATAAACATAATCAGCGGCGAATATGCCAAGAGGGTCATAAATGTTTATTATCCGAGGGAATTTGCCTCCCTGTCGGAGCTCAATGATATGGACATTTCCGTGCTGAGCGAGCTCGGGAATATCACTTCCGGTGCCTGTGCCAATTCCCTGGCAACTCTTTCGGGGATGGTTGTCGATATCACCTCGCCCGAGCCGAAGTCCTGTACCATTAGCGAGCTTCTCAAGATGCCGGTGGATGCTTTCGGAGCTGACGGAAGCAAGGTTGTGGTGATCGATGAAGAGTTCAAGGTAGAGAGGACGGAGCTTAGCAGTCATATGTTCCTGATCCTTGACGGGGACTCGCTGAATAAATTTTTTGAAAAGATCGGCATGCCGCCGGTGTAAATATCATAGTGTACTGACTGTCTTTGGGGGGATATGATGACTTCAAAACTAAGGTCCGGGGAAGTTGATTTTCTTTTTGAGGCGATCCTTGAGCTCAGGGATAAAGAGGAGTGTTATGCGTTCTTTGAGGATATCTGTACCGTCACCGAGCTTTTGGCTCTGGCACAGAGAGCCACGGTCGCAAAGATGCTCAGAGATAAAAAGACCTACATGGAGATCGCCGAAAAAACAGGAGCCTCAACTGCAACCATAAGCAGGGTAAACAGGGCGCTGAATTACGGAAGCGACGGTTACAATCTTATATTTGACAGACTATCCGGTCAGGAACCTTGACCGGATTTTTTGATATGACAGAAAAACGGGTATACGGCAGGATGCCTGCGGGATATCGTATATCCGGTTTTGAGGGACGGATGAGCAGAATATTAGAGAATCTTAACAGTGAACAGATAAAAGCGGTGAGACATACGGAAGGGCCTTTGCTGATACTTGCGGGAGCGGGCAGCGGAAAGACCAGGGTCATCACCAACAGAACCGCCTATATGATCGATGAAAAGGGCATCAATCCCTGGAATATCCTGGCCATAACCTTTACGAACAAGGCTGCCTCCGAGATGAGGAGCAGGATAGACAGGATGGTGGGATACGGTGCCGAGAGCATATGGGTCTCCACTTTTCATTCCATGTGTGTGAGGATACTGAGAAGACACGCGGATATACTCGGATTTGATACCGGTTTTACGATCTATGACTCGGATGATTCGAAAACCGTGATGAAGGATGTCTGCAGGAGACTGAACATCGACACGAAAATGTATCCGGAGAGGCATTTCCTCCATGCCGTTTCCCATGCCAAGGATGAGCTCATGTCCGTGGAGGATATGGAACATGACGCGCAGTATGACAGCGATCTTATCCTTACGGCAAAGGTTTACAGGGAATATCAGAATACCCTCAGAAAAAACAACGCTTTCGATTTTGATGACCTGATAGTAAAGACCGTGGAGTTATTCAGGGTAAGTCCCGAGGTTCTTTCGAATTATCAGGAACGTTTCAGATATATAATGGTGGACGAATATCAGGATACCAATACCGCGCAGTTTGAACTTGTGAGGCTCCTTGCGGAAAAATACAGGAATATCTGTGTGGTGGGTGATGACGACCAGTCAATATACAGATTCAGGGGAGCAAATATAAGAAATATCCTTGAGTTTGAGGATCATTACGGGGATGCCGCGGTAATAAAGCTTGAGGAAAACTACAGATCGACGCAGAATATCCTTGACGCCGCAAATGCAGTTATAAAAAACAACGCAGGCAGAAAGTCAAAGGCTCTGTGGACCGATAAAGGTCCGGGGGAGAGGCTTCACTTAAGGCAGTTTGAAAGCGCTTACGACGAGGCAGATTATGTTGTGAGCGATATCAGGAAAAACAAGAGAGAAGGGGATCTTGAATATAAGGACACCGCGATCTTATACAGGACCAATGCCCAGTCCAGACTTATAGAGGAAAAGATGATAATGGCCGGGATCCCTTATAATGTTGTGGGCGGGGTCAATTTCTATTCCAGACGCGAGATAAAAGATATACTGTCCTATTTAAAGGTCATCGACAACGGAAGGGATGACCTTGCCGTTAAGAGGATCATCAATGTTCCGAAGAGAGGCATCGGTGCTACGACCATCAATAAGGCGGATACCTATGCCGCCGCAAACGGGCTTTCCTTTTACGAGGCTCTTAAGCGGGGCAGGAATTATCTTTCCGGAAAGACGATGGAAAGGATCGATGAGTTTATCGATATGATCGAGGATTTCAGAAAAAAGGCGGAGGTGTTCTCTCTCGAAGACCTTACGGGCCATATCCTTGAATACACGGATTATATCGATAACATGGATGTGAAGGATGAATATGATGCCCAGACAAGGGTAGAGAACATAGAAGAACTTTTGAACAAGATAATTGCCTATGAAGATGGAAATGAAGAAGGATCTCTGTCCTCTTTTCTGCAGGAAGTGGCCCTTGTTGCGGATATAGACAACGTTTCCGATAATGATGACAAGGTGCTTCTGATGACTCTTCATGCAGCCAAGGGACTCGAATTTCCCTATGTGTATATCACGGGTATGGAGGAAGGGCTGTTTCCGGGCTATATGTCCATCAATTCGGAGGATGAGTCGGAGCTGGAGGAGGAAAGAAGACTCTGCTATGTGGGAATAACACGGGCAAAAGAACATCTTACCCTGACGATGGCCAGATCGAGAATGGTACGGGGTGAGACGAGATACAGCGCTCCCTCGAGATTTCTGACCGAGATCCCTTCAGAGCTTTTTGACATGAATCCGAGACTCCCGAAAATGAGGGAGGATGATATACCTTCGGCAAAGAGCATGAGTGAGCAAAGGGCCGTATTCAGGCAGAAACCCTATGCTTCGGCCGGATTAAGCGCCAAAAATCCGCCGCCCGCCTCAAAGCCCTTCATGCTGTCGGACAAGGCCGTGGTAAAGGGGGCGCAGTTAAATCCGGGAACTTCTTATGAGCTTGAGTATGGCAAAGGCGACAGAGTAAGGCATATAAAATTCGGAGAGGGTACGGTGACCGATATAAAGACCGGCGGAAGAGATTATGAGGTGACCGTGGAATTTGACGGACCCGGAGTCAAAAAAATGTTCGCAGCATTTGCAAAGCTGAAGAAAATACAGTAAACTATAACTGATAGGACGGGAGTTTTGATCAGTCAGCTCCCGGGGAATGATATCGGCAGAAATATTTAATTCAATCCGGAAGGGAGAAGATAAGCTTATGAGTAAATTGAATCTCGGAAATATCAATCTGGACAAGTTGAATATGGACAGGCTGAATTTTGACAACCTGAATTTTGATAAGGTGACTGACATTATAAAAACGATAAAGGCTCAGGAGGAGGCAACTCTTGAAAAAGCCAATGATGTGATAAATGCGGTAAAAGTCGGAGAGATCCTCAAGAAAAAGAACGAGATCGAGAAGGAAGAGAAAAAGAAGACAAACATCTGGATCATCGTCAGCATCATCGTGTTTATCGCAGTGTTTGCCGCTGTGGTGATCGGTCTGTATTATTATTTTACCCCCGATTATCTCGATGATTTTGATGACGAGATAGATGACGAGGATGAGTTTGAGGACGATTTTTTCGAAGAAGAGGATAACTGACAGGTTACGTAATGAAGGCATTGATAGCAATGAGCGGCGGCGTTGACAGCAGTGTCGCCGCTTTTATTATGAAAAAAAAGGGATATGACTGTACCGGATGTACCATGCGTCTCTATGAGAACGACATGATAGGGAAGGATCTTCTTGACACCTGCTGTTCCCTCGAGAACACACAGGATGCAAGGAGCGTCTGTGACAGGATAGGTATACCGTATAAGATATTTCATTTTGAAAATCTGTTCACCGAAGAAGTGATAGAACCCTTCGCCGCTGCTTATGAGAGGGGACATACGCCCAATCCCTGCATAGAATGCAACAGATGCCTGAAATTTGATCATCTGTATTCGAAGATGGATGAGGCCGGCTGTGATGTTCTGGTGACAGGTCATTATGCCATGATAACCTATGATGAGGAGAAGAAGAGATACCTGCTGCATAAGGCCAGGGATGCGAAAAAAGACCAGAGCTATGTGCTGTACATGCTTACGCAGGAAATGCTTTCAAGGATATGTTTCCCTCTCGGGGAATATACCAAGGATGAGATAAGAAAGATCGCGGCAGAGAACGGTTTTGTGAATGCACAGAAGCATGACAGTCAGGATATCTGCTTTGTCCCTGACGGAAAATACGGAGAATTCCTTGAAAGATACAGAAAGACGACCTACCCTGAGGGAGATTTTAAGGATAAGGAGGGCCGGGTACTCGGAAGGCATAAGGGATACGTAAGATATACCATAGGACAGAGAAAGGGTCTTGGAATATCTGCTGAGTGTCCGCTTTATGTCACAGATATAGATCCGGTATCCAATACCGTTACTCTTGGAAAAAACGAGGATCTTTTCTCAAATGAGCTTATCGCCGGTAATATCAATCTTATTTCCGTTGACCGGATAGATGAGCCGATGCGGGTAAAGGCAAAGATCAGATACCGCCAGACCGAGCAGCCCGCCACCGTTATCATGACGGATGAGGATCATATAAAGGTCACCTTTGATGAGCCCCAGAGAGCCATAACAAAGGGACAGGCGGCAGTATTTTATGATGGGGATACGGTAGTCGGCGGAGGAACCATAATCGGATGAGCACGGTTTACCGCATTATGAGCATCAGGATACCGAGACACACGGGCTGATGAACCATATAGAACCAGAGACTTTTCCGGCCTATGAAAGAAAGAACGGGGAGCTTAAGGGATGCGATCCTTTTAAAGCTCTCTTTTTTTGCGATAAGGCGAAAAAGAGCATAGCCGCCGGTATACATGAAGATCCAGGGAATGAGGGGGAAGTAATCTCCGGACAGAAAGTCCTTCGTCGGAAAACCGACGGGAGTGAGCAGATCATATCTGTACAGGCTTTCCGGCAGTTTTATCAGCTTTGTCGTATATATCCCGATATAACCTGCGCGGATACTGAAGGTCAGCAAAAACATGAGGGTACTTGCGATAAGAACGGGGAGAGCCGGTATCTTATCAAGGATGAATGAAAGAGGATACATAAGGATCATTGCGGCGCCCAGAAAGAACAGCACGCCGTAATAGATCGGAAGCTCAGGGCTCATTATCATCGTAACGACGGTGATAACGATTCCTAAGAAGCTTACAAAGAGGCCTCTTTTAATGCACTTTTTCTTACCGTAATTCCATACGAAACCGGAAAGGATGATAAAGCAGAAGCAGGTGATCTGTTCCCAGGCAAAGACAGGGGGCTTCTGCGACCAGTAGCGGACGCCTTTATACATTACAAAAAGATCAAAGCAGAAGTGATAGGCGATCATTGAGATCATGGCAGCACCTCTGATGGCATCCAGAAGATGAAGTCTGCCTGTTATGGTTTTGTTTTCCGTATTATCTGACATAAGGTCCTCTTGTTACTGTCCTGCGGTATCTTAAAGGCCTGCCGCACGCGTCTGAAAAGATCACTTCCGTCTCTTAATGTTCGCTTTAAGACGGATAAAATAGTATAATCATTTTATATCATCAGAAACAAAATAGCAAAAAGGCGGAATAAAGATGGCAGAAAAATGCAGACAGCTCCTGACCGTGTGGGGCAGGGAGTTTGATAAGGAAAAGGTTCTGACGGAATATCCCCGGCCCCGGATGAAAAGGAAAAGTTATGTAAACTTAAACGGGGAATGGGATTATGCTTTTTCCCCAAATGACATAGGAGGACCTGATGATGTTCTCTGGAACGGAAAGATAATTGTCCCTTATTCGCCGGAAAGCTTCCTGTCGGGTGTATCGCGGCAGTTAAAGCCCGATGAGATCCTGTGGTACAGAAGGACAGTGGAGCTGCCATCCGGCTATAATGACAACAGCAGACTGTTATTGCATTTCGGAGCTGTGGATCAGAGGTGTTTGGTTTACATAAACAGACGAAAGGCAGGAAGATATACCGGAGGATACCTTCCGTTCACCGTGGATCTCACGGAGCTTGTACATCCTTCCGATAAGAGTGTGGAGATAATCTTAGCTGTGAGGGACAGCACCGAAAGATCGTATCATGCCAGAGGCAAGCAGCTTTTAAACCGGGGCGGGATGTTTTATACCGCACAGAGCGGGATCTGGCAGAGTGTCTGGATGGAATGCACTCCTCTTAGATACATTAAGAAATACAGGATCGATCCCGATCCGGAGACCGGCGCTGTTCATATGGAGATACTTATGAATTTAAGTATATCCGAAGTTGCTGATCCGGCAGATATATTAAAAACTACAAGATCGCATAAGTTTGAGAGCATATCCAACCGGATGAAGTTTACTTCGGAAAAAAAGGTGAAGCTTTACGTTAAACAGTCCTATACGGATCCGGCAGCCGGTCTTGATGCCTCCGTATGCAGATCTTCTGAGAAGGATCTTACCGAGGAGTGCCTGTCTGCCCTCGGTGATAAGGATTATTGGATACTCGACGGGATGGGGATAGCGGATATCAGGCTTAACGTTGAAAGGATCAGCTTCAGAAATAACAGGATATTCATCGATCTTCATGTGCCCGACCGGAGGCTCTGGAGCCCTTCGGAACCGAATCTTTATTATTTCAGGCTCAGAGTTTTTTCGGACGAGGTGAGCGGATATTTTGCCTTCAGAAGTATAAGCATCGGAAGAAAATACGGTGAGCCCGATGCTCATCCAAGGATCTGCTTAAATGATGCGCCGTATTTCCAGAAAGGTGTTCTGGATCAGGGCTACTGGCCGGAGGGACTCTATACTCCGCCGTCTGACAGGGCGTTCTTATATGACATTTTAAAGATGAAAGAGCTCGGTTTTAACATGCTCAGAAAGCACTTAAAGATCGAGCCGGAGAGATATTATTATCACTGTGACCGCACGGGGATGCTTGTATGGCAGGATATGGTCAATGGAGGAGGTCAGTATAAATTCTGGCTGGTGACATATCTTCCGACGGTTTTTAATATGTTCAGATACCGTCTGTTTGATAACTGCTATAAGCTGTTAGCCCGTGGGAGCAAAAAAGGACGTCTGGAATTTGAAAGGGAGGTGAAGGCGACCGTAAGGCTCTTATATGATCATCCAAGCATTGTGACCTGGGTCATATTCAACGAGGGCTGGGGACAGTTTGATGCAAAACGGCTCACTAAGGAAGTGAAGATGATCGACCGGACCAGACCCGTGGATTCGACAAGCGGCTGGTTTGACCAGGAGTGCGGAGATATCAGAAGCCAGCATTATTACTTCCTGAAACTGAGAGTTCAATGGTGCCGTCATCGTGCAACGGCGATATCCGAATTCGGCGGTTTTCCGCTCAGAATAGAAGACCATTCCATGTATGATAAGATATACGGTTATCATAACTGTAAGGACCATGATGAACTCAGGGCAAGATATTCAAGACTGATGTCCGGGACCATAGAGCCAAAGATTGATCAGGGGCTTTCGGCAACGGTATATACGCAGCTCTCCGATGTTGAGGAAGAGGTGAACGGTATTCTTACCTATGACCGGGAGATCTGCAAACTGGAGGATGTATGAAAAAAGGACAGGAGTATTGCGGGACAGTTGAAAAAGTCAGATTCCCGAATAAAGGGATAGTAAGGATCACAAAAGAGGGCAGGGTGAATGACGATCCGGCTGAAAAAGCAGTGGTAAAGGATGTTGTAAAGGGCCAGAAGATAAGATTCCTTGTAACCAAAAAGAAAGGCGGGAGAGCAGAGGGAAGGCTTCTTGAAGTGACTGAAAGATCAGAAGACGAGATCACTGCAAAGTGTCCTTATTTTGGGACATGCGGCGGATGCACCATGCAGAACCTCCCCTATGATAAACAGCTGAAACTCAAGGAAGAACAGGTTAAGGAACTGCTGTCTCCGGTGTTTGAAGATAATGATGACCTTGAAAGGATCTGGGAGGGGATAAAACCCAGTCCCGTTCAGTTTGAATACAGAAATAAAATGGAGTTTTCCTTCGGAGATGCCTGTATCGGAGGAGAGCTGGAGATTGGTTTACATAAAAAAGGAAGCATGTATGATATCGTTTCGGTGCCGAAGTGCTGTATAGTTGACGGTGATTACCGGAAGATCCTTGCGGAAACCTTATATTATTTCAGGGGAAAGGGTACACCCTATTACCGGAAAAAGGAACATACCGGATACCTCAGGCATCTGATGATAAGGAAGGCCGAAAGGACCGGGGAGATACTGGTGGATCTTGTCACTACCTCCGAAGGCAGCCTTAAGTATTCAACGCCCTGCACCGAAAAGAGCCTTTTAGAGGATTACAGGGATGCACTGCTTGCACTGAAGCTTGAGGGAAAGATAACCGGGATCTTAAATACCGTAAATGATTCCCCGGCGGATGCGGTTAAGAATGACAGGACGGATATACTGTACGGAAAGGATTTCTTCTTTGAAGAACTATGCGGGCTCAGATTCAGGATAACACCCTTTTCTTTTTTCCAGACAAATACACTGTCGGCAGAAGTTCTGTACAATACGGCCAGGGAATATATTATGTCAACCATGAAGCCCGGAAAAAAGCCTGTGGTATTTGATCTGTATTCCGGGACCGGAACCATATCACAGGTAGTCTCACTGGTTGCTGAAAAAGTTACGGGTGTGGAGATAGTTGATGAGGCCGTTGGAGCTGCAAGGGAGAATGCGGAACTGAACGGTTTACATAATGTTGATTTTATCTGCGGGGATGTTTTAAAGGCCCTTGATACGATAGAAGACAAACCGGATCTTATAATCCTCGATCCTCCCAGGGACGGGATCAATCCGAAGGCAATAAAAAAGGTGATGGACTTTGGGGCTGATCATATCCTCTATATTTCATGCAAACCCACCAGTTTGACAAGGGATCTGGCAATCCTTAAGGCTCATGGATACAGGCCGGAGAGGATGGCTGCCGTAGATCAGTTTCCGAATACGGTGCATGTTGAGACTGTCTGTTTGCTCGAGCAGAAATAGCGTATTTACGGGCTTTGTAGGCATTTTTGAAGGAAATATATCGATGAAAATAGGGGTATAAAATATGTACTTTTGGAGGGGAGTAATACTTGGGAGATGAGCCCAAGAACATATCGGCAGACAATCTGCCGGATACGCCAAGAAGTATAGCGCCGATTATGTGCGCAGATTTGTATTAAATTAGTCCGCCAAGAAGTAAAAAAAGATGGCGGACATAGGGTTTAAGTCCTTTATATGGGACAGTTCCCGAGTATAATGGATAGTAGGGGGCGTGGCTCTCAAAGATAGATCGGAGGAAAAAGTAATGGGCGACAAGACAAATGCTAATATAGGATTTGAAAAACAGCTGTGGGATGCGGCCTGCGTATTGTGGGGGCATATTCCTGCGGCAGAGTACAGGAAGGTCATAATCGGATTGATATTTCTCCGTTATATTTCTGCCGCCTTTGACAAAAGATATGATGAACTCGTGAAAGAGGGAGACGGTTTCGAGGATGACAGAGACGCATATTCTATGGAGAACGTGTTCTTCGTACCTGAGGAAGCAAGATGGAATACTATTGCATCCGCAGCTCATACACCCGAAATCGGAACAGTTATCGATAACGCCATGAGAGCTATCGAGAATGAAAATAAAACCCTTAAGAACGTGCTTCCGAAGAATTACGCCAG
>JAIKZD010000018.1 GCA_024682555.1 Lachnospiraceae bacterium | reverse complement strand
TGTCATAAACGACAGCCCCGAAGCTATTTTTTATATCGGATCCACCTCAAGCCTTATTTTCAGATCCGAGAACGTTTATGATCTTGTCATGAACGATCTCCTTAACGTATGCACGTCCGTCTGCAAGGTACTGTCTGGGATCAAAGTGATCGGGATGAGCTGCCATATGCTCGCGGATACCTGCTGTCATACCGAGTCTTAAGTCTGAGTCGATATTGATCTTGCATACTGCACCCTTTGCAGCCTCTCTTAACTGATCCTCAGGGATTCCGATCGCATCCGTAAGAGCTCCGCCCTTTTCGTTGATTATCTTGACAAACTTCTGAGGTACGGATGAAGAACCATGAAGAACGATAGGGAAGCCGGGAAGCCTCTTTGCAACCTCCTCGAGGATATCCAGACGAAGCTTGGGATCCGTGCCGGGCTTGAACTTGTATGCACCGTGGCTTGTTCCTATAGCTATTGCCAGAGAGTCAACTCCGGTCTTCTTAACAAACTCCTCAACCTCATCGGGATCGGTGAACATAGCCTTATCATCGGCAACCTTTACGGCATCCTCGATACCTGCAAGGGTTCCCAGCTCAGCCTCAACCACTGCTCCCTTTGAGTGAGCATAATCAGCCACCTTTTTGGAGATCTCGATATTCTCTGCGAAGGGCTTTGAAGAAGCATCTATCATAACAGATGTAAAGCCTCCGTCCACACAATCCTTACATATATCGAAATCTGCACCGTGATCTAAATGGAGGGCGATGGGGATATCTGAAGTCTCTACCGCAGCCTCAACCAGCTTCTTTAAATATGCAGCCTTTGCATATTTACGGGCACCGGCAGATGCCTGAAGGATGATGGGAGAATTAAGCTCCTGGGCAGCTTCCACGATACCCTGAACTATCTCCATGTTGTTTACATTGAAGGCGCCAATGGCATAGCCTCCGGTATAAGCCTTTTTAAACATCTCGGTTGTAGTTACTAAAGCCATCTTTTTTACATCCTTTCTTTAAAAATTGATATTATTCTATCACAAACATAATAAAAATTCACTATAAGGACTTAATTTTTCAAAGCCTTAAAGAGCAGTCTGTCCGGTAAGATACTTTTCGATCCCGTCCACGGCGGCATCCTCATCCGAACCGTCGGTAACCACGCTAACGTCATCGCCGTTCTTAAGCGCCAGCGTCATCATTCCCATGATGCTCTTGGCGTTCACATGCTTTGAATCGCAGTCGATATACACACTTGCGTCGTACTGACTTGCAACCTGCACAAGCTTTGCAATGGGGCGTGCATCACCCCTGTCGTCCATCGTAACAGTGATAGTCTTTGTTTTCATAATCCCCTCCGATAACCTTAAATACCCCGGATCATCCCGGCAATATCACTTATCTTCCTCAATCTATGATTTACACCGGATTTCCCCACCGGCGGATTGAGCATCTCTCCCAGCTCTGTAAGCGTCGCCTCCTTGTTTTCAAGCCTTAAGAGCGCGATCTGTTTCAACCCTTCGTCCAGTTCTTTAAAATTCCCGGTTTCCATCAGGAATTCTATATCGTTTATCTGTCTTACGGCTGCTCCCACGGTCTTTTTGATATTGGCCGTCTCGCAGTTGACGCTCCGATTCACCCTGTTTCTCATATCCTTTAAGACCCGGGTGTTTTCCATGCTAAGGAGTGCCCTGTTGGCATCCATGATGTTGAGCATGTCAACTATGCCGTCGCCTTCCTTGACGTAGATCACATGATACTTTTTCCTTACAGCACTCCGGGCTTCGATGCCGAAGCTGCATATCATTTCTCTGAGAAGCTCTGCCCTGCCTTCATCTTCACACACGATCTCTAAATGATAAGACCGCTCAGGGTCATTCATGGAACCGGAAACCAGAAAAACCCCGCTTAAAAAGACGCGGCGGCAGCAATCCTTCTCCGTAAGAAGCTTGATGGATCTGTTGATATCTTCACTGATCTTAAGGGTTTCTTTAACGTTTTCGGCATCCCTGCCAAAAACACCCACTGCATACGATAAGAGCTTTGATCTTTTTACGCACGCATTAACAGTTATATTAAATGTTTTTTTCAATAATGTAAAGCATAATCTTGCAACCTCAATATTTTCCGTATGAAAACTGATGCTGTCCACGCCCTCTCTTACGCCGCTTTCACCGCACAGAAAATACAGTCCCGAAAGCTCAGCTATCCTGCAGTGTCTGGAAAGAGGGATATGCGAAGCTATTTCCTGCTTTACATCCTGCGAAAAAGACATTACCTTCTCCCGTCCTTTTCGATATCCCTGTGCTCTATCCTTAAGCCGTACTGCCCGTTGCGCTTTAACCTGTCGTATATTCCGTTGGCAAGAGTAACGCTCCTGTGCTTTCCTCCGGTACAGCCGATGGCGATCACCAGCTGGTACTTCCCCTCGTTGATATATTTGGGTATCAGGAAGAGCAGCATATCCTCCAGCTTGCCTAGAAACTCCTCCGCCTCGGAAAATCCCATCACATACCCGCTGACCTCAGGGTCGTTTCCCGTCTTATCCTTCAGCTCATCGATATAATAGGGGTTGGGAAGGAAGCGGACATCAAAAACAAGGTCCGCGTCATTGGGAACACCGTATTTATATCCAAAGGAGAGTATGGTGATAAACAGATTGGCGTAGTTCTGGTTTTTGGAAAAGATGTCATCTATCTTTATCCGAAGCTCCCGGGTAAGAAGCCGGGAAGTATCTATGATGTACGTGGCCTTTCCCTTAAGGTATGCCACCAGTTCTCTTTCTTTCTTTATACCGTCCTCGACCCGGCCGTTCATTACCAGGGGGTGGTTCCTGCGGGTCTCCTTGAAACGCTTTATCAGCACTTCATCATCTGCCTCCAGGAACAATATCTCATAGAGCAGTCCCTGGCGGTCCAGATTCTCCAGTGCCGCCGAGATATTCTTAAGCCCTGTCCTGACATCGATGCCTATGGCTATCTTTGAAAGCTCCGAATTAGGCGCCATTGCCAGCTCGGCAAACTTTTCTATCAGCGGTACGGGCAGATTATCAACACAGAAAAAGCCGGTATCTTCCAGCATTTTTAATGAGGTGCTCTTTCCTGCACCGCTCATTCCCGTAACAATGACAAATTTCATGTTCAGAATTCCCCGATGAT